>NZ_JBBMXV010000003.1:600000-819363 GCF_037996645.1 Halalkalicoccus tibetensis
CAGGTCGCCGCCTTCGAAGACTGTGTGGTACTGGGAACCGACGGCACTCCAGAAGGCATCATGCGATGGGAACGCGAGAGTGCAAACGATGAACCCGAGCAGGCAAGCGATTTCGAACGGGTTCACGTCCAGATCCAGACCGATCCTGACGACGATACGATGGAGATGTACGCACGTCGTCGGTGGCATATTCGTGAGGACGACGGTCGGGAGCTCTGTATCATACCCTTCGGTTATTCTCCGATGCACGACACCGCCGAGGATTCGGTCGTGCTTGCAAGTGTTGACGGCGATGAGTGGTACGAACTTCATCGAACCGAAACCCGAGAGATTCTACTGACGAACATCATGGGTCCACTCTCGATGGACGGCGATCTCAGAACGCTCGTTTCGGACAGCAATCAGGGGGATGGCTATCAGATCGATGCCACAGTACCGACGTTCTGGGAATGAGATCCTCTCGTACCTAAAGAAGCGGGAGTTCACGAGATATTACGGGAATGAATTTACTAAATATAATAGGAAAGATTATATTATTTCGATCTAATGCTGTAGTATAGTATGCCTCGTAGCGACTCCGAATATGCGAGAATTGTCTCCGAACATGTCCCAAACGAAGCGAATCGGTATCGCTGGCACATCCTTCGATATCTCAGTATGTGTACCTACCCCGCCGGACTCACTGAAATCAGTGAATATGTCGGATCACAGGTCGGGACTCAGTCTCCGGCCGTGAGGAAAACGATTCGTGAGCGGGATGTGCCGGCCTTAGAGAGATGTGGGTCTATCAAATACGACCCCGAATCCAGATTAGTCTGTCTACAGAATGAGGAGGGATCGCTTGCGGACAATGTCCGACCAGCACTCGCTGCAGGGGTGATTTCACATCTAAAACCCCTCCGACTCGCTCGATTCGTTCATCACACTAAAGCCAAAGAAAACAGTCATTAAATATACCATTCCTTAGTTAGAAATACACTTCGCACTCGAATGGCATCTAATTGAACCCGTTAGCAGACACGTGAATATGGGTACAGGATGGCGACGGAACTCCACTCCTAGTCCGAAACACTGCTCCAACCGCTTTCGGAGGGCGGCGTCCCACCGCTCTGTCGCCAGTCAACTACCCAAGCTCGCGAGACATATGTAACTGCTCGAATCGGCCAGAAAGCCTATGCCATGCGCACCAGTAGCATAGATTGGCGAGGCCCCCCCTAAACTCGCCAGCTTCATCAGCATGGTTGTTGAGCCCGTCAATTAGGGACCTGCCCTTAAGGCCGGGGCAGGTTACCCCATGAGCTAAGTTACCTGTCCTCATAGTATAGCGTGGCGGACGTGGTAACTCGTCAGTGCTGTCAGGGTCGCCCAGCAACCCCTGGGCGACTTCCGTGTTCTCCTGTTGATGGTCAAGTCATACGGTCTGAACCAAGCACGTACCCGTATCATGCAAGCCAATAAGCTAAGTCATGTAAGATACTCTCAACCATTGGCGATCTTCCCCCACCCCTGATCGCCATGGTTAGTGCTGTTGTTCAACCTATCCGCCTTGGATAGGTTTCTGCGGAAACCTGGTGTGCACAGAACATGGGATATTGAGAGTAGAGTAAAACCACAAATAGGATATGGGTTTCTGAAAGGAACGCTTCGATTGACCTCTCTCTGAGCCAAAAATCACAAGACAGGTACTAGATACAATATTACTGCCAGCACAACTGTCACGGATATATTTAGATGGGTTGTGAATACAACCCCTAGCACTATCATTATAGACTCCCATTATTGATTGGACGCTGTGAAGCGTCCGAGGGGGACAATTTGAGATGCCTCTGACAGAATCCGGATTCCTCCCCTAGCGATGAAGTGGATGAGCTCCCGTGGCTTACGATCCTGCCACGGGTTTTCTCTGGTGGTCCTCGAATGGCTAGTTGGATATCCGTCTCCGCTTACGATCTCCAAGAGAATGGTTCACTGGCGGACTGGGATCCTCTATGAGCGATACAAGCTACTGGTAGAGATCCGTTGCTCATCCTCTGACCACTTTGTAAAATTGGTTCCCCCTACCTTGCTATCCATATGCTATCGATCAGTTCACAATTAGGGGCTTTGCCTTTATACGCGAAGGATACCTGATGAGATGTTAACCCTACACGGCATAAATCGTCCATCATAACGAACGCAGCGCGTTTCACATCGTAGCACTACCCTCCGTTATCCCAACTAGGTAGATTATGTCTCCCTGTAACCTTGAGGTTGAGATACTCCATATCGGTGCCGAGGTGGACCCCCAGCTCTTCGAAGTCGGATGGATCGACTGACAGACCCCTCGTTTCATACGCCCCTCTTGAGCTGTCTCCATCTTGACGATGGCTGTCCGGCCCAGTTCTAATTTGATGTTTCGACAAACTGTTTCCGAACAGTTCCCGTGGCTTCTCGCCGAGCGATACAGCTAAGCTGTCGAATGGCCAGATCTGCCATGGGGTGAGATGGGAGAATTCGATCTTTCTCGAGCTGCTGACCTTTTCAGCGAGATCGTCGACAACGTTCTGCCAGGCGCTCACGGCGAGGAACTGTCGGTGGAGGCTCCTTCAAGCGGAGCGATGATGACAGAGCGCCCGAGAGAGCCTCCACGGAACGTTTGAATCATTGAGAGATGCTCGACAGGCCGGACTCAGTACGAGTTAGCATCGTTTGGGTTGATCGCCAATGATACATCCTGTCAACGAGGCGCCCGACAATCCATCAATTCAACCTCTCTGTGGAGCGACTGATGTCCGACACGAAGAAACGGCGTTGAAGGTCTTGTGGAGCTATTCTACGTTCCATAGCTGAGGCGGCTTCATCCTGAACAGTGGCACCGTCCATGGTCTATCGGCATCCGATCTCAAAGACAATGGAGAGTGGACACAGGTGACTCACTCGGGGTAGTGATCGCCGCAGCGGAGAGAACTGCGTTGAGATCACCGTAATCCCGACCACACCCTCTCCGACTGCGGTGTTCTACTGACTAAAATCTCAATGCAACGATACAACCAATGTACTATACAGTTCCATCCACAAAGGGATAGTAGCCCTGTCAGGGGCTACAGAGCTCATCCATGGGGGGCACAGGTGATGTCAGAGGCGGCCTAAGCCCTCATCCCTTTCGAACACGTTTCACGCCCGAAAAGCGGTGCGATACTCAGTGTCCGAGCAACAGTCGCCCCTTTGTAGGTGAACGAGTGGCGGCTGCATACGCCACCGAATTAATACGGGGCAGTAATAGATAGCAAGCGATTTCAAGAGACTATCGCTACGCCACCGTCCGTCGCCCTTCTGGGAGTTGGACAGCACAGTACTACAGCCCTGCCACTGCTACAACTACCACTGACAAAAAGCAGCCACACTACTGCCTTCGAACTCGCTCGTAGGACCACCTACGGCGTCTTGTACGGATGGAATTGTATACAATTGACCCTACCCGTATAGGTATCTTTTCGATACCAGGGTACTCCCCCAGTACACCACTGGAACCGCTCTCAATCCCCGCCCGATGAAAGGGTATCCGACGCTTCGAGATACGGGTCGGCTGCCTCGCGGACCCATTGTGGATCGAAGGTGGTCTGAATCTGCTTCACACGGCCCTCATCTCCCTTTGAGTCGATCCATGTCTCAACGAGACCCATGGTTTCGAGCTCTGTGATGACAGTGCGTATCGCCCGATCTCCGAGATCGAGTTGGGTGAGTGTACCGTCTTCTTGAATCTTAGCAGCCGTGACAGGTTGGACGATCTCTCCTGTTTGGGTCTGTTTCCAATCAGTGACACCCACGAGTACAGTGAAATGCTTCGGGGGCAATGAGAGCAGCTTCTCGATGGTCGCTTCCCGCTCCGTTTCCTCGATATTCGCGTCGAGACAGTCAATCGTCACCTGATCGAGCCCACGATCATTGGCCATTTCCCCTGCCCGTCGGAAAAGCCGAAGCGCTCGCCGTGCGTCACCCCAATGAAAGGCCGCCTTCCGAACGCCATGCTCGAAGGAGTCCTCGGGCACTGCTCCGTCGCAAAACGCTCGCTCGATGCGGGGCTCCAGAATAGCTCTCAACGTATCGCGCCCATAGGGCGGGAAGAACAGCTCCTCATCGCCCAGGACGCTCTCGACGCGGCTGTCGAGTCGGAGATCGACCGTCACCAGCTCGTTACTGAGCAGCCAACATGAGAGGTGAATATCTCGGACAAGCTTGCCTTCCCCACGCAACAGCCGATAGAAGAACTCGTTGGGATCGTAGTTGGTATCGTGTTGAACGTGGTCGATCTCATCGAGAAGGAGTACAGTCCACTCGGGATAGTCAGCCAGCTCCGTCCAGATCCCCTCGAAGACGCCGTCAAGTCCCTCATAGGCCCCACGTTTCTCACCGGTGAGTGCAAAATGGATCTCATTAGCCGCACTAAAGATCGATCGGCAGTCCTTGAGATTGACGTACTCGACGGCCAGGAGATCAGTCCGGGCAGCGAACTCGCTGGTGATTCGCCGTGTAGTCATAGTCTTACCCGTCCCGGGTGGCCCATGGATCGAAACGGTCGGCGGTAGATATCCTTCGTGAACGCCGTTGAGAATCGTCGCGAGAGTACGCTCTTGATTCTCACGAGCGATGATTTCGTCGGCTTCGGCCAGCGGATCAAGCACGTCCTTCTGGGCGAAGACGCTGTCAGTCGGTGCCGTTTCGTCGAAGAGGTCGTCGTACTTACTCATTGTACTGGTAGGGAAGGGAGGGGGGTTTGTTTTCTCTGCGCCCAGCGGAACTACATGTCTGTATGTTAGCGCAGGCAGCATAAAAGATACAGTCAGTCCTCGAGTTGGTCCTATTCATCGAATCGGCCCCAACGAGCAGGGAGACCACTCTAGTCTGGGCCCTCCCTGTTACCTACTTTATTGTGTCGTCATAACTATAGAGAGATACACGTATCTGTCAATGAGTGACCGTCGCTGCCAACTGGATGCGTCCTCGATCGTATGCCGTTCGATACTCGTCTCAGATACCACGGGTGAGAGTGAGATACACTTCAACGAATGCCTGCTTTTCAGATCGGTCGGTGTAGGCGTGTCACCTCCTATTCGATGGCTTCCATTAGGTCGAAAATACGATCCTGCTCGTCGTCACCGAGGAAGTACGGGTAGAGTCCAACCAGTGTAATATAATCTGTCTCTCGAACAGCCCTTGCAACGTGGAGATGCACATCGACTTTGTAATCACTTGCCTCAGCCACCCCCGGATACTGGTATACTGTCACTTCGTTCTCGAATGGAACGACTGAATGAGTTGTGCTCGCCTGGTCCTCGATTTCGATAGTCTCATATCCAATCTGAAGACTATTCTCTATGACCTCGTTCGTCACCCGTTCAGCAAAATCGACTTTCTGAGAGACAGTCTCGATTTCAGGTGTCCCAACGGCGGTAAATGCCGCTACTGGCTGTTCGCCATCTATACGGTCGATAGTCCGAACGCACTCAATGAGATGATTCGACGCCTCAATTATATATGACTCATCCTTCATCGATATTGTTTGTGTTAGTTCAAATATGATATCCCGTGTCTTCTCGTAGTCCGTTTCTTCGAGTGTAGCGCCATCGATAGCAATGGGGGTGGGTTCGGCTGAAATGACGTTTTCCCTGCTGGATTCCGGTTCAGTGTCGGAATCGTCCTCGGTATCAAGCTCCATACAACCGGCTGATCCGACTGTTGTGATCGGAATGACTTGGATAAACTGCCTCCGGTTCATCTAACATATACTCTCCTTATATCCTATTATTTTTATCTAGTTATAACAGATTTTTAATACGAAGGTCGCGACTGATGTTTGTCACCTCAGTGGCTGTCTCTCCTCGATATTATAAACGGCTCACTGAATTTTCCGGAACCTTCAACGGACCTCGTATCTGCTGGGTACTTGTCACTCCTCAGTCTAGTAAATATAGTAAGAAAAAGAGTTATATTTTATAGATCAGTACTCGTTACTAGTGACGCAGAATCTATTGCAGGCTGATGACCTCTTCATTCGCCGTGGGGACCAAACTATCCTAGATGGGGTGTCAGTTACGATCAGTCGGAACAGTAGTACGTTGATTCAAGGACTCAGCGGGTCAGGAAAGACAACCCTCTTCAACGTGTTGGGGTTGCTCAACCCGCCGTCAGCAGGGACGCTTATTATTGACGACATCGACGTCAGCGAAAGCTCGGAACGCACACGAGCACGGATCCGACGAGAGACAGTGGGGTTTGTTTTCCAGGACTTTCGTCTTATTGATGATCTAACTGCACGCGAGAACGCAGCCGTTCCCCAAGAACACCGGGGAGAACGTGACGAAGCGTGGCTCGATACGCTTTTTGAAGCACTCGCGATCACTGATCTGGCCGACCAGTATCCAGCAACACTCAGTGGCGGCGAGAAACAGCGCGTTGCCATTGCACGAGCACTGGCAAATAAACCAGATATCATCTTTGCTGACGAACCGACCGGCCAGCTCGACCCGCGAACGGCGACCCAGGTTCTTGATCTCCTTTTCGGTCTGCGAGACCAGATGGAGATGGCACTCGTCG
The DNA here is from genome assembly GCF_037996645.1 of Halalkalicoccus tibetensis. NCBI lineage: Archaea > Methanobacteriati > Methanobacteriota > Halobacteria > Halobacteriales > Halalkalicoccaceae > Halalkalicoccus > Halalkalicoccus tibetensis. The sequence continues at coordinate 606,574 of NZ_JBBMXV010000003.1, forward strand.
TGATCAGTCATGACCGTGATCTCGCCCGGCGGTTCGATCGGGTTCTCCTCCTCAATGACGGTGAACTAAACGAGCAACCGCCGGTTAGCGATGATGTTCCAGCCGAGCGATCGTCGGCCGAACCTGAACATCCACTTACTCTTCAGTAATGTCCCTATTCGAGCCCTGTACTCGCTTTTATCGTTGCTCATGCTGGGACGAACACCGCTCCTATCGAGTTATAAAACGGCAACCGTGTCGAGGGTCACTCTAAATGGGATATCAGCACACGCTGATTCGAGACTGGTCGCGTCGAGATTGGTTGACGGTAGCCATCATCGCAGTCAGCACTGCGTTTCTCGTCGGGACGACGCTGCTACTTCTGACTGTAGGGACGCAGTTCGCAGCGATCACCGGCGATGTATCGACCTCCACGACCGCAACTTACCATGATTCAGTGGCTGACGCTGAAAACGCCACTGGTGACGGCGCGATCGTCTTCCCGGTCGCAATCGTCGACGATGAATCGGGCACAGAACACACTGTAATCGGTATTCCAGCAGATGCGCCACGCGAACTGGATGATGCATCGACTGGTCCGAATGAAGCGACTATTCCGCCTCCCGGCGAGTCCCAAACCCTCTCCGGTCCCAGCTCCGAGGACCAAACCGTTCAGTTTGCGGGTCAACAAGGAGAGATAACGGCCACAGTAACGCCCCACGATGAGGACACGCTCTTCCCATCATGGTGGTATACAGCTGAGAGTTCAACGGTCGAAACTCTTGGACCGACAGAAGCGATTGCTATTGAAACCAGTGGTGAAATCACCGACGAGGAACCAACGATCTTCAACCTCGAGCAATTCGATACCGGTGTCCCACTCGTGTCCGCACACGCGTTTTTGCTCACCGGCATGAGTGAAGTCCTCCAAGTACTGGCGGTCGCGACCGGCGCTGGGGCGGTTGTTATCATGGTCGTTCTCTATAGTGTAACTCGTATCAGCGTCTGGGAGCGTCTTGAGACGCTTGCGATTATCCGTTCGACTGGTGGGACACCACTCAGCGTTCTCTCGCTCTTTGGAATCCGGTCTACACTTCTTGCACTCGTCGGTGTCTTTGGAGGATTCCTTATTGGGAGTATTACTCCGCCACTCGTAGTCGCCCTTGCAAGCTGGGCGGGGCTGTCAGTTACATTAGAGCCGCGACTAACCTGGCCAATCCTTCGTGTTCTCATCCCAATGCTCACTGTGCTCGTGGTTGTGGGCGCTCTTGCCGGTGTACTTGCAGCCCGGCCCGCGGTGACCGTTGCACCTACCGCACTCCAGGGCTTGTCCGGACAGCGCCAAACCTCTTCTCTTGTCCATCAGCTCACAACATGTGTCCCGTCGTCGCTGTCACCGACCCTCTTAGACTGGCGAACGCTCATTCCGACGGGGGCTACACTCACCGTATTCATCCTTCTCGTCCTCTTGATCGGTGGAATCGGCGCTGCAGCAGCACCGCTGGATACCACCGAGACTGGGACAGTAACGTCTGCAGATGCCTCACATCCGATTGATAGTCGTCTCGATATAGAGACTGCTGACGCATTCCGTGCAGAGGGAATCGATGCTAGTCCGGAGCTCATGATTGGGCAAGTGAATGATGGTGAGTCATATCTCGCTCGAGGAGCGAATTATTCCGACTTTGCTGCTGTGACTGATGCCGAGCTTATCGACGGTCATGAGCCGGCTGCACCGGACGAAGCAGTCATCGGGAGTAGTCTTGCAGAAACCCAGGACGTAAGCATCGGTGAGACACGGATGCTTGGCGGGAGCGACCGTCCTGGTGTCTCTCAAGTGACGATCGTCGGCGTCTATGAAACCGACAGTATGGCCGACGATCAACTCATCGTCCCACTTGAAACTGGCCATGAACTCGCACTTGATACGGGAACAGTGCATGTTATTCGGACTGCAGGGGATGCTGACGCCGCACTCGGTAGTCCGGATGAATCTACGGGGATTATAGACACCGTATTTGACACCAGAGACGGCTCTGAAGATACAACTGATGCGGAGATGGTCCAGGAGGTGCGTGCCCCAGAAACCGCTGCCAGCGACGAATCCGTACCGATCTCAGTCTATCTGCGCAATGATGAATCGGCCGCCGTCACAGAAACTCTTGAGATCGAGGCCGGTGACCAGACTGTCGAACGCGAGGTAACACTCGAACCCAATAAAGAGGCCCAGATCGAGATCAACCATACGTTCGACTCGACAGGATCTCAGACGGTAGCTGTTGGCGATCATTCACAGAATATCACTGTTCTCGCACCAGATACCCTTGTGTTCCCTGAGACACTTCCCGCCGAAGCACCCCCTGGTGAGACTCTTCTCGTCCCGGTGACGACACCGGACGACGACCCTGTTTCGGATGCGACTGTCTCCCTCGATGGGGTCCAAGCAACGACTAATGACGATGGCATCGCTCAGATCGAACTCCCCGAGACCGAAGGTGAGTACGAGCTCAGCGCGACACAGGCCGACCAGGATAGTGTAAGCCACGAAATAGAGGTTATCGACGGCCAGCAACGTCTGTTCGGAGCTGATCTCGAGATAACACCCCAGACTGGAACCCCGAGTACTGCCCCCGAGACGACAGTGACGCTGATGAATCACTGGATGGAGGGGCAAACACAGGAAATACAGGTCAACTCTCCGGCAGACGAACAAACAGAAACTGTAACGCTCGCTCCAGGCGAATCTATGAGTACGGATCGTACTGTCGGTGACGGAGACGCCAAACAAGAGATCCCACCTGGTGAGTACCAGATCGAAATGACCGCGGACGAGGAGCCGATCGCAACTGAGACCTACGAAGTGCTGGATGGTGACTTCGACCTTGAGTCGATCGCCGGTGACGCACAGTATCAGTCCGGAGCAGCTATGGGACAGCTCATCGACCAGACACTCGGCAATATGCAGGTTCTGTTCGGAACGATGATCATCCTCGCAGGATTGATGACAGTTGGGAGTACAACAGCGGTGTTCGCACAGGCGGTTCACGCTCGCCGAAAGGCGATCGCGATCCACCGATCGACGGGCGCACGTCCGATCCGAGTGCTACGCATTATCGTTCTTGATGCCTGCAAATTGGCAATTCCGGCTGTTCTTCTTGCTGCAATTGGCGCACTTCTCACGCTCTTTCTTCTGCGTGCCGTAGGTCTGTTGAGCGTCTTTGGAATTCAGTTAACAACTGATTTATCTCCCGTGCTCGTCCTCCTGACTCTTCTTGGAGCGGTGGCTATTGCTGTCTGTAGTGCTGTACTCGCGGTCCTTCCGGCACTGCGCTCATCACCGACAGCTGTATGGCACGGCACACCGGATGAGAAGGATTCTCGAAAATCCAACAATGATACTCTGTCGGACGAGCAACTGTGAACTACCCCACCCTGTTCGACCTTACGGACTCGTTGCGAACGGGGCTTCCTGTCTTGATGACGCACTTTGCAGGGACCGGATTGGTCCCCACAGGGGGCGCAATCTCCGCAAGTCGTTCGAAAGGCGCGAAGTGTCTTTCGTGATCATGAAAGAGCCTCACCCTCTCGGATGATATTGAATCGGAGTGTAGCACTCCTGCTATCGTGAGACCACGAGCAAGGATATGGTACATGGGGTTGAGATCCCTGTCTGCCTCGAACCCACCCGCAGGACACTCATTTGGTTGTCCTTTTCGGATCGGTCACGACGAAGTGCACCCCTTTGCGGTTGCAGTTGTGATCCAACATACGGAGGACCGTTCCTCATGACGCCGACGCTTGGTTCCGGCTGTTGGACAGACGTAGAATATCCGTAATTCATATCATGGAATAAAAATAAAAATTATATGCTTGGTCTCTCTTGTTAGACTACAATGCGGGACTGGTTTAGACAACGCGCTTACTCAGTCTATGAAGAGGTGCTTAAACGTGAAGTCAGTAGCACACCAACCCACATTGCAGTTATTCAGGATGGTAATCGGCGATACGCACGGCAGAATGACGATAGTGCTACAGAAGGCCATCATGCTGGTGCTGAAACTACTGAACAGATCTTGAAGTGGTGTCAAGAGATCGGTGTCGAAGAGCTCACACTTTATACATTTTCAGTCGAGAATTTCAATAGACCATCGGATCAAGTTGAAGCACTTTTCGATCTTATTTGTGAAAAATGCAGAGAGTTTGCTGACAACGAGCGCGTTCACGAAAACGAGGTTGCGATTCAAGCTGTTGGGGAGATCGATCAGCTTCCCGATCGGGTCCAAGACGCGATTGATTACGCTGAATCCCGTACTGAAGATTACGACGAGTTCGTTCTCAATATTGCGGTTGCTTACGGTGGTCGCACAGAGCTTTTGAGTGCTGCTCAGACGATCGCGCATAAAGTAGACGAAGGTGAACTTGCGCCGGATGATATTAATGTCTCCACTGTCGAGCGCTCTCTATACAAGGGCTCTTCCTCGGATGTGGATCTCATACTGCGTCCAGGCGGTGACAAACGTACATCGAACTTTCTTCCGTGGCAGGCAAACGGCAATGAAGCTGCAGTTTACTTCTGTACACCATACTGGCCAGAGTTTCGTAAAGTCGACTTTCTCCGTGCGATCAGAACCTATGAGAACCGCGAAGCATCCTGGCAACGAGCTCGTAGTAGACGCGCACTCACGCTACTACGTTCTTTCAATGAGACAAACCTTCCAGATGCGAGAGCTATTGTCGAAGATTTCTATGAAACTATACCGGCTGATGTACGAACAGAGGATAACGAATTAGCCTTCACATCGACTAATTCCGAAAGCCACAGCTCAACAGACTAACGGTCTCTGGAGCTAGGCATAGCTCTCGAGCTGAATTTGGATCAAGCTACTGCTCTCGGTGCGCTCGTTACGACGTGGTGTCATTTCTCGTACTACTTTCAGGCAGTAGCTAGCTGATTTTGATCATTTGACTGCTTCCATCAGATCCAAGACTCGATGTTGTTCATTAGCAACGAAGGCCTGTGGATATATTCCAGCTAACGTAATGTAGTCTGACTCACGAACTGTCCTTGCAACGTGGAGGTAGACGTACACTACATAGTCATCTACCTCAGCGGTCCCTGGATACTGGTATACCTTTGTCTCGCGCTCAAATGGAGTAACTGAATCAGTTTCGTGTACCTCGTCGCCGATTTCCACGTTCTCATACCCTATCTGAAGACCATTCCCAATGACCTCATCGGTTACCTGCTCAGTGAAATTGATCTCCTGGGAGAAGGCCTCAACTTTCGGTGTTGCGACGGCAGTAAATCGTGCTATCGGCGCTTTTCCTACTTCTGGATGGTCAACGGACCGCTCGTATTCAATGAGGTGATTCGCGGCTCGAACTACGTACGATTCATCACCTACTGCCATCGTTTGAGTCACCTCGAACACGATATCTCGTGTTTCTTCATAGCCCGCTCTTTCGACTGCTGTAGTATCAACGGCAATTGGCGAAGGTTCGGCTGAAACGAGTTCCTCTCCTTCCGCTTCTGACTCGAATTCTGGGCTCACATCAAGATCAAGCCCTACACAACCAGTCGACCCTACTGCTATAATGGGGAGCGCTCGAATGAATTGTCTTCTATTCATATGTCGTTACATCCATTTTTAGAGTATTAGTCCTATCTGGAAGTAAATAAGAGTTACTATTATTTCTACTTGATATTGCATCTACTCATAGCCTTATTTCCACTAGAGGGTTAGTCTACACTCGGATCGCCTACAGCATCCAAGCGCCCCTAGTATCATACAGATAGTAATAGCAAACAAAAGATATAAACTAACGTAGAGGTAATAGATATATATGACCACTATGAACAAAAGCGCACAACTCGATCTCACACTACAAGTACTAACGCCACGTTACCGACGCTGGATTCTTCACCTCTTGATTTCGCGAGACATATCAACAGTCGATAAACTTCTCACAGAACTCGCTATTGTTACTGACAACACAGATGATACGCTGACAGAATCAGAGTTGATGGTTCGTCTTCAACAGATTGATCTTCCAAAGCTAGAGAGTGCCGATCTCATTATGTATGACCACGAAGATGGTGAGATCCATTTGCGAGATTTATCTGACGAAGCTCAAGAATTGCTTTCAATGACGAAACAATGGGAGAATCAGGCCGTTCAGGAGAGACTCTCTGAGGAGATGCATTGATATGTTTCTGTCGCTAGAATGGAGATCGCTTAACTGAGGACCAGCAACAACTCGCAGGACTTCCATACGCTTCTATAGAGCAGGCGTATGTTTGTTTTAACCGCAAACCTCATTCAATAGCATTAAAACGATAGAGCCCTGAAGTGTACTTGGCTATGGGGAACGCCCAGAAAGACGGCACACGTTCCACCTAAACGGTGAAGGCTAGTATCTACATTATATTACTCGAGATCGATAGACCCATCCGAAGCAACTGTGACATCGTATCCCTCAATTCTAAAACACACTGTTAGATCAGTCGAACTTGCCGAAATAAGGGTATCGAGCGCCTCAAAATCGATCTCCTGAGCGTATGAGGGGATATCTTCTGGCTCAGTATCTTCTGCAGTAGCGAGCCGTCTCACTAATTGTAGACTCACCGGATTAGACTGACCTCTTTCCTTTCCTTCGTTGTATCCTCTCATAGCCATTGGTTCACTAATAACAGAATTTGCGTAAATATATTTTGTCGACTCAGCTACGTGAAATCATTCCTAACGAGAATATTTAACACTATACTGCCTTTATATGACAATCTTTTATCGTTTCAATAATGTGAATAAGGACCAAGCTGAGTGGGTAGAGGAAAACCACCACAACCTCCGTTGTTCGTCCGTAATCGACTTGACCAACTCATGGCGGAACGGGAGTAGTGGATGTACTACGTCTACAGGATCGACCCGGACCGTCTGACTCTCACTGGGAGGGGTTGGACTGCCATCGAGATATTTGTAGGCAAGTCTACAACCACCTTCTGTACCGACTCAACGAATACGACCGAGACAAGATCGTATCGATGTCCGCGCTTCGGTCGGAACTGCTGGACCTCAAGCAGTGGTTGTGACGATCTCACTGAGGGATACTCCCGAACTACAGGTCGTCGCAGATGGATCTACGACAACCGCAATAGCCTCTCCCTGCTCAATCGGACGGATACGGCGTCGGGTTCGCTCCAGTGGAAAGCGCCACGGGACTACCGATCATTCATCTATAGCCAAAGCGGCTTCAAGCCCGACAAGTGGATATACATCAGTATCTGCAAAGCGCGTCGTTGAAACAGGAAGCCTACCCTCAAGCGCGAGTCATCAGGCGAGCAGTAGGGTAGTTCATTGCTGCAGCTCAGTAGAATATAGGTTCACAGCTAAAATGGGGGTTGATTAAGACTCTACTGCCCCGTGTCAACACCGGTATATTCTATTGTTATGTATCCCCGATCTCGTCGAGCATTTCATCCACGAGCTCGTCATTCGAAATATCGTCATCGATGAACTGCTGGAGCCATCTCACATCGATAAAGAACGCAAACCGGACGTTCTTGTCTTCATCATAGAGCGTGAAGTGAAGTTCCTCGACCTCCGTGAAGAATTCATCAGCATCGGCATCACGGATCGCGTCTTCGAAAGCAGGCCCGAGAGCGCGAAGTTCTTCAACTAATTCGTCTCGATCATTCGTTGTTACCTTCACATCGATGGTAAGCTTCCGATTTTCGCATGTGATACGTTTCACATGAATGGTCTCACTATCGATCTCGAAGTTCTCGCGATCGAACCCCGGGATTTCATCCTGTTCTTTTTCCTTATCGTCTGACTCTGACTCATCCTCTTCGGTAGAATCCTCTTCTTCGTCACCCTCGCTTACCTTGTCTTGCATTTCCAACTCCGTTTCGCTGGGTGAATCTGTATCTTCTTCCCCGCTGGCAGTACAACCAGCCAAGATGGTAGCTATCGCGGCACCGCTTCCGAGGAGTACTTTTCTTCTCTCCATACAGGGACAATATTAGGACACAAGATAAGCTTATTGAAAAAGATAGAAGAATTGAAATTAAGAAATACAAAAATGCCCATACAATACGATGAGAGACCAGTGGCCTCAGACGCCACGAATCTCTACTGGGATTGCTAGTGCTACTAACGGCTATCTACTAGGCATAGTCAAAAATCGGTAACCGAGTCGACCGCCTTTACAGCAGTAACGAGTTGGAACTCAGCTCAGTCTTGATCCATCTCGTCGAGGAACTCTGCCATTTCATCAAGCATCTCATCAATGAACTCGTCGCTCGTGATATCATCATCGACGAACTGGCGCAGCCATCCGATGTCGACGAAGATCGAGATACGCGTGTTCTTGTCCTCGTCCAAGAGCGTGAACTGAAGCTCCTCAACCTCCGCGAAGAATTCATCGGCGTCGGCATCACGAATCGCGTCTTCGAAGGCGGGTCCGAGAGCTTCAAGTTCCTCGACGAGTTCGTCTCGGTCAGTCGTCGACAGCATTAGGCGAACCTCGAGCTTCTGCTTCCGATATGTGAGCTCCTTCACTTCGATAACATCGCTATCGATCTCGAAGTTCTCACGGTCAAACCCGGGGATTTCTTCCTGCTCTTCATCCTCGTCTTCTTCATCCTCTTCGTCCGGTTCCTCTGGCTCCTCTTCATCTTCAGGCTCTTCTGGTTCGTCTCCGTTTTCCCCATTATCGGGATCTAGCTCGGTCTCTTCTTCTTCGCCCTCTTCATCTCCTTCACTAGCACAGCCAGCTAGGATGGTTGCAATTGCGGTACCGCTTCCCAGGAGTACTTTTCTTCGCTCCATACATAACATAATACATGCTTGGTAAATAAATTTATTGGCTGGCAGCCAATATTAAATTAGCAAGAATTAACGAAGATAATAGCCTGGAGCAATGATCTACTACCCTTTTTCTGCTATTTGATCAAATAGGAGTTGATATCTCTAAAACAATCACTTTTCCCAAGAAAGTTGGAGAGATACGTATGCAATTGCATACAATTTCCTATCATAGACTAAGTGTGGGTACTTCACGTACACGGTATTAGTTCTCTCATCTATAAACCACTAGTACCAGACAAGGTGAATGCCAACCTAATCCTGTAGTAGAGCTCTCTGGTGTCCTAGCCGTATCTCTTGCATTCGCTATAGACGGGACCAATGAACCACAGAAGAGACCACTAGTTTTGATGGTTGCAAGTGACCTAACTCCAAATTTATGAGTGATCTGCAGTCGTTTACTGTATTATTGCTGCGTCTCGTCATTAAAAGTCGACATAAAACAACCATCTTGTCACACTACCCTAGTTTTATATCTATATAAATCCATATTAAAAACATGAATTCCAATATAGACTACGAGCACTATCCTGATTTGGCTCCTATAACCGGTGAGAGTGGTTATAGACTCCCCGATCCCGATTACTGGCACGCAATTGCAGGATTATCAGACGGTACGCGAATTGGGCAACTAGGGGCATTTTGGTATATCCTCGACCAAGACAACCGTGCAGTCAGTGACGGATATCACAAACTCTACTGTGACGAAAGTGGTGACTACAAAGGACAGCGGGGGTCTCGAACAGAAGAAGTCGCACTTTACGCAGAACCCCATCGAGCGCCTACTGACGTTCGGAGACTATCTTTACGTTCTAATCACAATCACCAATAATTACAGGTACCACATAAAAAGTCCGCTCAGGTCTTCCTTCCATTACGTGAGAAATCTTTCGAGCGTCTCCATCTCGCCCGCTTCGGCAAGACGGTGACGTGTAGTCACTGTGGGAGGCATCATCTCCAGAAGTATCTCGACTTCCTCACATTAAAACTCAACTCACCCGTGGATTGGTTCGAGAAACTCCTATTTTACACTATGTCGAAATGAGCGCTGTGGAAATTCGGTTTGGTTAGTTCGTAAAAACATTTCGCCAGAGCAGACCTACGCTTCTAGGGCGGTGAGTCGCTGCTCTAACTCCGCGATCCAGTCGTCCCTTTTGGCGAGCTTCTTGGACAGCCCTTGAATCGCAGCAAGTGCGACCCCTTCGGCATCGACAGTCGAAATTGATTCATCGTCGTCGCCAAGATCGAACGTTTTGGCGAACTCCTCAGCCATCGGTTCGATATGCTTTCCGGTGCCGTTGTGTTTGAACTTCCACGTGGTGATTTCCAAGTTCTCAACGCCGTCAAGCACCGTTTCGGGATCGACCGATTCGACGTTCGTCTTCGCTGATCTAGCGCTCGTCGAGTTGAATGCTGGCGCGAAAACCGGCATCTGTGATCTGACCTCGTTCTCGCGTTCCGACCTAGGCGGGGTATCGCTGGAGTCAGCAAACACGACTGCCCCCTCGTGCATTGCGTATGCTCTCCGACCAACTGCGAACGAATGATCACGGAATGCGTAATTGAAGAAACCTCCAGGTACCACCGCAAAATCGCCCCTAGCGTGATTTCTCTGCCCGCCACCAACAGTCGCATGTGAACCCTCTGCCGAGTTCCGCGTCTACTAATCCCGCCTCCTCCTCCGATCGTCGATCGGAAGCCGAGAGCTCTGTTACCGACGCCACTGCTGACCGTCGTATTGGTGCTGCTGGCTTCGTTGGCTGCGCCGCCGCTAATCGTCGCCGCCTCACCATCGGCGATGTTGCGCCATCCTCCGGCGACTGTATCGTACCTCCCTCGGGCCTCGTTGTCTCGACCACCACCGACCGTCGCGTGGTTGCCGCTGGCCCGAAGGCCGATTCCGAGAGCATCGGCCATTTCCGCCTCCATATCGGACGCCTGTTCGGATAGCGTGATGTCCAGCGTCTCCGTTGTATCGTCACTGATAGTGACGGATTGCTCATCGGTTTCGAACCTGATCTGCTCGCATCGCATGTCGTATGTACCAGATCCGATCAAGACTGAGTACGTACCGCTCTCCTCGGTCGTGGTTATCGCTTCGAGTTCCTCCGTTTCGGTATCAGTAACGGTTATCACTGCCGCTTCGACGCTATCGTTTTCGTCAGTCGAGACGGTCCATCTGAGATTGTTGAATCCCCTTACAAAAGTGGATACATTAATGGATTTCTGAATATTGTATCATTTCGTGCTCTTCCCAATCAGTCATAACATTACACAGCATCAAAGCAACCTTGCTCCAGAATTGAGCCCCACAGTGCCACCCTCTGAGTATCAGGATATCAGCAATTTCGCCGATCCATCATGTTACGATTATTATATGAGTAAGAGGTCGAAATAACGTTGGCAATTTCCGGGTTATGCGACCATCTCTCCACGAATGATCTCAGGGCGCGATAGAGGATCTATTCTCACCTATGAAGCTCGGTAGAGGGAGGTCTCAGCGGTGGTACTCAAGATTCAGTACGAGATGTGGGTCATCTATCCGAATTGATAGCCGGGACCCCCATCCTGCATCTTGGGTGTCGTAGATGATGACCCGATCTCGACAATTCTGGGAGACTATTGAACTCGCTGGCCCTGGTGCTTCGAGCGGCGTTTTGACATTACTTGTATCCACTATCCTCTCTTTAATTTGTTTCGTATTAAGATTTATCTAGCGCCATAGTACAAGAATAATGATATATCCTGGAACAAAGCCCTATCCATCTTGACAGAGAATACATTCTCTCATAAGAATACCCCTCCTATGGCGAATTGGTTCATTACATTGGTGACAATATTCTGGAATCTTCGTCTCAAGAATGGCTTGAGCCTTTTCTTTGATTCTATGTCTCATCTAATAAACAAACTCGTTTGCACTCTATTAATAATTTCTCCTATAGTTAATACATTGATATTAGAGAAGTAGATATTCAATCTGGCTCCTGCGTCTTTACTTACGAACGACCTCCTGTGCATTCTGTCGACTGTTGCTCTATGGCTTCTCACGCCTAGGTCTCACTATAGTCTTCTTCTAATCTCGAACCACTCTGAATCCCTCGTATTCGGCAGATTAATTTATTTCGATAATAGCCACTCATTATAATACTCCACTAACCAGAGACTTCTTCTAAACCGGTTACTTCACAGTAACCACCCACTTTCATCCATCTTAGCTAACATATATTTATAGATACTACCTTTGTGGATATAGAAGATGGTTGAACAATCTACCATTGATGAGGCGGAGCCGAGCAACAACTGGACTCGACGAACATTTGTTGCAGCCCTTGGCGCAACGGGTTTTGCAGCCGTTGCTGGTAATGCACAAGCGAATGATAACGATGCTATCGCTGAGATCGAAGAGGCTGATAACGGGAATGTGGACCTCCGGGCGTTCGACGAGGTGCTTGGTCGACTCGAGGACGCTGCCGACGCACTTGAGTTCCCAGCCCGCCGTATCGGAGCGTCACCGCGGGGCGAACAACACGGTGCAGCTCAATGGGGTATTCACTTCGAGACCGAACGAGCGGTTCACCTTGGCGAGACAACTGTCGACGCTGGCGAATCGGGCACGTTCACCGCAGTTGTCGGTGAGTACGATGGCGATGAGGGCTTTAGTACGGTCCATGAGCGTGACGTCAGCGTCGATTCGGGAATCAATACGATCGATCTCGATATGGCACTTGAACCCGGTGAGTACCTTCTAACGCGTGAGGGGGACTTCCCGTTGCGCCGCGGTGGGTGGGCGGGCTGGGAAAGCCAAAGCCGCGACGGGCTCGAGCTCAGAGGCGGTTCGAAACCTGGCGATTACAGTGACAATCGCTTCTGGTACTACTACTTCGACCTGCACATCGCAGCACATGAAGGAGCTCACCTATAGACCATGACACAATACTTTACTAACGAACGGATCCTCGAATGTCTCGAGGATCGCGTTCTCGCTGGCGGCAACGGCTATCGATCAGATGTTCGGCTTGAAGACGCTGACGTAATCGTCGAGAACCGCTCGGCATTTCTTGATGCAGTTGACTCTTCAGCCGATGTCATCGGTATCCCTGGTAACATTCAAATCAATCTCTCGGGTCAAGATTTCACCCTTTCCGGCCAGACGATCGTCTCCGATCGGGGCGTCGACGGCTCAGCCGGTGCTCTCTTGTACACAACGGATCGGGGCGAAAGTTCCCCTGCTTGGGATGGTGGTTCGAACGGTCGCGGTGTTCTCACTATGCAGAATGGATCGCGCCTCTCAGGTGTTCGCTATCGTGGTCCCTTCCATGATTACTACGATGACCCACGTTACCCCGGATATATTCCGCTGGATGACGGCGACAGCTATGCGGAACGCCAGGAGATGCGCCGAGAACGCTATGCACGTGGCATCCACATTTTGGGTGACGGTGTTGAAATCGACAACTGTGAGATCTATGGGTGGCCTATGCAAGCTATTGCGATCGGCTCCTCCTCGATCGTCGTGTCCCCCCACCTTCATCACCTCTACGGTCATGACTGTATGATGGTCGGCGCGGGGTACGTCATCGACGTGTTCAACGGCCATCCGACCATCGAAATGAGCTATTTCAACGCGACGCGCCACGCAATCAATGGATTCGGCCATACCGAATGTGGCTATACCCTCGAGGACTCCGTCATCGGTCCGTCAACACTTTCACATGCTGTTGATATGCACGCACTGGCCGAGAACGATTTTGGTGATGACCTTACCGCGGGCAATCGTGTTGAAGTGCGTCGATGCACGTTTACCTTCACGCACGGGATTACAGATACTGCCACACAAGCGATTGCGTTCCGTGGGTATCCTGAAGACGAGTATATTACTGAAAACTGCCGATTCGTTCACGAAATCGATGGTCAGGAACCGCCTGAGAACGTCTCAAACGATGGTGGCTATGCGCCGTATCGACAAGTGAATGTTCCGCACGGAGAATGGCACGATTGGTTGTTCCAAAATAATCAGTATGGCATCAGCGAACCTCATGAACCTGGAGTCGGCGCTCCAGTCAACCTCGATGATCCGATGGCTGGACAGCCACTGATCGATGAGGAACGCCGCCGCGGCCTACGAATTGCCCTCAGATCGCTCGAATGAACTGTCAGCCCTGCTCACGCTGAGAACGGGGCTTCTAGTTTCACGATGCGCCTTGCGGATACCAAGAGATTATCCATAGAAAGCGTAGTTTTTCAGATGTAAGATTGGAACAAGCCATTTCTTCGCTGGTCACGGAAAAAGCTGTAAGCGGTGTCGGTCGCAGTCTGCCTTAATTTGTATAGTGGCATCGATGTTTTGACCTTATAGTGGTTTCTTAGCTGAAACGCCGGTACTCGTATACTCCCTTGCATCCCTGATTGATTGGCGGCAAATGACGTATTCCTTCGCGTTCGCACTGTGTTCCAACATCCGAGTTATTCTCTCTAGGTAGCTTGAGCACGATTTTGGGTGTTCGATGAGCGATGCAGTGGTTCTCCTCACTCAGCATGGTTCTTCTGTCCTCTCTTTACACGATATATTTGGGCCACAAGATCTATTATAATAGAATAAAATTAATACATGATGAAAAGAAACATAATAGTGGTCCTTCTCGTTTGTGTAATGGTTGTTTCTGCTGGTTGCACTGGTTTGGGGGCCAATGAGTCTGAAGAGGAATTTAATATGGATCCGGATGAATCCGACGATCCCACAGAGATAGAAGACGGATCCCAGGACGAGGCTGACGAAGCCAATAACTCGGATAACAATAGCGGTACTGAAGACGTTAGTAACGAGACTGAAGGTAGCAGCACCTCTAATGAGGCAGCCACTACTTCCTCAGAAGGTAGTGCAGACGCAGATTCTAAGACTGTAGATACTACACGAACTAATGAGGAGGAGAACTCTGTTGAGAAGAACCGAAATACCGGAGATAACGGTAGTAATGGGGGACTCTATATGGCAGAGGAGGTATATATTTTGACCGTCTACGTTGATGAGAGCACCGATATCGATGAGACCACTATTACACTCCAGCAGGACGGTGATAACACAACAACTACTCAGGAAATATCTGAGAATGGCTTAGTTGAGTTTGATGTAGTCGATGGCGACTACACCATCAGTAGTACTGATCAGAATAGTAATTCTAGTGACGTAGATATCACAATCGACGGCAGCGATCGCGAAGTGACACTTGAGTAACTCACCCCTCGAGGGTACGACTATTTCTTGAAGATATCTATTGATGGCATCTAAATAGGCTAAGGGCCTACCGATTATCCCTCATTCAGATTAGCAATTTCTACCTATCATACATAACTATCGGTCAATTACTGATTCGTCGGAACGAACTGAAAAGAATTTTACAATAATGGCTCATACTTTGTATTCGTTATAAATACGAGTTAGACCCAGTGTGACTATCTCCATACTCTATAGAATGGCCTCTAACATATAGACTACAGAGAGATCACTCAATTCCACTCCACTTGATCTTCGATCGTTTCTAAAAATGGCTCAACATCTTCAATACCCTTGACATTCACAATAGCTTCTTTGGCGAGCTCAACGTATTTCAATATCATCATGGGTGTCCCAGCCGGTTCATTCTCCTTTCCATCGTATTTAACATAGTCGAGATGTGCAACACCATTATGATCGATATTATAGATAAATTCGACAAATCGATTATCATCTCTGTGCTCCATAATATAACGTGCGGTACGTACCTCTCCACAGAGGTTATACTCTACTTCGACCTTTTTTTCCTCATACTCTCTCTCCATATGATCTGTACTATATAACTTCTTAACTATATACCTTTGTAATTTGATATTGGCTCTCATCTCATATCTCTCTTCACCTTAGATCCTGCCCCCACAGAACGATGACAGTGCTATAGCTCTTCCCTCCTTGTCCGTGTGTTTGACATGCAGCTTAGAGCGAGCTACTTGGACTCGAGACAACTGGATTCCTCAAGTGAACTATCTTGCCCTGAGCTCGATCCACTCGCATTTGAGGTTGGAAAGGAACGACTGTTTGGAGTAGGCGGACGTATCGTCTATTCGATTGAGCCACTGGAGAAAGTAGTCGTAGACCTGCCGGCAGGTATCGGCGGTCCACACTAATCGTTCGTGGAGTTCGTCAGACGTTTAAGTCGGTATCTGTAGTTGTAGGCATGGTCTACTCGCCGCTTTCGTCGGATGGGTCGGTGACACGAACGACCTTAACGGTAACACTTCGCCACCGCTTCGGAACGATGACGTGAGCACTGTTGCCAGTAGGATTGACCTCGGATTCGTGGACCTTGTGTCCTTCGATCTCGTACCAATCCACTACGATGTTTACACTGCGTAGAAACATAACGCTACCAATAGCGTGGGTTAGGTTTTCGGACCGGCAGCATCGCACGACGATGGCGCTGTATCCCCTCCCTACGACCTCGCTTCGCTCGACCGTTGAGGAAGGAGCCTCAGCGCCTTGAATTTAGATAAAGAAAACCAATCGTGACTAAGCGAACTTCGAGGATTCAGATCGGAAGGTTGACTGGTGCGCCGATCTCTGATTCTGGGGGCTCCTCGGGGCCGTAGTGATTGCCAGAGACGTACCAGCCGTGCCAGCCACTACCAACATTGACCTGTCGATAGGGAACCGGTTCATTGCTCGAGTTTGCGACGTTTTCGATACTATTGTCACCGTCGGCATCGTGGAAGAACCAACTATCCTCCGTGAGGTATATGTCTTCTGGGTACCCACGAAACGCGATCGCCTGAGCGTTCTGTCCGTCGATATTATGAGTGAATGTGAACGTACAGCGACGAACCTCGACGCGATCGCCTGCAGTGAGGTCGCCCTCGTAGCCATTCTCGGCTAGGCTATGCATATCGACGGCATGACTGTAGGTCAATGGTCCGAATAAACAATCCTCAAGGGTATAGCCACACTCGGTGTGTCCAAACCCACTGACTGAATGACATGTCGCGTTGAAATAGCTCATTTCGATGGTCGGATGGCCGTTGAACACGTCGATGACGTACCCCGCGCCGACCATCATACAGTCATGACCGTAGAGGTGATGAAGGTGGGGGGACACGACGATCGAGGAAGTGCCGATCGCAATAGCTTGCATAGGCCACCCATAGATCTCACAGTTGTCGACCTCAACGTCACTACTCAGAATCGACATTCCACGTGCGTAGCGCTCTTGGCGCATCTCCTGGCGTTCCGCATAGCTGTCGCCGTCATCCAGCGGAATATATCCAGGATACTCTTCGTTGTCGTAGTGGTCGTGATACGGTCCTCGATATCGGATCCCACTGATACGAGAATCGCCATCTACTGTAATAACTCCACGACCAGTTGAACCGCCGTCCCAGGCAGGTGAGTCCTCGCCGTGATCCGTTGTGTACAATAGGGCCCCACTCGAACCATCTACACCTCGATCGGAGACGATTGTCTGATCGGTGAGCTCATAGTCTTCTCCTGAAAGGTCGATCTCCGTATCACCGTCAATGCCGATTACGTCAGCATCACTGTCGAGCGCATCAAGCAGTGAGTCTTGGTCTTCAACAATGGTGTCGGCATCATTGAGACCGATATCGGACTCATAGCCGTTGCCACCAGCGATCTCGCGCCCGTGCAGGCAGTCAAGCATCTGTTCATTAGTGAAATAATCAGTTTCACTGTCGTCATTGTCACTACTCGCCTGAACATTCATCGACACGCCGGCGATGCCGGTTACACCGAGCGTGCTCATGAACGTACGCCGTGTCCAATCGTTACGTCGAGCCGCCTTGTTGGTGGATTGCTCGTCCATCACCTGTGTCATGCACAGATATCAATGTAGTTATATGTAGTCTAATAAATTTGTAATATAGCTTAGGTACGGACTAGAAGGTTTTAGAACATCTCATATTGATTTTACGAGATAGCTACTTGAGTTTGCACTCGTCGCCTTTTGCTGTCTGTATACGCTTTTCTAATTCGCTTCGGAAGGTCTCTCTTCATCGGGGGGTCGAATTCGAACCCATTATCTTATTTTTGAGACTATCGAATTCTGAAAAATCGATACACCTCTTATCTCAAGAGACCAATCTTCGACATCTACGTGACTACATGTATTTACTAATTTTGAAACGACGAGATCAAGAATTGACTCGGCCGGATCGTTCACGGCTTCGGGCCATGTTGTATTTTCCATATATAGATAGAAAATTTTATATCACATGAAGATCGAATATAATTGATGGCAAAGAAATCCAACCGCCGAAAATTCTTAGCAGCTATTGGTGGAAGTTCGCTCACTCTTGCAGCGGGCTGTACCGGTCAGTTACCAGACACTGCTGGAGACGAGGACGAAGACGAGAATAATGAGGACAACGGTCTCAATGGGAACAGTGATAGTGAAAATGCGACGCCACCTGCAATCAATCACGGCGAGGTCGTCAGTAACTTTGATGACGATCTTGATGATTGGTTTGAGCTTGATGGTGAACTTACGGGTGATGACGAGGTTCTGCTTACCGGATCTCAGTCAGCACGCATCGAGAACACAGGCGGATTCGCTGGAATCGCTCGCTCATTTCCTGACGGCTTAGACATGGAGAGCCATCATCTTTCGATGGCGGTCCGAGTTGATACTCCTCGTCCAGCACGAATCACGGTTCGAATCCACGCTCCAGGGCAAGCTGATCAGGTTTGGGGAACACGTACTGTGCTCAGCAACTATGCCGGTTGGCTCCGAATGGACGTTGGCTACACCGGCGGCCGCGGTGAGCCGCTCTTCGACAATGTCCAAGAGATTGAGATCGTCCTTGATGATCCGAATGCATCAACCGATGACGCAGAAGAGGTGGAAGAGGACGATGCTGCAGGAGAATTGGATGAAGAAGATGATGATTCACTAGCTCTGACGTTCACTCCCTTGCAGACAGATGACGACGGAGAGGGTGAAGACGAGGGCAATGCAGATATCCAGTTCTGGGTTGATGATCTCAGGATCACTCCCGCCGCTGACCAAGGGTATGTGATGCTTACATTTGACGATGCAGTTGAATCTCAGTATGAGAACGTCTTTTCGCTTCTGGAGGAGCGGGATATCCCGGCAGTCGCTGCGGTCGTCCCTGACTCATTGAATCGAGAAAACCGGCTCACAATCGACCATCTTCGTGAAATGCGGGATGCTGGTTGGGATATCTCTTCCCATCCTGAAGGAGAGGCATTCAGAGAGTTGGAGGACCCAGACGCGATCCGACAAGATATCGAATCCGCTCATGCATATCTCGACAACCGAGGTTTCCCAGGCGGGGCACGATCAATGTTTGTCCCGTATCATAATACAAACGAAGAAGTCGTTGAGATCACCCGTGAGTACCATGAACTGAGTTCGTATTTTGGAGGATCCACAAATGCAGTCCCTTTCACTGATCCGATGCATCTTTCGCGTGTAAACATGTTTGACCTGGATGCCTTTACGTCAATGATCGATTCTGCTGCCGAGTATAACCAACTTGCAATTGGACTTGCACATGGAGTCGTCCCTGAGGACGAACTTGAGGATGATCCACTTGCGGATATGAGTACTGAACAGCTTGAAGAACTCCTCGACTATATTGAGGAAAGTGATGTGCAAGTGGTCACTGCCTCTGATCTCCTCGATAACTCAGAAAATTTGTAAAGGACAAGAAGAAACACTGATCAACTGTAGCTGTTATCACTTCACTTATTCGTCACCACTCACTCTAAACTGATCGCAGAGGAGTGTACACGAATATTGATGGATTATAACACTTAACACAAAGTATTTGCTATTGTCGTTAGTTGTAAATCATAGTGTATCAAACAGAAAAATATGAAAAATCAGATATAGAAGAAGAGATAAACCATATTGACGAACGTCTCTTTTACCTGTATGACATGATGTATGAGAAAGGGGATGAGAAACTGGCTATGCAGGTACAGCAGTTGTCACAAGACCTCTCTGATATTCATACGCAAGTACAAACAGAGAATGAAAATAAAAATACGGAATCAATACAAACAGTGAAAAAGAACCCATCCAACTGATTATTCTCTATAAATAAATCCGCTTCTAAAATATTTACTAGGCTGGCTGGATTTCTTCTTTCGAAATATTCTCATGATCCCTGTAGTCGGACGTTTCGTGGTAGTATACAGCCACCTGAACTACCCCGCTCTGTTCGGCCTGATGGACTCGCTGAAAACGGGGTCATTCGAGAGACCTTCAATCTCTCGTAATCGCGAAAGGCGCAGAGCGTCTTTCGAACGACTTCTTGTTCCTAGGACGCCGCTTTGCAGGAACCGAATCAGTTCCCGTAGGAGCGCAATCTCCACAGGCATTGGATCAGAGTAACCACCTCTGTTTGATTGAGCCCGTGAGCAAGGATGTTTCAGGCCGCGTTTATGTCTCTGTCCACCTCGAACCCAGATGAGGGACACAAGTGCTCGCGGACTCACAAGGGGTTGTCGGTTGAAACGCCGCACGAGAACCAATCTTCGTCGTTCCTCACGGGTCGACAGCGACAAAGTCGTTCCTTCCCGCTCGCACTTGTATTCGAGTATCCGCAGGAATGTTCTCTATGACGCCGACGCCCGGGTGCGGCTGTTCGTCAGAAGTTCCATTAGTCCCTGCGCGCTGAGGTCTTTGACCGCCACGAGGTCGTATTCCCGAGGGTAGTATCTCGAGAGTTTGTACAGGTTAGAAAGAAAGAGTAGAGGCTGACCGCTCGTGTTATTGAGCTTGGACCCGGTTTGACTGTATCTGATCAAGCGATATTCTTGCCGGGCTTTCCAGCGAAGTTCGCTGACGAGGTAGCCGTTGTCCTTCCGCCGCTTGAGCGTTGAGAGTTCTCGTACAGTCGTTGTAGGACCTTCTACAGCACTCTATGTAGAGCATATTTAAAAATATCTTCTATGTATCATTAATTAGATGAACGAATTAACTGGGTTCCAACGCGACATGCTGTTAGTCATTGCAGGTCTTGATGAGCCGAATGGCCTAGAAGTAAACGATCACCTTCAAAACTACTATGAGACTGAAATTCTTCACGGAAGACTCTATCCAAATCTTGACGAGCTCGTTGACAGAGGGCTAGTAAACAAGGGTCAGCACGATCTTCGAACTAACAAATACGAACTGTCCAACCACGGTAAGAAAGAAGTAGAACTCAACCTCAAATGGCGATTATCATGCATACCCAACGAAATCATAGACAGAGCTAATAGTCTTGACCCTGATTCTCAGAATAGTTGATAAGATGAGAGAGGAGTTAAAAAGTAGCTAAAACTATAGCAACTCTACTACGTTTGTGGTGAGCCTACTTGTGTTCTATACAATATAATTATTTTTAAAGAATTACTAGGGAGTTCTATCAGTTAGATACTCATTCGCGCCCCAGTATGTAGTGATCAAGTCTTTTTGCCAACCGATGTATCGGTGGTGATCGAAGTGGTGCTGCTGCTCTCTAATCCCATAAAATCGATCATTCCGTTACGGACCTCCTCACTGATATCTTGATAGCTGTACTCATTGCTCTCGCTAATGATCTCATGGTACAGGGCTGCATCATCTTTACTGCTGATGATTTCGAATGGTTCGTCGGCCCACCGTCCGAGACCAGAGTACTCATTGCATGGTTGAAAATCTTCCGAGCAGGTGCCGAGAGCGCCGCTGTCATAGACGAGGTAGGCTACGACTCCTGAAATATCTGAACGGCACACCTTCCGTACCTCTGAACACACACCCAACTTCTCCAGCTGGATGTATTCACACAGTTCTCTATTAACAAGCAGATGTTTTTGTTGCGGGTTATGGGATGTGTGCATCGTTCATCTACCTTCCTGTATATTGCCCTAACTATTAATTTTTATTCATATTTAAATTTGATCATGACCTCCTCTACAAGCTGCAGATGTGGTTTTCGCTGTTCTACTACATTGTCCATTTCAAACACTACTTGATTGACATACTGATTTTTACTTTATGTTTAATTTATTGTAATATATTATAACAAGGTTAAAACATACGCTTATTGTACGTAGTAACATGGCAAAAGATAACACATCTCGAAACCATCCACAGGGATGTTGCCAAGAGTGTGGGGCTCCACTTCGGTTCAAGCCGTGCTTGAACTGTATGGAACGTACAAATCTCAACAAAAGTGGTTAACTTGGCGCAGGACTTTTTCCACCCCTAATAAACTACTGCACTGATCAACTCTATGGTGGCAGTATTACCCTCTCTGAAGGCTACCCTCTCTTAACCGTTCCTAAGCGACAGTAGTGCTAGTGTTCACTTGCTTGTTGCACGTCTTAGAACATTGAGCTATACCCTGATTTAGTAGCGGTCGTACCGTCCTGCTCTTCCTATTTGGGCGATTTGTTGAGAGGCAAAGAGCGCCATATCGTTGCTCTCCTAAGTAACGCTGTGCCGGTCAATCGACTAACCAGGGAGGCAACGGTGGATGTGGTATCGGAAGGGATCCGTAGTTCGCATCGTTGTTTCCATAGATAGCGGTGGTGTCCGTGCTACTAGCCGAATTCCTCTCTACACTAACTTAACTATGTATCAAGGATTTCCTCGCTCTCTGTTACATCGATATCGCTTCAACCGACTTAGTGTTCATTATCGTGTTTCCATTATCGATGGCTACTGGATGACCGTCTCTGTGAGTAGAGGCTGATCGTTGTCTGTCTGAGGTAGCTTCACCAACGTAAGATAATAAATCATTAATAAATAGAAAGGATTAAATAGAGAAAAGATGTGATAGAAAATGGCGGCTCAATTCCGCTGGTCGCCACCTGAGTAGGGATCATGTTTCGTTCCTCTCCTATCCGGAGAGGTTTTCTGGACTAACTAATCGACGATCAAGAGGTAGACTGTGGCGCGTCAATAGGTGTCTCTACGAAACGTGTGCAATCAGCCGAAACTATAATCGTTCCAATTGACACTCACAATCCTTAATAGAATGACACTTCTATCGCTTATATACAATCTCATGAAACTAATTGTTCAGTGTATCGAGTGTGACCGGCTCTTCACAGCTACTCGTCGTGAGAACAATACTCTTTATGTAATCGATTCGATGGGGTGTCCTCAGTGTGCGGGGACGGATGTCACAGTCATCACAGAATAGATATTTGAGACTTGATATCTGCGTTCTACTTCCTGTGTGATCTATCCATTAGTGTCATTTATCTGTTATTATAATTTCTTATACCAAAAGTTATATTATCGTCAGACAACTATATGAATATAGATATGTCCTCTGTAGAGTATGACGAATGCAGTGAGTGTCGAACCTGGTCGAAATCAACTAAAAGTGTAGAGCCGACAGGTAATGGGGTACCCATGTGGGTATTTTTATGCGACAACCCAAAATGTGGAAACAAGTGGGCTTCTCTGATCGAAAATTCCTAAAACATTGCGTTGTCCCTCCTATGCATAGCATCGGGAAGATGAGTGAAAAGACAACCAAACACACCTTATCAATTTTCTTAAATGTATGAGAACACGGACTGATTTCATTGAGCTACTCTCTTGTTTTCGAACACTTATATTTGAACACCCGTGAGCAGCAGAATTAATACAATAGAGAAATAACAGGTATTAATGATACAGACGAAGAATATAAAGAGAACATTTCTGCTAATCACTGTCGGGGTGCTTGTGATCACAAGTATTATTTTCGTCTCGAGCGTTATTGCCGAATCAGAAGTGTCTGAAGAAGAATTTATCCAACCAGCTCCAGAACGTGGTGACCCCTACTTTGAGGCAACCGCTCCTGACGGAAGCTGGATCAGCTATGATAACCCACGGGACGAATACCGGAGCCCTTATCTTGGCGAAGGATCGGCAAAAATTTGCATTGCGCTTCATAATGAGAACGGTGAACCAATCGTCGGTGAAAGCATTCCGAACACAACAGTTGCGGTGCCGACTGGAAACTCGCTCAGCTGGCACTCCAGTACAGACCCGATAACGGTCCAACTTCCGCTAACGGACCACTACGACCACCCTCTTGATTCCGATCAGTTTGGAACGAGCGACTTACCGCAAGGTGATGGATATCTAGATTCTCATTGCTACGAGTTCCACGGACTCCCTAATGACGACACTATCACATATGCCGAGGCAGAAATTGACGGCGAACACGCTGACGAGATCGACGTAGTTGGCTACCATCAGCAGACACACGCTGCTTGGGATTCAGACGTTGATCCGATAGCTGATGCCGAATCATATGAAGACGTAGGCGGCGGTTGGACGTTCCAACCAGAGGCCTCCCATGGACAGGTTACCGTCGTCCTTCAGCTTGACACACCAGAAGACGATGACACCAGTTCTACCGGAGTCGACGAAACGAACCACGACATCGAGGATGAGTCCGATGAAGTCAATGAAAATGAGGGAGTGACTCAAGGAGAATCGATCGGTATTGAGGAAGATCACAATAGCGATCCAAGCGATAGCGCTGCCATGGAGCACGACACAGATACAGAACCGAGCACCAATCAGGACGATGAAATGCCAGGCTTTGGTGTTATAGGTGCTCTCGTAGCGTTGGCAATAATTGTTCTTGCGAGAACACAGCGCTGACGTCTCTACACGATTTACCATGATTGGTGGCGATATCTAGCCCGGAGAGGTGAGAAATTCTCGTTCCACCCGTGAATTCGGAGCAATACACAGGTATAATTCTACCAGAACAAGTTTTATTGGATTAAAAATGCACCAAACCAAATGTATTGTCTTGATAATTCAATCTTTCGAGCTAGTGTGCGAGTTGACACGCTTTGCGTAGCGTTAGTACTTCGATTCCGCGTTCATCGATCCATTCAAGAGTCTCATAGATTCTTTTTCTGTGAC
The DNA here is from genome assembly GCF_037996645.1 of Halalkalicoccus tibetensis. Classification (NCBI taxonomy): domain Archaea; kingdom Methanobacteriati; phylum Methanobacteriota; class Halobacteria; order Halobacteriales; family Halalkalicoccaceae; genus Halalkalicoccus; species Halalkalicoccus tibetensis. Next base: position 631,337 of record NZ_JBBMXV010000003.1, read on the forward strand.
ATTTTCTTTGAAGGTGTGAGCTCCGATAACGCCCAATGTACCCTGATATGTGATTATATTGAGGTCTTCTTTGACGTGATCGGAGGTAGTGAATTCGATGAAATAATCACGCTGCGTATGGAAGGGATCGAACTCCTCCGGATCGTTAACCCGTGAGCCATGCTCAGCGTTCACGATGCCATCGTAGTATTCCGCAGCGAATTCTCGTGAGTAGTCGTCAAAATTATCGTACGGCGCGAGAAAAGAGTCAATCTCGAAGCCGAGGCGCTTGAGTTCCTGTTTCGACTCGCCCAGTGCCTCATGCATTGCCTCTTTTCCGAAGCGAGTAACTGTTTCACCCTTGGCGAAAGACTGTCCTAGTGGTTCATCCAGTTCGATATATTGTCCTCTCTCATTTTCGTCATAGCCTAGTATAGTACGTGTAACAGTTTTCTCACTGTCGGCGATCTCCAGGTTTTTTGAGGTCCAGTAGCCATGTTGATCTCTTCTGGGTATACTTGCAGGTCTGCTGATTCGGCATCTCTAATGAGTTCGTATGTTCCTACGACAGTATGCTCAGTTGTATGTGAGGCGATCTCCCAGCCAGCATCTTCGAGTTCCTCGAGATGCTCGACGTCCATCCAATCGGTCCCATTGTACTCTTGACATCCGATCCATTCAGTAACGATTCCAGTGGTTGCAGGAGCATTGAAAGCTTGATGAGCTGGGAGTGCTTGCGTATAATCTTCTATCAGTCCATCATCATAAGCGAAAATAACTGCACCATCCTCAGGTATTCCATCTAGTTCTCTTTTTGATGTATCCACAGTCTCCGCTGCATCTGAGTCTATTTCATCGTCAGAAGAGCCATTATCATCTGTTGCTTCATTATTAAGCCTGTCAGCACAGCCAGCGAGGCATGCAGTGCCAGTCGCTCCGAGACTAAGATACTGTCTTCTGGTTGTCAACCATCGACCCATACCGTAATGTCTGAATTCTATTAGATAGTTAACAGTCTAGTAAGAGAACTCAATATTAATATCTGATACGGCCTCTTTCGCCCCAATTATACCATCTCAAAAGCCGAAACGATATCAGTATCTCGTTCTCTAGTAGCAAAACAAGGCGCACACTCCTACCTAAGTGCATGCTAACAGCACGATCGCGGAGATTACGTTGAATTACCCTACGGTGAGAATCAAAAAGCGGCAGCAAGAACACCAACACATTTCTCCCACCCAGAGATTGTATTGCTTACTTCCGGACCCAGATAACGGTTCATTCCACCAGTAAAAATGGCCCGAGCTGAGCTGTCCGGTTGTTACAAATACCCCTATCCGACTGATTGTAATCAACAACTCCACTGTCAGCAAGTGCGGGCATATGATTCTGATAAAGAGCAACATACACTCTTTACCGCTTATCAGAATATTTATGTTGTTTGTGACGGTTCCGCCCGTCTACACGCTACTCGAACGTACCTCGATCAACCTCCGGATTAGATTTGTAGTAGCAGTGTCCCGCACCAAAATATCGTCTTCATGAATAGTCCATAAGGCGTTGGGAACAGTGAATCTCTATCAGCAGGAACGGATTCTGGAGTAAGGATATGAACTATCCAGGGATTTCAATTGATTAGTGGTTTTCGCTCGCGTATCAGTAGACGGTACGAAGAGAGCTATAAACGAGAACGCTCGAAGGACCCCGGGAGTCGTCGGTCAGGTTTGTGGGATTGTCTACCAGTCCATTCATCCCGGATCAGCGGAGGGTATCCCTCTTTCGGGCCTCTTCTGTTCCGTGATAGATGATTTCATCAGTGTATAGGGCTACGTGACGATCAATGGGCAGTCGTCGGGCCGCTGGCTACCTGCTTCGGGTTCGGGAGTCGCTTCGCGCGGCGTTCGTGGAGGACCACCCACCGCATCTCCTTGCAGCGAGCTTCGCGATTGGAGTTTTCGTCACCACGCTTCCGTCCTTCGGCGCTGGGCTCCTTCTGCTCACATGGATCGGGTATCGGTTCGCGTGGGCCAATGTTCCCACGATGTTCGCCGCGGTCGCGGTGCTGAACCCACTTGTGAAAGGCGGCGTTTACGTGGTGAGCTTCGTCATCGGCGCACGGCTGCTCGGGCCGGTCCCGGGGATCACTCGTGGTGACATCGGGATGGACGCCGGTTTCGACGTGCTCGTTCGCCTCCTTGTCGGGAACGTGCTGCTTGCGGTCGTCCTCGCGATGGTCGGGTACGCGGTTGCTTACCGAGCCGGCCAGGCAGCTCGTCGGTACGGGCACTGAGCGCTCACTTGGTTCGCCCCATTGTAGACTTACCGAACTCCAGGTGATGTGCTAAATCGAGGACGTGACCTTGTCTTACTTGATGCGATTTTCCCTTGTTATCACCGATCGAGAGATACCCCGATCCTGATAGCTGTCTGACGAGCGTTCATAACGATTGGGTATACAGACCACGGTGCCGATGAGCCCTGGATGGATCCCGGATCGGCCTCCGAGGAGGCGTGAACAGCCGAAATGGCCCGTGATCTTGTTGATCGCGGGGCTCACGTTAACTATCGCCGGGCTCGTCCTCACCGTCGGGCCGCTCGCGCTTGATTTCGGGAATACTGACTCGCCGTCTATCGACGAGTCAGCGGACGATTCAGCTGATACCGATGTCGATGCCGGCGACGACGTCGGTGGGACCGGTGATGCTAGTGTGAACGGCGACGAGGCGACCGGGGCCGACGACACCGAGGAACCCGAGACGACCGGCATATCGGCCACGATCGGCACCCTGTTCTCGGGGGGCGATGAATCCGCAGACGCGGACGATGAGGAGCAAGAGAAGTGTGTTGTTGACTAGACTGTAGCGTCAGCTCCGGTGTCCGTGGGCGAGACGAACCGACCGATGTCCAGTGGAACGGTGGTCGGGATACACTCAAGGGGGGAGTTCGTCACTGGCGTCGCTCATTACAGCGACGGCCACCTCATCCCACGATACGTACCTTGTTCTTCGATCGCACTATCCCGTACTGCCTCCGATATTTCGGAGATAGATCCCGGCGAACACCATCCCGACGAGCGGTGGCACGATCGTTCCGACGAGGATCGGCGGTGAGATCTCGAGTCCCTCTTGGAGATCGACCACCGTGATTGCGGTCACTGTCGGCGCCACGAGTGCAGCAAACACCAACAACACGCCGGTGAAGACGTATCCCCACGAACGCTGCTGACAGAGTCAGACCGCCGAGATCACGAGACAGAAAACGAGCACACCGAGATCGATCACATAGGTGTGGGCGGCTTCGGACCCGAGTTGTGCAATCGCCGACGGGAGCTCCCCTGCGAGGAGTGCGGGAACGATATCGAACAGCCCCATCGCTGTTAGCCCGACCGCTGCGACAGTGAGAAATCCCCCCGAAAAGAGTATCGCCCGCTCGCCATGGACTGTCTCGTGTCTTCGAGTCGGGTCCGTCGTCGCAGTTCCGCTCATCAGGGTGAAAACCGACAGTGAGAACAATGCGATATATCCGAGGAAGAACTCGTTGTACGTGATAACGAGGTCGTAATGGGTCCACATATACGCCATGAATGCAAGCGACCCAAGCCAGACGATCCGCCCACGAATCGAACCACGGGTCGCAAACCAGAGTCCCACAGCCAGGACAGGAACGCCGATCACGAGGAGGACGACGTCCTGTGCGTAGATCCGCAGGAGGGTCTCCGTCGGATCAGCGTAGTGGCCGTCCCGGAGGAGTCCGAGGAGACTCGAGACGGCCGAGAGCAGAACGATCGCTATTGTCGCGGCGAACTCCCACGGGTTCGGGCCGTTTTGCATACTCCGTTCTCACCGGCATTCGCCCCACGACTATTCATCTCGAGATGAAAATACACGTTCCCGGGCTTCAGAGCTTTCCTTCTCTAGGCGGCGACTGTGATCGTCTCGCCGTTGCGCTCGATGAGGTCCTCGTCCTCGAGGGTTCTGAGGGTGGGAAACAGCGTGAGCTGCTGGATCTCGAGTGCCGTCTGCAGGTCATCGATGGACGCCTCCTCGACGGTGGCAAGATAGAGATAGACGAGCTTCGCGTTGCTCGAGTCGAGTTCCGCGAGGAGCGAGTCGATGGCTGCGGTCGTAGGTGTGGTCGCGGCCGCCTCCTGGGTGAGTGTTGCCTGGCTCATTGTGACTACCTAGATCGATGCTGCTCGACCATATAATTCCTCTCAACAAACACTTAATGGTATTAATTTGTGTGTATGTCTTATATTAACGCGAATACCGGGAAGGGTCGCCCCTCGTGGTCAGCTGTCGGTGGTGGTCGACGAGGGCCGCTTGGATGACCGGCGCCGTTCGGGGTCGGTATCGTACCGTCAGTAGCAGACAGCCGCGTGACTGTAACGAGATTTCGATAGTCGGTTCGCCGGTTGCAGGGGACCTACCACGAGAGACTATCGTAACTCAGGGTGACGTACGCGGCTCCGAGTCCGGCCCACGGTGGTCGCGATCGCGATCAGGACGATATCGACGAGGAGCTCGCCGACCCCATCGACCTCCCCACTCCCGCCGGTGCCCATCCCGCCCGTGTCCGGAATTTGTGCGCACATTATGAACATCGCTAGGACGATGGCGACGATCGTCCCACCAAGCACTCCGGCGCCGATCGGGTCGTCGACGACACGAACACTGCGATCTGGGACCTGAGTGATCCCGGGAGTGTGCTCGAGGAGGTCTTCGTCGAGTCCGAGGCCGACGAGGGAATCCTGTCCAGGCTCGATTTCGATCTCGATCTGGGACTGGGCGAGCTATTCGTCGTCGGGGTCATGTTCGTCATCGTGGGGGAGCCGTTGCACGGAGAGCCAGCTACTCGCTCCCTGGGTTCGAATCTATGTAAGGATCGTATTCTAATTCTCAGTCATCTGCTACGCGCTCCTCCGAGATAAGCTGGGTGGGTTCGCCGACGAGCGCCTCGTCGAGCTCTGCCGATTTAACCCGCGCATCACAGTCGATCAACGAGTGATCGATCTCGCTATCCTCGATCGTCGCGTTATCGAAGACGACCGAGTTGTCGATGGTTGCGTTGTGGAGCTCCGCGCCCGAGAGCGCGTGGGCGTTTGTCTTGAGTTCCGACCCCTCGATGATCACGTCGTCTGAAACGTAGTTCTCGCCGTCGAGATGCCACTCGAGTGCCTCGCAGTGTTTCGCATGGAGCCTGCGAGGTGGGTGTGGTCCTGTTCTCGCTACTTTCGGCGAAAGTAAGGGTTCTCCTTAGAAGCCAGATCTTTGACGCCAACAGATATAGATAGTTGAGTCTGATCTACAATACTTTGTGATCGTATACCGCCGCTGTCTTACGAAACTCACGCTCAACATAGTATCCAAGTAGCTCCTCGAACTCCTCATCTGTAGCTGTCCGCACTGTCTTGAGCTTGCTATCTTTCAGCTGCCGCTCGAGGTTGATGGACCGATCGATCTTAGCTCGAATATTTCGCTCCTTGACAAGCTCATCTTGATCATGTGCATCATCGGCCATTTGATGAAGCCGTTGACGATTTCGTCGAACCTTGCGAGTAGTGACATCCCTTGGACTTCTCTAAGGAGATCCAGTTTGGGAATCCAGTCGTCTACAGTTTTGAAATCGTTTTCGACAGTCTCATCGCTCACGTCGAACTCGCCAGCAATCGTCTCAACGATACGGAAAGGAGTGGTATCCTCATATATTAGGAGCTCTCGAATACGCCGTCGACGTTCGTGTTCTTCTAGCTTCATTAGGGAAGCACCACTAGTCTGTATAGTCCGTATTCGCGATCGGACATATCTCTGGAATACTAATTGCAAGGAAGTCGTATAACGCTTTGCCGATCCTGCAACTGTGATGTCATTAGACTAATAGTGACGCCATTAGGATATTTAGCCATCCCAATCATCGCCTGACGTTGTATCTATAAGCCAACCCTATTCAATGCAGATTACCGAGTCGAACTCAAACTGGGTACACTGCAGTTTTCACGCTCCGTCCGTCTCCGTTGACCGCGCGCGTCGTTCGAGTGCGTCATGTACCCACTCGGGCTCGAACGTTGTTTTGTGCTGTTTTACACGTCCACCACGGCCACGCGATTCGATCCATGTTTCGATCAGGCCCATTGTCTCAAGGTCAGTCAGCACACTATGGACGGCTCGGTTGCTTAGTTTGAGCTTCGCCAGCGAACTTTCGTCCAGTGCTTGTTTAATGTCCGCCGTCGATACCGGCTGTTCGATTATACCGGTCTCTACATTCCTCAAGCCACTCAGACAGAGCAAGATCGCATGGTGGTTCTTCGGCAGCGTAGTGAGCTTCTCAAGAACCGCTTCCTTATCGGTCGTCTCGATACACTCATCGAAACAGCTTCGAGTAATCTCCTCAAGGCTCCGTTCATTAGCTAGTTCGCCCGCGTTCCGAAACAGCGAGAGTGCTTTGCGGGCATCCCCCCAGTAGTTCGCTGCTTGCTGAATCCCATACTCACTGACCTGGTCGGAGAGCACGCCGGATTTAAATGCCTGCTCGAGGCGAGGCGCTAACAGCGCGGTCAGTTTCGCCTTCCCATACGGTCCAAAGAAGACGGACTCATCACTCATTGCACTCTCGACACGGCTATCAAGGCGCAGATCCACGTCGATAATCTGATTACTGACCAACCACGCCGAGAGGGTGATTCCCCGTTTGAGCTTGCCCTCACCGCGCAATAATCGGTAGAAGAACTCGTTGGGGTCGTAGTTCGCGTCGTGTTGGATCTGATCGATCTCATCGAGGATCAGTACCGTATACTCCGGGTAATCCTCGAGTGCGATCCAGATTCCTTCGAAGACGCCATCCAGTCCTACGTACGATTTCTTTCGTTCACCGGTCAGTTCGAGATGGATCTCGTTGGCTGCGCTAAAGAGCGTTCGACACTCCTTGAGATTCACATATTCGGCAGCGAGCTCCTCATGACGGGTGGCGAATGCCTGGCATATCCGTCGTGCCGTCAGCGTTTTCCCCGTTCCAGGCGGTCCATAAATCGATACCGTTGGTGGAAGATACCCTTCCTTGATGCCGTTCAGGATCGTCGCGAGTTCCCGTTCCTGCTCATCGCGAGCCATGATTTCATCCGGTTCAGCTAATGGATCGAGTGCGCCTTTATCGGTAAAGACGCTATCATCGGGGGCTGTCTCATCGAAGAGGTCGTCGTACTTGCTCATGGTGTCGGAGGTATCGTTTCGTCGTTGCGTCCTGCGGAACTACGTATCCATCTAGTCCCGGTTCATGTAAACTATCGGTCCAGCAGTTCTGAGGATGGTATCATCAAGCCATGCGATGATTCGCTTAGGTCGAGTGGACTCGGATCGTACGAACATCAATGGCGTTCACATACTCGCTGTTGTCGCCCTCATCTTGCCATCTATCTAGCGAATCGAGAACAGGCACATACCGACTCTCGACAGAGCTAGCGATCCGTAACGTGTTCAGCGGAGCCTTCGCATGCGAGAGTGTCGACATCTCATAGCCCGCGGTGGCCTCTACAGTGATGCGGTCTACGAGCCGACTTTTATCAAACTAGCTCTCAACGAAGATCTTTATGGCTGGTGGATCTAGAGTCTATGTACGCTGAGCGGCTATAGGATCAACAAGCGACACGGAGATTCAACGAAAGAGCCTGTCGACACGCGAGTCACAGGCATTGTCACGACTCGCAAGCGGGAACCGGAAGGTCATTACTATTGGTGATATTATGGGCGCACTTGACATCCCACGGAAATCGGCGAAGGACATGGCGTATGCGCTCAAGGAGAAAGGCTGGCTTGAGCATATCGCGCACGGGGAGTATCTCATCTTACCACTCGCTGCGGGTGAAAATGCCGTGTATACCGAACACGAGTTTGTGATTGCGTCCGCCCTCGTGGAGCCGATGTACGTTGGGTACTGGAGCGCGCTGAATCATCACGGGCTAACGGAGCAGCTGTCTCGGACGGTGTATCTCGCGACAACAGATCGCGCTCAGGAGCGTAAAATCCACAGGGTCACGTATCGGCCGGTGACCGTCACTGCGCAGAAATTCTTCGGCTACCAACCGACTGCAGTCGGGTCGAACCAGGTGAACATTTCGAGTATCGAAAAGACGCTGGTCGATTGTGCCGATCATCCGGAGTTCTGCGGCGGTATCGGCGAGCTTGCAAAGGCAATACAGAACGCGGTCGAAATGCGATGTTCGTGGGAACGAGTCATCGAGTATTTGCGGCGAGTCGGGAACGGTGCCGCAACGAAACGCATCGTCTACCTCGCCGACCAGTTGGACCTCGACTTTCCGGAGTACGACGAGCTCGTCGAGAACTTCACGACTGGGTACCCTCTGCTTGATCCGACGAGAGAAGCGACGGGTACCCGCGACAGCAAGTACCAACTCCGACTGAACGTGGCTCCCGAATCGTTTCTCCCGGAAGACTTCTCATGATTTCTGAAGCGCAATTACGACGGCTGGCTAGAGGTCTGGATGTTCGCCTCGGCTACGCGGAGAAGAACTACGTCAATTCGTGGATCCTGTGGGCGATCGACACGAATCCCTACGGCGACAACCTGCTGTTCAAAGGCAGAACCGCTCTCAGCAAGTTGTACTTCCCTAAAACGTGGCGTTACTCGGAAGATCTTGATTTCGGTGTTAAGGGTGCGTACCACGGGACCGAGGCGGAGTTTCAAGACGCATTGGAAAACGCGGCCAGGGTCTCCGGTATCGACTTCCAGATGACCAAACACCGCGAACTGCAGAAAGAAGCGTATCCGACGTACTACGTCGATATCGATATCCAGTACAACGCCGTTCTCGGTCACAAGAACACGACGAGTCTGGACATCATGATCGACGAATACGTTCCGTTCGCCTCAATGGACCATCGTCACAGCTACCAAGACGCCCCTGAATTCGAGCTGACCGCATACAGCTTGGAGGAGGTCTTCGCAGAGAAGTTGCGAGCGCTTTACCAGCGGTCACTGGCTCGTGACTACTACGACCTCTATCGGATGATTACGGAGGCTGACATCGACGACTCGGGTATTCTCTCGCCGGAACCGTGATGGACGAGTTCATTCTCGACGGCCGCGTTGCCCTCGGTTTCTGAACCTGAAGAACTCGATAGGTGAATTCGGAGTCGAACCAGAATCAGTGATCGCTCTCGTGGGGGTTGAGCGTGGTGCCGTAGTTCTCGACGTGGTCGGTGTACTCGATGAACCGCGGCGCCTCGGGATCGAACGGCCGTTCCAGTGACTCGAAGGCCTGCTTCTTGTCCCAGCCCTGGAGCTTGCCGACCGCCGACCGATCCTCCAGATCGTGATACTCGAGATCCGGCGCGGTGAGTTCCCAGGCGTCCATCCCGCGCTCGGTCCGGACGATCACGCTGGAGAACTCGTCGCTCGAACCGACGGAGCCGACGGTCAGGTCCGCACAGTAGCCGGTAAAGTCAGCACACTCGCTACACCCCTTCAACGTCGCGTCGTGGAACTCCGTCACGTCCTCCTCGACCAGTAACTCGCCCTCGTGGTCGTAGACGATCATGTCGCCGTGAAGCACGTCCATCTTCCCGATTTCATCCGTACTGATCCCGCGCTTCTCCTCGAGCTGCTCGCCGATGAGCCGATGGTAGTTGAAGTTCTTCGTGCACATCAGCGCGATCGTGTAGTCGATCGCGCGCACGCCGCTTTCCTGGGAGCCGTACTCCCATTCGAAGTCCTGCAGGGCGCGGATCCCCTCGATCTCGCAGGGGGTGCCCACCAGCGCGAGGCTGATCTCCTCGGCGGGCTTGTCGGGGAGTTTCTCCGCCCAGCGATCCAGATCGAGGTTGCCAAGCGCCATCGTCTGGTTGTAGAAACTGCCGGCGTTCGCGACGACCTCCTCGTGGCTCGTCGCGAGGAAGCTTTCGGCCTTCCAGGGCTCGTCGTCGGACTCGGTGGCGATCAGCGCGCCGTCGATCTCGCCAGCTTCCAGGAGGTGCGACAGGACGCTGGTGACGACGCCGCCGTCCTGGGCGTTCTCGCGAGTTTCGCGAGCGGGGGCTTGGGACGACTCCGTCGTCCCAGTGTTTCGCTGCCAGGACGATCCGACCTTCGCGGAGAACTCCGTGATCGGGTCACTCGCACCCTTGACGTTGTCCTCGCCGCCGGTGATCGTCCACTGGCGCTCGTATCGCAGGCCGCCGCGAGGACAGAAGTCCCAACAGAGCGAGCAGCCGGTGCACATCTTCACCAGCTCGGGCAGGTCGTCGTCGCCGATTCCGATCGAATCGGAGGGACACGCGGCGACGCAGGTGCCACACTGGATACAGCGCCCGTCGTCAATGACGGCCGCATCGAGCTCCATGAACCACGTCTTCTCGTCCGGCGTCTCGATGTCGTTCATCTCGCTTCGGATCGAGTACGAGGGCGTCTCGAGCTCGACGCCGTCGGGAACGCCGACGCGCTCGGCGGGATCGTCCGAGAGGTCCTGGGTCGGCTCGATCGAGGGTTCCGTGAACGCGATGTTGCCGAGATCGCCGTCGGGACCGACGTTGACCACACCGCCGCTGCCATCGGCGGCGACCACCGAGCCGTCGATCTCCTTGCTCACGCCGTCGCCACAGCCACAGCTTCCACAGCCACACGCCTCCCGATCACCGATATCGGAGCCATCGGTGCCAGTACCAGCGCCGTCGGCGTCACCCGTGCGCCGGTAGCGGATCGGCTTGGTATCGGGATCGGTGCCGGCGGGATCGCGGGCCCCGCTCGTCGGCGGGACGCTCGCGCCATCGCTTCCCTCGTCGCCGCTCTCCGGAACGCGGGGGAGCGGATCGGTGTCGCGCTCAGTCATCGGCAGCGACACCTCCGGCGACGTTCGCCTCGGCGCCCTGCATGATCGTGCGCAGGCGCCCGTTGTCGACCCGCCGAGTCCACTCGTAGAAGCGCTCGTCCTCGTGGCGCTCATCGGCGTAGCTCGCGAACAGCTGTTCGAGCGCCGGGATGACCGACTCGGCCGGAACGGCCGTCTCCACCCAATCGAGAAACTCGTTGTCGGTGCCGAGGCTCCCCCCGAGGCCGAAGTCCATGCCCTCGACGATCGCGTCGTCGGCGTTGCCCTCGGTCTCGACTTTCACGGTCTCGCCGCGAAAGCCGATGTCCGCGATCTGGGGCTGGGCACACGAGGCCGAACAGCCGCTCATGTGCATCCGCACCACCTCGAGGTCGTCGGGCGTCTCGATGCGCTCGTCGAGCTCGCGCGCCCAGTGCTTCACGCGGTTTTTCGTCTCGATGATGCCGTAGTTGCAGAACTCCGAGCCCGTACAGCCGACCGCCCCTCTCGAAAACGGACCGGGATCGGGCTGGTAGTCCGCGGCGAAGGGTTCGGCGAGCAGGTCCGAGACGCGCTCTTCGGGAACGTGGCTGATCAGGAAGTTCTGATCGGTCGCGAGCCGGATCGACGCCTCCTCGGTGCCGTACTCGCGGGCCGCACGGGCCGCCTCGACGAACTCGTCGCCGCCCATCCGGCCCGTGATCACGTTGAAGCCGACGTATTTCAACCCAGGCTCGCGCTGGTCGTGGACGCCGACGTGATCGCCGGTGTACCCCTCGGTGAGATCTCGCCCGCGCGAGCGGAGATCGACCGAACATCGATCACGGATGGCCGCCTCGAAGTTCTCAGGACCCATCTGCTCGACGAGATAGCGCATCCGACAGACCCCGTGGTTGTGCCGGTCGCCGAGCTCCTTGAACGTCTGGGCGACTGCCCGACAGAACTCGACGGCGTCCTCGGGACGGACGAAGACGTTGAGCGTCGAGGCCATCCGCGGGCCGTCCGAGAGGCCGCCGCCGACCCGAGCGTGAAAGCCGTAGTGGGGCTCGCCGTCGATCTCCTTTCGAGCCGGCACGAGCCCGACGTCGTTGATCTGGGACTGGGCACAGTCCTGCCGGCAGCCGGTGATGGTCATCTTGAACTTCCGGGGCAGGTTCGCATACTCGCGATTGCCGGTGAAGTACTCCGAGACCGCATCCACCACGGGCTGGGCGTCGAAGCACTCGTGGTCGTCGAGGCCGGCGGCCGGACAGCCCAGCACGTTGCGCGCGCCGTCGCCACAGCCCTGGACCGTCGTCAGGCCGACCTCGTCGTAGCGCTCCCAGATCTCGGGGACGTCCTCGATCTCGATCCAGTGCATCTGGACGTCCTGGCGGGTCGTGATGTCGAGATAAGCGTCGCCCCACAGCTCGTTTTGTTCGCTGCCGCCGTGTTCCTCGGGGGCGGTGGCGAACTCGTCTGCGACCTCGCCGATCACTTCTGCCTGCTCGGGGGTGAGATACCCACCAGGGACCTTCGTCCGCATCATCAGATAGCCCCGCTGGCGGCCGTGGGTGTACATCCCCGTCCATTTCATGCGCTCCCAGACGCCCTCGCCCGCCCGGTCCTCGATCTCGTCGAACGACAGGCCCTCCTCGGCGTACTCGTAGACGTCGTCGATGACGTCGAGCGGGTGTTGCTCCTGTTTCCACTGCTCGACCGTGTTCACGGTGACCACCCGTGGTCACCGTGAACCAGATGAACCAACGGTTCGTCGCTGTTCACGTGGGGTCACCCCTTGCAAAACCCGCCTCCCGCCGTCGCTCACTCGGGGTAGCCGTCTCTCGTTGCCGCGCTCGTGCTGTCTCGTCGATTGTAGACCGAATCATGCTGTATCGGGCGGTGACCTGTGTTACATGGTCACACCACTCGAAGAGAGGGTCGGGCCCCACTCGTATAGACCCCTGCCTCTTGGCGAAGACTGTCATGAATAACGATTAGCGGAGATTATTGACACTATCCGTGACAGGGATTTCCGTGATCGGCGACTCGGACCAGCTACGGAGGATAGGGTGGACAAAAACCGGCGATAATATCCGGTAGGTGCGTCGGGCGAAACGGGCAGCGAGGGATCGCCGAGGACCGTTAGGGTATGATCGCCCGCACACTGGTATCGGAATCGTCGTCGGCGCTGGTATCGGCACCCTCACCGTCGGCGGACGCGGGCGTTATCTCGATTGTGACTCCGTCATCGCCCAGCACTGAGAGCGGCAAGTGCATCGTTTCGTAGCTATCGGCCTCCACGTATGCCTTACACTCAGCCGCTATTCTGCCCGCCGATTGCTGATCGCGTTTGTCTGCTTAGTGGCCCGTCGTCAACGGTGATAGCTCTCGCTACCGTCGCTCTTCACTCATCGGGCGAACCCATCTGATTCTATTCGTCTCCCGTTCAGCTGTCTCCTACAGAGATATGGACAGAAGAACCGATGAATGCCGACTCACTCAGTACCGGTTACTAATGACGTAGACTATTACAGGCTGATGACCTCTTCCTTCTCTGTGGAGCTTAATTGATCTCGATGGGGTATCGGTCACCATCAGTCGGAACAGCAACATATTGACTCAAGGATCGATCGGGTCGGGAAAGACGGCCCCGTTCAACGTTCTCCCAGTCAGAACGACTGTGTCCAATTGCCCAGGAAGGTGCATTTGCAGGACCTACATCTTAGTACAGAGGTTTGTTGAGACCCAAGCGGAGGGAAAACCATGAGTGACTATAACAAAACACGCCGAACGTTCCTGAAAGGAGCTGCAGCGACTGGTGTAGCAGCGACTGGCATTACTGCCTTCAGCGGTAGTGCTGCTGCAGACGAACCCACCGTTACGGTCGACGGGGTTGAGGCAGACGAAAGCGATGTCAGCATCGAGCGAGGCAACCCGAACGCCGTAATTGAGAATCTGGACATCGAATTCGACGAGGTCGACTTCGATCAGGACTTAGACGAGGACTTCGACGTCGATGCAAACGACGTAACAGGAACTGCAAGCGGGACAGTGACTGGGAGCGCACTGCCGAACCAGAACGCAAACGAAAATGCCGCCAAGGATATCAATACGGACTTCGATGATCTCGAGTTCATCGTGACTGATGTGGATGCAGTGGGCAATCCAAGTCAGCTCGTCCTGCTGGAGATCCCGGATCTGTTCCTTGACGTGCTCGGACTCCTTGTGAGCTTGGACCTCGAACTATCGGTGGAAGCCGATCCGGAAGGCGGACTGCTGGGTCAGCTACTCGAAGGTCTCGGCCGAGACGGCGGGCTTGTCTGAGTAACGGCCTCCCCGCTCTCAACAGGACTCATTATTTTGCGCTAACTGTGGTAGCGGTACCAGAGCGAAGAGTGCTGTATTTGTTGTTGCTATTGGTCGCTCTCGTGGGAGTTGAGCGTGGTGCCGTAGTTCTCGACGTATACGTCATTACTGCTGTATCAGAGATGACAGATAACGCTGATCCCCCCTTCCCGAGAGACATCTCTAAACCCCGCAGTCAGTGTAGCTCGATCCCGAACTCGTTCGCCGACCGACCACCGCACACTGTTAATAGATAGCACATGGAATGGGGAGATACCGATCCTCACTATGGCGACGGAACTCCATCCCCAGGCGGAAGCACTGCTCCACGAGCTCTCGGAGGGCGGCGTTCCGCCGCTCTATCGCCAGTCGACCGCCAAGGCCCGTGAGACGTATCTCGAGTTGACCGTATCCGAGGGCGGCGAATCACCGGAGCCGGTCGATCGGGTCAACGATACGACGTTCGAGGGGCCGAACGGGCCGGTATCGGTCCGGAGCTACGACCCCGATAGCACCGTCGAGGGGGCTCGCCCGACACTGCTGTTCTTCCACGGCGGGGGCTGGGTCGTCGGCGATCTCGAGACCCACGACCTGACGGCACGCGCGCTCGCGAACGCCGCCGACTGTCTCGTCGTCGCCGTCGAATACCGACGTGCACCCGAGGCGCCGTTTCCCGCTCCGCTCGAGGACTGCTACGGCGCTCTCGACTGGCTGGCCGGCGACCCCGACCTCGGCTTCGAGACGAACGTCGACGTCGACCCCGATCGGATCGCGATCGGCGGCGACAGCGCCGGCGGAACGCTGGCGACCGGCGTTGCACTCCTCGCGCGCGCCCGCGACGGGCCCGCAATCGCACGCCAGCTGCTGGTCTATCCCGTGACCGACCACGCCTTCGAGACCGAGTCCTACACAGAGAACGCCAGTGGCTACTTCATCACGCGCGGCGACATGGAACGCTTCTGGGGGGCGTACCTCGAGACCAACCAGGATGGGAACCACCCCTACGTCTCCCCGCTTCGGGCGCCCGACCTCACGGGCCTCCCGCCGGCGACCGTTCTCACGGCGGGATTCGACCCGCTTCGCGACGAGGGGCAGGCCTACGCCGATCGTCTCGAGGATGCCGGCGTCCCTGTCTCCCGTCTTGAGTACCCCGACATGATCCACGGGTTCCTCACGATGCTCACCGATCCCGAGTGGGACCGCGCCCACGAAGCGATCGGCGACCTCGCGGCCGACCTCCGAACCGCCTACGACGCCTGAGGAGACGCACTTCCGACAGTAGTACGTAGTACTGTGGTGTGGTAGCACCCAACAGTTAATATCGATCATTACGTTTCCCTTGGCGATGCCAAGCATTGATCTAGAGACGGAAAACGGACGCAAGGAGGCGTTGCGACGGATGCTCACGATCCGGTGGTTCGACGAGACGGCGGGCGAACGGTTCGCCGACGGCGAGATCCCGGGATTCGTCCACCTGTATATCGGCGAGGAGGCGGTCGGCGTCGGGGCATGTGCCGCCTTGGAGGACGACGATTATATCACGAGCACGCATCGGGGCCACGGCCACTGCATCGCGAAGGGACTCGATCCGAAGCTCATGATGGCCGAGCTGTACGGCAAACGCGACGGCTACTGCAACGGAAAGGGCGGCTCGATGCATATCGCTGACGTCGACGCTGGCATGCTCGGCGCCAACGGGATCGTCGGCGCCGGTCCGCCGCTTGGAACGGGGGCGGCGCTCACGATCGAGCGCAACGACGAGGAACAGGTCGCGCTGTCGTTCCTCGGGGACGGCGCCGTCGCCCAAGGACAGGTCCACTCGGCGGTGAACCTCGCCGCGACGTGGGACTTGCCTGTAATATTCTTGGTCGAGAACAACGGCTACGGCGAGGGGACGCCGGCCGAGGAACAACACAACGTCGAGAACCTGAGCGCGACCGCCGGCGCCTACGATATCCCCGGGATCACCGTCGACGGGATGGACGTCACCGCGGTCAACGAGGCGGTGCTCGAGGCCCGAAAACGCGCTCGGGACGGAAAGGGGCCGACGTTCATCGAGGCCGAGACCTACCGGTTCCACGGGCACTTCGAGGGCGACGAGGAGCTCTACCGCGAGGACGACGAGGTCGAACGCTGGAAGGCGCGCGACCCGATCGACTCCTTCGCCGAGCGCCTGATGGACCGCGACGAACTCACCGACGAGGGCTTCGAGGAGCTGACAAAGGAGTCGAAGGCGACCATCGAGGAGGCCCTCGAGTACGCTCAGAATGCCGAGGAACCCGCTCCTCAGGAAGCCTACGATGACATGTTCGGTGCCGAGGTACCCGAGCTCACGGAGTTCGCCCAGCAGGTGCGTGCCGACGGTGGGCATCATCCTGAGAAAGGAGGTGAGCGCTGATGGCGAGCGCGGGACTCGAGGCCGAGAAGACCGAGACGATGACGGTTCGGGAGGCGATCCGCGAGACGCTGCGCGAGGAGCTGGCCCGCGACGAGGACGTCTTCCTCATGGGCGAGGACATCGCGACGATGGGCGGCGTCCTCGATGTGACCGGCGACCTTCACGAGCAGTTCGGCAAGGACCGAGTGCGGGACACCCCGATCGGCGAGTCGGGGTTCATGGGCGCGGCGACCGGCGCGGCCGCGACCGGCTCGCGGCCCGTCGTCGAGCTCATGTTCTCGGACTTCATCGGCGTCGCGATGGAACAGATCATGAACCAGATGGCGAAGATGCGCTACATGTTCGGCGGGAAGACCGAGATGCCCCTGACCGTCCGGACCACCGAGGGCGGGGGCATGGGCGCGGCGAGCCAGCACTCGGGGACCGTCCACACCTGGATCGCCCATTTCCCGGGGCTGATGGCCGTCGCGCCGGGGACGCCAGCCGCTGCCAAAGGACTGCTCAAGTCGGCGATTCGCTCCGATGATCCCGTCTTCTTCTTCGAGAACAAGATGATCTACGAGCAGTCGGGCGAGGTGCCCGTTGATGAGGACTTCACTATTCCACTAGGAGAGGCGAACGTCGAACGCGAGGGTGCGGACGTGACCGTGGTCGCGACCCAGCGCCTCGTCGGCGAGTCCCTGTCGGTCGCCGACGAGCTCGACGGCGAGACCGACGTCGAGGTGATCGACCTCCGGTCGCTCTACCCGCTCGACACCGACACCATCGTCGAGAGCCTGAACAAGACCGGCCGGCTGGTCGTCGCTGACGAGAGCCCGCTCTCCTACGGTACGCACGCCGAGGTGATGGCCCGTGCCGTCGAGAACGCCTTCTACAGTCTCGACGCGCCGATCCAGCGGGTGGGCGTGCCCGATACGCATATGCCCTTTAGCCCGCCCCTCGAGCAGGAGGTCCTTCCAGGGAGCGAGGACGTTCGAGAGGCCATCGAGCGGATCGCCTAGCGGTGGGCGATCGTTCCCGGATCGGCCTGATCGTCAACCCCTCGGCCGGACGCGACATTCGGCGGCTGACCGGCGGCGCGACCGTCGTCGACAACTACGCGAAGCGCCGCGTCGCCGAATGCGTCCTCCAGGGGCTGGGAGTCGTCGACGAGCCGCCGGTCGCGATGTTGATGCCCGATACGGCGGGGATCGCCGCGAGCGCTGCCGAGGAAGTCCCGGATGCCTCGACGGAGCTGCTCGATCTCCCCGTCGAGGGAACGGCCGCGGACACCCGCCGGGCGGCCGAACACTTCCGTGAGGTGGCGGACGCGATCGTCGTCCTCGGGGGCGACGGGACGAGCCGCGATACCGCCCTCGAATGTGGCGACGTCCCGCTGCTTTCGGTCTCGACGGGGACGAACAACGTCGTCCCGACCGCCGTCGACGGGACGGTCGCCGGGGCGGCCGCCGCGCTCGTCGCGACCGGCGCGGTCGACGCCGAGGCAGTCACGACCCATCATGGCATGGTCGAAGCCCGCACCGCGTCCGGAGAGAGCATCACTGGACTGGCGTCGGTCGAGCTCTCGAACAGATCGTTCATCGGGACCCGCGCGACGCTCGACCCCGCCGACCTGGCGGGTGGGATCGTTTCGCGTGCGAATCCGGCCGATATCGGCCTCAGCAGCGTCGCTGGTGCGTTCGAAGCACTCGCGCCCGACGAACCGGATGCCGTCGGTCTCCGACTGGTCGATGCCGAGGCCGCTCCGCGGACGGCAAAGGCGATCGTCGCCCCCAGGATGGTAGCCGAACTCGGCATCGAGGCGTGTCGGCGCCTCTCTCCAGGAGAAGTGATGACGGCCGACGTCGCCGAAGGTGTGCTTGGAGCCGACGGCGAGCGCGAACTCGAGATAGTCGATGAGACCGTCGAGTTCCGAACGATCAGTGACGGTCCCCGTCTCGTCTCGTTCGAAGCGGTCTTCGAGGAAGCCGCCCGAAGCGGTCTACTCGAGGGCGGATAAGGCTCACTCAGCGGAGTTTATCCGATCGCCGCCTGAATCGCCGTCTTTCCCATAGTAGTTACCAGGCACACGAGTCGCTCACTTACGCTCCGTTCTCGGCTAGGAAATCGTTTAGTAGGACAGGTACGTATTACTAATTGGTATGACGAAGACCGTCTCGGCGAAGGTCCCCGATGAACTGAAAGAGGAGCTCGAGCGCGAGGGGATCAACGTCAGCGAGGTCATCCGTGATGCACTCAGCGAGGAGCTCGCAGAACGGCGACGGGAGACCCTTCAGAACGACGTGGCCGACCTCCGTGAACGGGTCGGCAACAGTGTTTCGACCGAGACGATCGTCGATTCGGTTCGCGAGACGCGCGAGGAACGATAGATGGCAAATCGTCGGCTGTTCGACGCGAGCGCGCTTGTGGACGTCATTCTCGGCGAGGGCAGCGGAACGGTCGGCATCGACGTCGTCTTCGACGAGGTCTTGTTGGACTTGACGCGGTATGAGGCAGCGAACGCCCTCTGGAAGATCGCGGTCGCTCGTGATCTGCTCTCCGACGATGAGCTCCGGACTGCGGTCGATATACTGGGACGGCTCGATAACGAGGTGCGGTTCGAGAGCGCGACCGGGGCCGAACTACATCGAACGATGCAGGTCGCCCATCGAGACGGTCTCACGTTCTACAACGCGTCGTATCTCTCGATCGCGGAGCGCGACGATCTCTCCCTCGTCACTGAGGACGGGGCGCTCCGGGATGCGGCGATCCGACAGGACGTTCCGACCGAGACGGTCCGTGAGATCGGTGAGTAGCGGCTTCGATTTCCGGTGGCGCCGGACACTCGTCGATCTCCTCGTTGTTTTCGAGAGAGCACCGAACTTCCGAGGCGATGCCCGACCCGGCGATTTCTGATGGCGAGGCGTACGGCCGGGCTGTCGCTGTACTCTTACCCTACTACGGGCTGCGTTTCCCGTAAGTCCGCAACACGAGTTCGGGTGCGTTTTCGATCCGTTCGAGGAGGGCATCGAGGAACGCCTCCGCGTCCCGGTCGCCGAGGACGCGCGTATCATAGACCAGCGACAGCGAGAGACATCGCTCGAGGGAGACGCCGTTCTCGGCCGGGACGGCCCGCCGCCGTGAACTGTTTACGAGCAGACCGGCCGCCGTCGGCGCTTCGATCAGGGACTCGACGTCGTCGACCTCCGATTCGAGCCCTAACGCGAACGTCGCACGACCGTCGCTCATGCCGCTCGCGATTGCCTCGTCGACGACCTCGTGGCGCGTCTCGACGAGCTCCGCGAACGACAGCTCCTCGACGCCGTCGATGACAGGTGTGAGCAGTTCCCCGTCCGATTCGGCCGCGACGGCGACGTCCTGTCGGGTATGGAGGTGATGGGTCTCGTCCTCGATCGTCGCGTTGAACGCGGGGTGATCGATCAGTGTTGCCGAGACGGCCACCAGCAACACGTCCAACGGCGACGGTTCGACGTCGAAGGCCTGCCCTGCGAACTCGGTCGTCTCCATCAGCGCGTCGGCCTCCTCGCCGTCGATCACGAGCGTCGCAGTCCGGTACTGCCCTGGCCGGACGGCGGCGCGCTCGCCTTCGGCGGCCGCAGCTTCGATCGCTTCCGACGGCGTATCGTCGGCCGCTGCCTCGACGTCAGCCTCGGTGATCGCCCCCTGGGGACCCGAACCCTCGACCGTCATGAGATCGACGCCGATCTCCTCCGCACGGCGTTCAGCCCGCGGGGAGGCTTTGATCTGTTCAGCGGTCGTTCTCCCGGTCGAGCCAGTATCCTCGGCCGCTGCCGCCGCTTCGACATCGTCTTCGGTGATCGCCCCCTGTGGGCCACTCCCGTCGACGTCGGCGAGGCCAACGCCGAGCTCCTCCGCCCGGCGTTCGGCCCGCGGTGAGGCCTTTATGTCCACGCTTTCGGCTGTCTCGGCATCCGTACTCGTCCCCGCCGTTTCGCCGCCCTCCGAGGGTGTGCCCTCCAGCGCCGAATCAGCCGATTCCGTCGTCTCGTCAGATCCGGGCTCGTCCAACCCCTCATCAGTCTCGAACTCGGCTTGTAGATCGGCGATGTCCTCATCGGCGCCGGCGACGATCCCGATCGGCGTTCCCGGTGGAACCGACTCACCTTCCTCCAGCGCCGTCATTCTGAGTACGCCGTCTTCGCGCGCCTCGATCTCGCCGATGCTCTTCTCGGACTCGATCTCGGCGATCACCTCGTCTTCCGCGACGGAGTCGCCCTCCTCGAGGTGCCACTCGAGCATCGTCCCCTGCTCCATCTCCAGCCCGAGCTTCGGCATCTTGACAACATATCCCATGACACCATGCAACGTAGGCTGCCGATAAAATCCCTTTCCTGCTGAACGATCCTGGGACACCAAGGACTGGTGATCTGGTTCGGAATCGTTCTTCGAGTAGTCGGCTCCGAGATGCCGAATCCGATGCCAACGCTTTTCATATTACTCAATAAGTTGCATATTATGCAAGAAAATGCGAGTGTTTCCCTTGATGTTCCTCTGCCGGAGAAGCGCGTGTTCCGATACCAGGCGATGCAGGACGTCCTCCAGCAACTGATCACGGATCCGTTCGACGAGTTCACACAGCAGGAACTGGCGATGTCGATAGTGTAGGGACGAAGCGTGGTGGTCTCCGGAGGAGTGGATGGATGAACGAGGCAGTGACTGTGTCACGTTCAACTTCGAGCCCGATCGTAACCGAAGGTGTCAGTAGGATAACCGTCCATTTCTGCTCCAGTTCGACCGACTCAGCTATGTCACAACAGAACGTAGAGCACCCCCATCACGTACACACCCAGGATGAGGTAGCTCTCGGTACCGATCCGCGCCCCGAGTCCCTCTGACTCCCGGCGGACGAACATGATCAGGAGAATACTGCTCATGAGGACGGTGATAACGGTGAGAAACGGGATCTCGACGGTCACACCGCCGTAGATCGGACCGTCGCGATAGGCGAAGTCAGCGATCGCGATGATGAGCGTATCGAAGACGTTGCCGCCGATGATGTCCCCGATCGCCAGCGCCACCGCGCCGCGTCTGACCGCCGAGACGGCCGTGACCAGCTCCGGCAGCGACGAGGCGATCGCCATCCCCGTCATCCCGACGAGCATCGGCGGCGCGCCCGTCTCATCGATCAGCCCCTGGCCGCTAAACGAGATCAGCCAGCCGGCACCGCCGATGAGTGCGGCAAAGACCAGAAACCGGCCGACGAGCCGGCCAGTCAGCTCCACCTCTACGTCGTCTTCGTCGCCGGCTACCTGCTTTCGGATCTCGGCGGTCAGCCGACGAGAGTACCACTTCGGCTCGATCTCGGAGGTCTGGATCATTCGAAAGCCGGCGAAGACGGCAGTGATGAGCAGGTACGACACCGGATGGACGCCAAAGAGAGCGACCCCGCCGGGGGCCAACATCGCAAGCAGGATGAGCGTCAGCAGGGAAATCAGGACCGCGAGCTGCATGAGGCTCGCTGCCACCGTCACCTCCCGGCCGAGTGGCCCGCGTCGCATCGCCGC
This sequence comes from Halalkalicoccus tibetensis, assembly GCF_037996645.1. Taxonomy (NCBI): domain Archaea; kingdom Methanobacteriati; phylum Methanobacteriota; class Halobacteria; order Halobacteriales; family Halalkalicoccaceae; genus Halalkalicoccus; species Halalkalicoccus tibetensis. Next base: position 653,382 of record NZ_JBBMXV010000003.1, read on the forward strand.
ATCCGCAACGGCGATGAAAACGGTCTGGGCGGCGATCCCGCCGATCGCGTTGCTCACCGATAGCGTCGCCTGCCCGGCGAGAGCCGTATCGAACGAGATGATGACGCCGGGCAGTGACGTCGTCGCCCCCAGAAAGATCAGGCCGCCGAGCGTCTGTGCGATACCGATGGCATCGGCGAGCTCCTCGGCCGCGCGGCTGAGCCGTGGCCCGACGAACAACACGGCGGCAGCACCGAACACGAACAGCGCGATTAGATCCCACATTTTTCCTCAGCGCCCGGTACCGAGACCAGGGTGAACTAGGTGGCGGATCACCGATCAACCAGTGATAATTGGTACTTCGATGGTTCTCCTTCTCTTGGCACCGTTCCGGTTCTATCGCGAGACTTTTCCTATTAGAAATTGATTGCATAATATGCAAGAACAAGCGACCGTCTCCCTAGACGTTCCTCTGCCGGAGAAGCGCGTGTTCCGGTACCAGGCGATGCAGGACATCCTCCAGCAGTTGATCACTGATCCGTTCGGTGAGTTCACACAGCAGGAACTGGCGATGATGATCGATGCCGACGTCTCATCGGTGTCACGATCGGTCGATCTACTCGATCGACTCGGCGTACTCGCGATCGATACAGGACGACCGGCCCGGATTCGACTGGACCCCGATCATCTCTCCTGTTCGGATCCGCTGTTCCTGATCGCCCAATCCGAGTTCCGAAAGCCGATACGGGCGTTTCGTGATACGCTCGAGAGCCGTGTCGACTCGACCAGAAGCATCGAGGGCGTCGTCGGCATCGTACTGTATGGAAGCGTCGCACGCGGGACCGCGGATCGTCGCAGCGACATCGATCTCCTGGTAGTTCTCGATGGCGATACGAACCACGGACGACGGCTCGTCTCACGTATCGAGCGCGATCTCGGGGAGGAATCGTTCGATGGCGATCGCTACGAGTTCGACGTTCGCGTCGAGACGCTCGAAAGCTCGCTGTCGGTCACCGATGCGCTTCGGTCCGTTTTCGACGACGGGATCGTCATAGAGCGAACCGAGACGCTGGGGAACCTCCGACGGACCGTCTATGAGCATACGGGACCTCGAGAGGACTGACTCTCGACCACGTCGTTTCGCGATCACGATAGAGAACTGAGCACCCGTCCCTGAGCGATAGAACCGTGATCCGGTGCATCTGCTACTGAGACCCCGAGCGAAGGGAGCAGTACTGGGCGAAGCGCCCTTTCTCTCTACGTCGTCATTCTTTGAGTTGGTCGAGTGCCTGACCGATCCACTCCGGATCGAAGGTCGTTTCGCACTTCTTGACTCGCCCGCCCTGGCCGCGTGATTCGATCCACGTGTTGACCAGTCCGATGGTCTCGAGCTCCCTGAGAACATCTCGAACGGCTCGTTCACCGAGCGCGCTTTCCGGGCGTATTCTCTCCGTTGCGTCTACGATCTCGCTCGTCGTGACCGATTTGGCGATCTCGCCCGTAGCCTTGTCGCGCCAGAACGCCATGCCGGAGAGAACGACTAAGCAGTTGTACGGAAGTGCCTTCAGCTTCTCGAGAGTTGCCTCCTTGTTCGTTGCATCGAGGCTATCGTCGATACATGCTTTTGTGATCCGTGCCTGTCCGCGTTCGTTCGCGAGCTCGCCGGCGTTCCGAAACAGGCTTATCGTCTTGCGAGCGTCCCCCCATCGCTTCGACGCCTCCCTGATACCGTACGAACGAACCTCGTCGGGCACTGCTCCATCCCTGAAGCCCTGCTCGAGACGAGGATGAAGCAGTTTGTCGAGACGTCCCATATCGTACGGCCCGAAATACACCGATTCCTCGCCCATCGCGCTTTCAACTCGGCTATCGAGTCGGAGATCGACATCGATGAGTTGGTTGCTGATGAGCCATGCCGAGAGGGTGATGTCTCGCTTGAGCTTCCCTTCGCCACGCAGCAGTCGATAGAAGAAGTCGCTGACATCGTAGTTCGAGTCGTGTTTGATGTGATCGACCTCATCGAGGAGGAGGATCGTATACTCCGGGTACTCCTCCAAGGTGGTCCAGATGCCCTCGAAGATTCCGTCGAGCCCTTCGTATGCCTTCTTCCGTTCACCAGCCACCTCGAGGAGGATCTCGTTTGCGGCGCTGAACAGCGTGCGACACTCCTTCAAGTTCACGTATTCGACGGCACAGTCGCTGTGGCGGCTGGCGAACTCCCGACAGACACGGCGAGTCGTGAGCGTCTTTCCGGTTCCTGGCGGACCGTGGATCGAAACCGTCGGCGGAAGATACCCCTCGTTGACGCCGTTGAGAATCGACGCGAGCTCCGCTTCCTTGGGATCGCGAGCGATGATCTCGTCGGGTTCGGTTAGCGGGTCGAGTGCACCTTTATCGATGAAGACGCTGTCCTCGTTTGCAGCCGCCGTGAAGAGGTCGTCATACTTACTCATGGTGGATTTCAGCGGAATTACGTGTATCTATGTAGCCGGGGATCATATCTTTTCCCAACCTAGAGATTTCATATATATACACAAGAGATTGAATATACGACCCGAGACGTCTATGAAGCGGCTCTCAGTTCTCCTTTCGATTGCTGATCACACCCAGTTTAGCATCACTACTACGAACGACGGTTCGATTCGGGTCGGTCTCTCGAAACCAGAGCTTAAGCGGTGGACCCTCGTTGAGGGGGGTATGCCGTCGCTTTCGATCCCGGAAATCGAGGATCGATCCGGGATGGAGAAACAGACCAGTGAGACGCTCAACGAGTACCTGCGGCGGGTGGGCGAACGCACCGATCTCCCGTCCGAGGACATCGAGGCGGTCATCGACCACGCGGCCCACACGCAGTTCGGCCCGGAGCCGACCACCGGTGGCGACGTCAGCACCGACGTGCCGATCGAGCGGTTCCTCCGGGCGGCCGACGAAATCGGCGAGCGAGAGCCCGAGCGATCGACCGAAAACGACGAGACCGAAAGCGACGATTCGGAGGTCCATATCGGGCTGGGCGCGCGCAACAACGCCGCCCGGAGCGCCGGTTCGACCGCCACCTCGGGCACCACCGAGACGTCCGACTCCGGGACGAGCCGCCGGTCGTTCGTCCTCCCCGTCGTGTTGGTGCTCGGGGTCGTCGTGCTCGCCGCCGGCGTGCTCTTCGTCGGCGGCGGCCAGCTCCCGGCCACCGACGCCGGCCCGGAGTCGACCGACGGCGAGCCCGAGCCCTCGGGCGACGATGAGCCCGACACGATCGACTCCGCGGCCGACGCGGAGGGCGATCTGGAGGTGACTGACATGGCTGTCGACGCCTCGCTCGAGCCCGACGAGGAGTTCGTCGAGCTCACCAACGCCGGCGACGCCACCCTCGACATGTCCGACTGGACCGTCCGCGACCGCGAGGGCGGCGCGGTCGACGAGCGCGGCATCGAACCCGTCACCTTCCCCGAGGAGTTCACCCTCGAGCCCGGCGAGAGCGTCCGGATCGTCACCGGACCCGGCGAGGACACCGCCGACACCGTCCACTGGGGCTCCGAGACGCGCAACTGGCACGAGGACGGCGACGTGATCGTCGTCCTCGACGGCGACGGCGAGGAGGTGCTCGCCAGCGAGTACGGCTCGCCGCCGTAGACGTTCGAACCGACCCCTCACTCCTCGGTCTCGTCGCCCTCCCAGCCCTCCGAGAAGACGCACTCGTCGGGAACGCCGAACCCCGAGATGAATATCCGTTCCCGGCATCGCCGCGAGCAGAACGCCGACGGGAACCCACCACACTATCGTGATTCTTCCGAGCATCGAGCGAAGCGGGGAAGCGCCGTCATCCCTCTCCCCGGCTACTCCAGCGAGTCGGTCATCGTCACGCCAGCGAACTCGAAGCGGGCACCGCCCTCCGTGCCCTCGGTCACCGACGTCTCCCAGCCGTGTGCGCTCGCGATCCGCGCAACGATCGTGAGCCCGTAGCCCGTCCCGTCCTCCCGGGTCGAGTAGCCCTGATCGAACGCGAACTTCCCGACCGATTCCGGGATCCCCGGCCCGTCGTCCTCGATGTAGAACCCCGACTGATCCGGCAGCCGCCCGACGCGGACGGCCACCGACGATCCGGCGTGTTCGACGCTGTCGTCGGCCTTCGGCCGACTGCTCGTTGAACCGTGTTCAACGCTGTCGCCGGGATTCGGTGGATCCCGGCTGCAAGTCGAGCCATGCTCGACACTGTTGCGAAAGACGTTGCTCAACAGCGCGTAGACACGGCTGCTGTCGGCCTCGATGCTCCCGAGGCCCTCGACGATCTCCAGGCTCGCGTCCTCGGTCCCGACCTCCTCCCAGGCGTCGAGAACGTGCTGTCGAAGCGAGATGTACTCCCGTTCGCCGATGTCCGCGCCGTTTCGCGAGAGCATGAGGACGTCCTCGACGAGCTCCTCGATCCGTGCCAGCGCGTCGGCGACCTGCCGGAGCTCCTCCGAGTCGTCCTCCTCGCGCGCGATCTCGGTGTAGCCCTGGGCCGACTGGAGCGGGTTCCGGATGTCGTGGGTCAGGATGCTCGCGAACTCGTCGAGGCGTTCGCGTTCCCGTTGGAGCTGGGTTCGGCGTTGCTTCTGCTCGCTGATGTCCCTGATGACTCCCGTGAACAGGCGCTGCCCGTCGAGTCTGTGCTCGCGGATGCTGATCAGCGTCGGGACCTCGTGGACCTCCTTGTGGAGCGCGGGGAGCTCGATCCCCTCCCACTCGATATGGCGCTCGTTCGACGCCAGATACGACTCGAGCGCCTCGGCATGGACCGGGCGGAGACGCTCGGGGATGATCTTCATCTTCGAGCTCCCGATCAGCTCCTCGGGGCTGTAGCCGAGGATCTCCTCGATCGCCGGGTTCGCGTGGACGATCCGGCTCTCGGCGTCGATCGTGAGCAGCCCCTCGGAGGCGTTGCGCACCAGCGTCCGATAGAAGGTCCCCGTGTCCGGTGCCTCCATGGGGGCCCCCTCCGGACTGCCGACGTCGTCGCCCATAGTGTCTCGGTCTCTAGTCGGTCGTGTATTAACTCTGGCCGCTATCGATGCTGGGATCGAACGACCCCTCGCTCCCTCTCCCTTAGATGACCGGTTCGCCTCCCACGTCCCACCCTGTTTTCTGGATCGTCAGTGAGCGGTATATGACTCCGTAGAGCGGGCCGGCTTGGCGCGGCGTCGTGTGAACGGCGTCGCCGCTTCCCCCGTAATTTGCCGGTAGACGACCTATAAGACACCGCCGCACCTGCCCGCCAACGGCTTTTCAGTCGTGCTCCCATAGCGTAGTTGATGGTACAGTCCCTCTCTATCGACGCCGACTGGAACAGTCTCTACATCGACGGCGAGTGGACCTCCTCGGAGAGCGACGAGGAGATCGTCGTCGAGGACCCCTCGACGCGCGAGGAGGTCGCGCGCGTGCCCTCCGGCACCGAGGCGGACGTCGACGCCGCCTACGAGGCCGCCGCGGAGGCACAGGCGGAATGGCAGAAGGCGCCGCCCGCGGAGCGCGAGCGGGTCGCACAGAACTTCGCGCGGACGCTCCAGGAGTACGACGAGGAGATCAAGGAGCTGCTGACCCATGAGGCGGGCGGGTCGCGGATCATGGGCGAGACGTCGGTTCAGATCGCCACCGATCAGGCGAACCAGGCCGCGACGCTCCCCCGCCAGATGGGCGGCGAGCAGCTCGAATCCAACATTCCCGGCAAGGAGAACCTCGTCCGCCGGGAGCCCCAGGGCGTCGTCACCGTCATCTCGCCGTGGAACTTCCCGCTGAACCTCTCGGGGCGGGCGATCGCGCCCGCGATCGCCTCCGGGAACGCGGTCGTCGTCAAGCCCGCCTCGAACACGCCGATCACCGGCGGGCTCCTCATGGCGAAGCTCTACGAGGAGGCGGGCCTCCCCGACGGGCTGATCAACGTCGTCACCGGCAGCGGATCGGACATCGGCGACCCGATCGTCGAACACCCCGAGAGCGACGTCGTCGCCTTCACCGGCTCGACGCCCGTCGGCCGCGGGGTCGCCGCGAAGGCCGGCGAGAACGTCTCCGAGGCGGCCATGGAGCTCGGCGGCAACAACGCCCACATCGTCACCGCCGACGCCGATGTCGAGGCGGCGGTCGACTCTGCGGTGTTCGGCTCGTTCGTCCACCAGGGGCAGGTCTGCATGTCGATCAACCGCCACCTCGTCCACGAGGACGTCTACGACGACTACGTCGACCATCTCGCCGACCGCGCGGCGTCGCTCCCAGTCGGCAGCGCCCACGAGGACGACACGGTCGTCGCCCCGATCATCGACGAGGGCCAGCGCGACGAGATGCTCAAGTACGTCGAGGAGACGATCGACGCCGGCGCGACGCTCGAGACCGGCGGCGAAACCGTCGAGATGGACGGCGTCGACGACTCCCTGCTGGTGGCGCCGACGGTGCTCTCGGACGTGGACAACGACATGGCCGCCGCGTGCAACGAGCACTTCGGCCCGATCGCCCCGGTCATCCCGTTCTCTGACGTCGACGAGGCGGTCGAGCTCCACGACGACACCCAGTACGGCCTCTCGGGATCGGTCCACGCGGGCGACGTCGGTACCGGCCTGCGGATCGCAGAACGACTGGACACCGGCAACGTCCACGTCAACGACCAGCCGATCAACGACGAGGCCCACGTCCCGTTCAGCGGCACGAAGGCCTCCGGCGTCGGCGGCTACAACGGCACCGACATCATGGAGGAGTTCACCGAGAAGAAGTGGATCTCCCTGCAGCACGAGCAGCGGGAGTACCCCTTCTGATCGCGCCGGTCTTCTCTACGGGACCCACGTGATTGATCGAACGGGCCGGCCGACCGACCCGTACCGCCTGAATACCGTTGGTTATATTACTCACTCAGTATATTACTCATATCAATGGCAGCCACCGAAGACCGGATCCCCACGACCCACATCGGAAGCCTCCCGCGACCGCCGGAACTGCTCGAACTGCTGAAGGCGCGCCAGGACGGCGAGGCGGTCGACCCCGACGACTGGGATCGCACCGTCGCGGACGCCACGCAGGACGTCGTCGAGCGCCAAGCGGAGGTCGGCCTCGACGTCGCCAACAACGGCGAGCAGTCCCGCGTCTCCTTTAACTGGTACGTCGCCGACCGCCTGAGCGGCATCGACGGCAAGCGCGAACAGGAGCTCTGGGCGGACCTCCAGGAGTTCCCCGACTACGCCGAGGAGACGTTCAAGACCGACGTCATCGATCTCTCGATGCAGCCCGTCATCGCCGGCCCCATCGAATACACCGGCCACGAGGAGGCCGAGGCCGAACTCGAGGGGTTCCGCGAGGCGCTCGCGGGGAGCGACGCGGAGTTCGAGGGGACGTTCGTGACCTCGGCGTCGCCGAGCATCGTCACGGCGACCCACGTCGACGACTACTACGACGACTACGAGGAGTTCCTCTTCGCCGCCGCCGACGCGATGGCCGAGGAGTACGAGCTCGTCGCCGAGGCCGGGATGGACATCCAGATCGACGCGCCCGAACTCCTCACGGCCGGCCAGACGGCGGCGTTCGCCGACGCACCCCTCGAGGAGGTAACGGAGGTCACGCGCCTGCACGTCGAGGCGCTCAACGAGGCGCTCTCGGACATCCCCGAGGAGCGGGTCCGGCTTCACACCTGCTGGGGGAGCTACGAGGGCCCCCACCACCTCGATACGGACCTCGCCGAGATGCTGCCGGTGATCTACGAGGCCGACATCTCGGGGCTGAGCGTCGAGCAGGCCAACCCCCGCCACCAACACGAGTACCGCGCGTTCGCCGAACAGCCGCTGCCCGAGGGCTGGACGCTGATGCCGGGCGTCGTCGACGTGAAGACGAACGTCATCGACCACCCGGAGACGATCGCCGACCGGCTCGAGCGCGTCGCCAACGCGGTCGACGACTCGACGCCGCTGGTCGCCGCCCCCGACTGCGGCTTCGGCACGCAGGCCGGCATCGGGATGGTCGACCCCGAGATCGCGTGGGCGAAGCTCGAGGCGCTCGTCGAGGGCGCCGAGATCGCGACCGAGCGGCTCTTCTGACGGCGTCACCGGAACCCGTTTCACCGCCACACCAACGCTGAGGTAGCGGGCGCCCCTCCACCCACCATGGGTTCACTCAATCCCGATTTCACCGGCGAGACGGTCGTCGTCACCGGCGCCAGCTCCGGCATCGGCCGCGCAATCGCGCTGGCGTTCGGCGAGGCAGGCGCGGCAGTGCTCAACGCGGACGTTCGGGCCGATCCGAAGGACACGGACCTCGATGTGCCGACACACGAGGCCATCCGCGAGGACGGTAGGACGGCCGAATTCGTCGAGTGTGACGTCTCCGATCCCGACCAGCTGGACGTCGTCATCGAGGCGGCCCGCGAGCTCGCCGACGCCGAGGAAGGGAGCTCCTCCGGCGTCGACGTGATGATCAACAACGCGGGGGTCTACACCAAGCGCCGCTTCCGGGAGGTGACGCCCGCGGAGTTCGAGGAGGTCCACGCTGTCAACGCCCGCGGGACGTTCTTCGGGACCCAGAAGGCCGCAAACGACATGATCGACCGCGGCGAGCCGGGCGTCGTCATCAACACGGCCTCGGACACGCAGGGCCGCGCCGCGTGGGACCACTCCCACTACGCCGCGACCAAGGGCGCGATCCGGATGATCACCCGGAGTGCGGCGCTCGAACTCGCGGGCGAGGGAGTTCGAGTGAACGCCGTCGCCCCCGGACCCGTCGCCACCGAGATCCGCGAGGGCTGGAAGGAGGAAGCTCAGGAGATGGGACCCGGCGGGGAGACGCCCGACCTCCCGTTGCGGGCCGCGACGGCCGACGAGCTCCCCGGCGCATATCTGTATCTGGCGAGCGACGAGGCGAGCTACGTCACCGGCGAGACGGCCTGGGTCGACGGGGGCGGGCACGTCTCCTGACGGGACCCCCTCGGAACGCGTCCCCGTCCGAGCGGCGGACCTGCCCGTTTTGTAACCCGTTCCCGTTCATCGGATATGGAACGGACCGATAGCGACGACCCCACGGTACTGTTGACGGGCGGGACGAGCGGCATCGGCGCCATCGCTGCCCGAACGCTCGCGGAGCGGGGGGCGACGGTCGCGGTCGTCGGCCGCGACGAGGACAAGGGTACCCGGCTCGCCGACGAGCTCACGGGCTCGACGGGCGGAACCGTGCGGTTCCATCGGGCCGACCTCGCGACCCAGGACGCGGTTCGCCGGCTGGCCGAGGAGGTCACGGCCACCTACGACCGCCTCGACGTGCTCGTCCACAACGCCGGACTCTCGCGACAGGACCACACGATCACCGACGACGGGATCGAGCTGACCTTCGCGGTCAACCACCTCGCGCCGTACTTGCTCACCCACGAGCTCATGGACCCCCTCCGCGCGACGCCGGGCGCCCGAGTCGTCGTCACCGCGTCGGGGGTCCACAGGCGGGGCGAACTCGCGCTCGACGACGTCCGGTTAGAGGACGGCTACGAGCCGCTCGACGCCTACGCGCGCTCGAAGCTCGCGAACGTCGCCTTCACCCTCGAACTCGCCGACCGGCTCGACGGGGAGGATATCGTCGCGAACTGCTTCCATCCGGGGTTCGTGCCCTCAACGGCGCTGTTCCGGGACGCATCGCTTCGCACGCGGCTGTTCACCCGGATCGCCGCGGTCGTCCCCGGCATCGGCACGACGCCCGAGACGGGCGCCGACCGGCTCGTCGAGCTGGCGACGGCCCCGGAGTACGGACGACGATCCGGGGGATACGTCGGGTCGGACGGCCCGGAGGAACCCGCGCCGGCCGCGACCGACCCCGACCGCCGCGAGCGCCTCTGGAACGTCAGCGCCGACCTCGTCGGCATCGATCCCGACTGGCCCTGACGGCGGTAGACCGGCTTCTCGGACTCCCTCCCCACCGTCTTCCGGACGGCTCGGCTCATTCACTCCCCGATACCCATCCTACCCTGCTCCCGGCTAGTCCTCGTTTACATACTACCTCTCGCCACCACACGAACTAGATGAACGTACGATAATTAATGGAACTACTACGCTACCAACCTAATTTTGGGTCGAATACTGCAAAAGTATTATGTAGAGGGAGATGATATGTCATCGTATGTCAAGAGCCGATTCCGGCTACGGACACATCGTGACCGAGCGCGTCCCGTCGGACGCGAACAGATACCGGTGGCATCTCCTACGTTACCTCCGTAGCTGTCGCTACCCGGCGTCGGTCGCCGAGCTGAGCGAGTACATCGCTCCCCGGGTCGGCGCGGACCCGGACGTCATCGAGGAGACGATCGAGGAGCGGGACCTGCCGGCGCTGGCCGACTGTGACGCGATCGAGTACGACCCCGGCTCGGGGCTGGCCTGCCTCTCCGAGAGGGGATCGTTCGCGGACTGCGTCCGGTCCGCGTTCGCCGTGGGCGCTCTCTCCCATCTGAAACCCCCGCGGCTCGAGTCGATCCCGAGCGAGGGGCCCGATGCCTTCGAGGCCGAGATGGCCCTGGCCCCGTCGACGCCGGAGGGCCCCTCCGGACTGTAGCGGTCTTCCCCCACGCAGCCGGAGTCGACTCCCGTTGCCGGCCCGTCACGACGGCCACCGATCCCTTTTTTGTTCGACGGACATCACGTATGCCGTGAACCGCCGCTCCGCACTGCAGACGCTCGGCCTCGGCGCTGCGGCCGGTTCGCTGTCGATGGCGGGCTGTCTCGACCGGTTCACCGCCACGCCCGTCGTCCTCGGGATCTATCCGGGCGAGGACTGGGGACGGATCGACCCCTTCGAGCGGTGGCTCGGGCGGGGCTTCGCCGTCACGACCCACTACGTCGACGCGGCGATCCCCGACGACAGCCGCCGGCAGTTCGTCTCGGAGGAGATGACGACCCAGTGGGAACGGGGGCGCGTCCCGATGGTGACTTGGCAGCCCTTCCCCCGGGAGTCGACGACGGGAAGCGTCACCCGGGCGATCGCCGCCGGGTCGTACGACGACCTCCTGTCCGCCTGGGGCGAGGATCTCGCGCGCTGGGTTTCGGACGGATCCGGCGACCGGATGTTCTACTTCCGGCCGTTCCCGGAGATGAACGGCGACTGGATCCCGTGGGGGGCCGACGCGACGACGATCGACGACTTCGTCGCGGCGTGGCGTCGCCTCCACGGGACGGTGGCCGAAACGGGTCTGACCGACGAGCAGGTCCAGTGGGTCTGGAACCCGAACGCCACCGAACACGGTAGCCACGACACCGAGTCGTACTACCCGGGTGACGAGTACGTCGACTGGATCGGGATCGACGGCTACAATTTCGGCGACAGCCGGGACGGCTCACGTTGGCAGTCCCCCGAGTCGGTGTTCGACCCGATGTTCGAGCGCCTGACCGACCTGGCCGAGAAGCCGCTCACCCTCCCCGAGTTCGGTACCACCTCCTATCGCGACGGGCGCTATCGCCCGGCCCAGAAGGCAGCGTGGATCGACGACGCCTTCGACTACATCGAGCGACGTGGGATCCGGATGGCCTGCTGGTTCAACATCGACAAGGAGACCGACTGGGCGGTCTTCGACGGCGAGCGCGGGACCGACAGCTACGCCGACGGCGACTCGCGGACCTACGACGTCTACGGGACCTATCGCGAACGCGCGACCACCGACCGCTACGTCACCAGCGAGGGCGACACGCCCATCCCGACCGATGCGTTCCGCGGTCGACTCGACTGACCGGCCCGACTGCACGCCGAGGCGGTCGTCGTCTCTCCGTTCGCGTCGGAACGAACGGGAGGACGGAGGGGCCCACGAGGGTCGTTTGCATTCATAGGCCGAAGTCTGAAACGGCTCACAGCGCTTCGTTCGGGTACGGCGGACCCCTACCGCCCGATTCTACCATGCAAGAAAACGCATTTCTCGATGCCGTCGAGCGACACGCGGATCTCGAATCGCGCGACCAAGCATACACCGTGACGAGCGCGACGCTGACCGTTCTCGGCCAGCGTATCACCGAAGGCGAGGCCGAGAACGTCGCCTCCCAGCTTCCCGCCCATCTCGACGACCTGCTGATGAGCAAGAGCGCGGAGGCCGAGGAGTTCTCGGCCGACCGGTTCGTCTCGCGGATCGACGATCGCGAGGACGTCCTGAGCGACGTCGACGCCGACGCCGAGCACCACGCCCGAGCCGTACTGACGGTGCTGGGCGACGCCGTCAGCGGAAGCGAGCTCGAGGACGCACGCGAGCAGCTCCCCGACGAGTTCGACCCGCTGTTCGAGCCCGTCGACCTGAGCGAACAGCAGTACTGACGCCGCCGATCTTTCCTCGAGTCGTACGGAGCCGCCGCTGACCTTTGATTCCGACGACCCGTTTCGTCGACGCGCAGCTCCCGCTTCCACTCGCTTCAACAATTCAAATATGTGAAATAAGAGCTATTTAGTTGTAGTTTAATAGGGGTTGTACTTACAACTCATGTTGAACTCACGATCTACGATCGCGGTCTGTCTCGTCTGCTTGACGGTCCTCCTGGCCGGCTGTGCGGGGTTCGGGACGGAGGACCCGGCGGCCGAGGCCGACGAACCCGAACCCGAGGAGGCGGACGACCTCGAGGACGCGGCCGACGCGACCGACGGCGACGACCCGGACGAAGCGAACGTCGGTAACGATGCCGACGACGAACCGACCGACGACGCTGACGACGCCTCGCCCGAAAGCGACGACACTGACGGGAGCGAGGACGACGGTGTCTTCAAACTCGACGACGGCGAGGAGGCCGACGAGGACGACGCCATCGATGCCGGCGACGGCGACGCCGTCGAGAACGACACCGACGAAACGGCGTCGGGTGCCGACGGGGAAACGAGCGATCAGCAGGACGCCGCCGACGCCGATGACGCCGATGCGGCTATCGACGACGGCGGGGAGCAGGACGCGGACGGAACGGACGAGCAGGACGACACCGATGAACAGGACGTCGATGAGGAAACGAGCGCCGACGAGGAGGGCGACACGAACGAGCAGAGCGATGAAGACGGCGACGGAACCGAGGACGTCGACGAACAGGACGCTGAGGACGGCGACGGAACCGAGGACGCCGACGAACAGGACGCCGACGACGCTGACGACGGGGAGGAGGCTCACAGCGATGACGCTGACGCCGACGAGGAGCACACCCTCACCGTCACCGCCGAGGACGTCGTGACAGGCGAGCCCGCCGACGACGCCTCCTTCCTCCTCCAGCAGGACGGCGAGACGATCGGCGAGGAACAGCACGGCGAGACGGCCACCTTCGAGGGGCTCGAGGACGGTGACTACGAGCTCGCCGTCTACGAAGCCACCGCCGACTGGGGCTACGACACGACGATCACGATCGACGGCGACGACGTCGAGCACACCGCCCAGGTCGACCGGATGTACGTCTACTGGGCGACCGTCGAAGCCACCGTCGTCGACGAGTCCGGCGACCCCCTCGAGGGTGAGACCGTGACGGTCAACGGGCAGGGGATCCCGACCGACGAGGACGGCGTCGCGCTCTACGACCGCGAGTTCCACTACGCCGACGAGACCGAGGTAATCGCCGAGTACGGCGACCAGTCCGAGACGTTCGTCTTCGATCGCGAGAACGACGACGTCGAGACGGTGACCTTCGAGGCCGACACCGAAGGCGGGGACCCCGACGAGCAACTGGCACTGACGATCGCCCCGTAGCCGTCGGACCCGGTCCGTTCCTCGCCGCTTCGACGCTCCGATCCGTCCCCGTAGTATCTTACTATGTCATATTATAGCATCTAGTCTATCGGGATCATATATGGAGAAGGTTTATCAGGGGAAACGGCGATGAACCGGTAATGAGTACTGCACAACCGGAGTACGAACACGACGCCGACGCGACCCTCGAGGGACTCCCGACCACGCTCGAATCGAGCAACTCGAAGCTCGTCTACTTCTACCTGAGCGCCGCCGACAGTGCGACCGTCGACGACCTCCAGTCGGCTCTGGACATGAAGCAGCTCGCGCTGTTCCCCGTCCTCCAGACCCTCGAAAGCGAGGACCTGATCACGCGCAACGGCGAGACATACGCCCTCGCGGCGTAAGGAGCGAGACGTTGGTTCCCGTCCTTTTCGACTCCCCAGAGCGTTCCGGCGCACCGATCGCGATCGGCAAGCCGAACGGTCACGGAACACGGCCACCACCCTGTTACACCTAGATCCATGGACATCACCGAGCTCGCCGCGGAGCTACAGGCCGACGACCCCGACCTCCCACGGGCCGAAGCGGCGTTCGTCGAGACCGTCGAAGCCGCCCAGGCGGACCTCGAGGCCGGCGAGATCGACCGCGACGAGTACGACGAACGGGTTGCGCGGGCGAGCGACCGCTACCGGAACGCGACCGAGTCGGACGGCTGATCGGCGACGGGGCCGATAGTCGGGGACGGATCGACCACGCCCCGAACGGCAGAGTCATCACGCTCGATCCGGTAGTGGAGACCCGATGGCTCAAAGCACCGCGACGTTCACCGTCGAGGGTATCGACTCCGAGGACGACAGCCACGCGATCGCCGACGAGCTCGGCGAGGTCGACGGCGTGATGGGGATCGATATCGACCCGGAGAGCGGCGAGGCGGCGGTCAAATACGACGAGGACGTCCTCGCGGAGGAGCGGGTCAAGATCACCGTTCGCGAGCTGGGATACGACGTCGAGTAACTGCCGAGGCTTTCTCACGCCTTTCAAGCGCCCTTCGGCCCTCCTCCGTGCCATATCCATTCACCCGGAAGACTTATTATATAAAACATGTGTATGAATACATAAGAGCAACAATATGTCGACTACGACCGGCTACGAGGGGCTTGATAGGGCTCATGACGGAACCGAGTTCGCCGTCCGGACGGCACGGGCGCTGTGTCTCGCTGCTGGTATCACCACGTTGATAGCCGCGGTGCTGGTCTGGGCCCTGCTGTTCTCACCGTCCCTGATCGCCCCAGCGCGGGCCGGGGCGCTGCTCGGCGCGATCGTCTTCGGGTGGAGTTCGGTCTCGCTGCTGGCCGGCGCCGTCTTCGCTGCTGCGAACACCGCCCTCTGATACCCGAAGCGGGATCGGCGAACGCTCCTTACGAACGACCCTGTAGCAACGCCGGCCCGAGCGACGTCTTCAGGCGGTTGATTTCGCTTCGCCGGACCCTCACTTCGGATCGAGCGCGCTCGCCGCCGCGCCCGCGCCGGCCTCGGGGTCGACGTCCGCGCCCCCGTCGGCCAGCACCGAGCCGAACGCCGCCATGAACTGCGTGACGTTGGCCGGCCGGGCCGAGTGACCCATACAGCCCACGCGGAAGACCTCCCCGTCGAGCGCGCCCAGCCCGCCGACGATCTCGATCCCGTGGTCCTCGATCAGGCGGTCGATAACCTCGCCGTCGTCGACGCCGTCGGGCACGCGAACGGGGTTGAGCGTCGGCAACCAGTGCTCGTCGGCCACGTTCAGCCCGATACCCATCGCCTCGACGCCCTCCTTGAGCGCGCCCGCGACGCGCTCGTGACGGTCCCACGTCCCCTCGAGGCCCTCCTCGCTCACGAGCCGAAGCGCCTCGCGCAGCGCGTACAGCGTCGAGATCGGGCCGGTGTGGTGGTAGTTGCGCTCCTCGCCCCAGTACTCCCAGACCCCCTCGAAGTCGAGATACCACGACCGGACGGGCTCCTCGCGGGTGCGGACCTTCTCGACTGCGCGCTCGTTGAACGTGATCGGGCTCGCGCCCGGCGGCGCCGAGAGACACTTCTGGGAGCCCGAGTAGACGGCGTCGACGTCCCACTCGTCGGTATGGAACTCGACGCCGCCCAGCGAGGCGACCGTGTCCGCGACGACGTAGGCGTCGTTCTCGTGGGCGATCCCGGTCAGGTCCGAAACGCTCGTCTGGCGAACCCCGGTCGAGGTCTCGCCGTGGACGAACCCGAAGACCGTCGGGGAGTGCTCGTCGAAGGCCGCCTCGACGTCCGCGGGGTCCAGCGGCTCGCCCCACGGCGCCTCGACGGTGACGACCTCGCCGCCGGCGCGTTCGGCGATCTCGCCCATTCGCGCCCCGAAGTAGCCGTTGTCGGGCACCAATACGGTCTCGCCGGGCTCGACGAGGTTTCCGAAGGCGGTCTCCATCGCGGCCGAACCGGTTCCACTGACCGCGAACGTATGCTCGTTGTCGGTCTGAAAGAGGTAGCGAAGCCCGTCCTGGACGTCGTTCATGACCTCGACGCAGTAGTCGTCGAGATAGCCGACCAGCGGCGTCGCCATCGAGCGCAGCACGCGGGGATGGACGTCGCTCGGGCCGGGGCCCATCAGCGTTCGATCCGGCGGGACGAGCTCGTCGATCTCGGGCGCGTCGTTCATACCCCCACTCTGCCCGTACCGGGGTAAAAAGCATCCGAACTACATGCTTGCGATCGCGTATTCCTCTTCTGGTATCCGAACTCGACCATTGGAGGCCTGAATCGACGGTTCGGTGTCTCTACCGCCCTGATTCCTGCCGTTCTGGAGCTGCATCCCTAACGTGACTATATGACATTACTATACAGATACATTTATAGAAGTATTAATATCTTATGAGACTATTTGGAACGGTATGAGGCGACGTAACGCACTCAAGTGGATCGGTGGTCTCGCTGGTGTCGGACTAGTTGGACCGGGCATAGTGAGCGCGGAGGACGAACTCCCTCGGGAGAACTCGCGATGGTACACACATGATGAGGTCATGGAACGGCTGGATCGGCTAGAGCGAACGGGCCGTGGTACGGTCTCACTGGAGGAGATCGGTGAGAGTATCGAGGGCCGTGAGCTCGTCGTTGCGACCGTCGGGAGCGGCGAGACGGACGTCTTCATCACGACCGAACAACACGGCGACGAACCGACTGGGACGAGTACGATCTTCCAGATCCTGCAGAGGTTGTCGGCGGGCGGTCAGAACACCGCACAGATTCGCGAGGCTCTGACCATCCACGTTCTTCCGATGCACAATCCGGACGGAGGCATGCGAAACCAGCGTGTAAACGCTGATGGCGTCGACCCGAACCGACAGCACCACTACGATCCCGGATCGGACGACAACCCGTCCCCGGAGACGCAGGCGATGATCGACTACGTGACTGACCTCGATCCGGAGTGGGTCGCGGACCTCCACACGCAGACGGGTGACTACGTCGATGATGACGGGGAATCGATCCGTGCGTCGAACTTCTGGCCGATCGCCCCGGACGCCGACGAGGACGCGATCGAGCTCTCGAAGCAGATGAACTGGGCGATATACGACGAGGTCAACGATCAATACGGCTTCGCAAACATCTCGCAGTATCCGGGCGGCACCGGCGCGAACATCGCCCGCAACGCCTACGGAATTCGCGGCTACGGTAGCGTCCTACTAGAGATGACTGGTCAGGTCGACGACCGTGGCGAGCGCATGGAGGGGATGATGATTCGTCACATGCGAGCGGAAGTCGAAACCCTGCTCGAGGAGACCGCGGACGGATCGCTCTATGACCGCGACTCGGAGCTGGCGGAGACGATCCCGGAGCGTGGCCCCCGTTCACCGTGGCCGTGGGACAACGAGTGATCCGAGCATAGCGTCGCGATAGTCCTCCACTCTTTCGATAACAGCGAAAATCGACAGTACGGCTACTTCAGGCGCATCGCGTCGGCCATGACGTTTGCGATGTCGGTGTTGTCCCGCGCGGTGTTGAAGAACTCCGCGTTCGGGCCGTCGGCGTACAGCGGCACGTCGACGCCCGTGTGCCCGTGGGAGGTGAAGTCGATCAGCATCTGTCGGTTCATCAGGTCGCGTAGCGCGGGGACCTCGGCATACAGCGGCCCGAGGTCGATCGCCCGGTAGAGGTCCATCTCGCTCATGTTGCGGTCGAGATCGGCCAGCTCGATCCCGCCCACCTCCGACATGATCCGCTGGAGGTCCTCGATGCCCTCCATTCCCTCGTCGAGCGCCGGGATGATCCCCTCGGTCACGCTCGCTTCGAGGGAGTCGATCATCTCGTAGTCGACGTTGTAGATGCCGTCGCGGGCGAGCGAGAACCCGCCACACTCGTGGTCGGCCGTCGTCACGACCAGCGTCTCGGGGGTGGCGTCATCGCGCGCGAAGTCGAGGCAGGCGCCGACGGCCTCGTCGCCCTCGAGCTGTTCGGCGAGGATCGCGGGATCGTTCTTGTGCCCGCAGTGGTCGACCCGGCCGGCCTCGACCATCAGGAAGAACCCCTCGTCGTGCCCGGAGAGCAACTCGATCGCCTTGTTCGTCATCTCGACGAGCCCCGGCTGTGTCGTCTCGCCCTGGCGGTCGAGGTAGTAGTCCATGTGGCTGTCGTCGTCGGTGAACAGCCCGAGCACCGGCGCCTGCTCCACGCCGTCGAGCTCGTCCGCGGTCTCGACGATCTCGTAGCCCTGCTCCTCGGCGTCGCTCAGCAGGTCGCGACCGTCCTCGCGCTGGTCGGGATCGAAGAAGGCCTTCCCGCCGCCCAGCAGGACGTCGACGCCCGCGTCGTCCATGTACTGTTCGGCGATCTCGTCCTCCATGCGCCGGTGGGGGACGTGGGCGGCGAAGGCCGCCGGCGTCGCGTGGGTGATCCGCGTGGTGGTGACCAGCCCCGTCGCCTTCCCCGCGTCGCGGGCCGCCTCGAGGATGGTCTCGACCGGGGCGAACTGGCCGTCCTCGTCGCGGATCCCCCCGATCGCGCCGTTATACGTCTTCACGCCCGCGCCGATCCCCGTCGCCGATCCCGCACAGTCGACGGCCCCCGGGCTCGTCGCTCCCGCCGCCGAATCGATGATCACCTCGTTGGGGTCCTCCGGGAAGACCGTCATCGTCCCGTGGGCTGCGTGGCGGTCCATATGCAGCGGCGTCACTGACGGGTCGGCGTTCATCGGGAACGCCTCCGCGTCGGCCTGATACGCCTTCAGGTAGCGCGCGCCGGTGACCTGGGTCGGCCCCATCCCGTCGTGGATGAAGGTGATCCCGTTGCGCGGTTCGTCGTCGTTCTCGCCCTCCTGGTCCTTCTCGTCGGAGTCGGTGTCGGTGGCCATCGCCGTCCCGCCGAACGCCGCGGCCCCCGTGACCGCGCCCAACCCCTTGATGAACGTCCGCCGCTCGGCCGAGATCGGCGGCAGGTCGTCCGGATCCGGTGTTGCACCGCCGCCACAACAGTTGCTAGTCATTATCAATGAAGAACTCGACCCCCCGCCGTGTTAGTTCTTTCCCGGGGTTAGGTTACGTATCCGGTCTGAGGTAATTGAACACCTGCCGTCGAAAGGACAGTCCGATCCCGGTGTGAATGGACGTGGGGGACGGGCCGCTCGGCGGTCGGTCTGCAGAGCCGAAAACGCTCGCATGCCGCGTTCGAACCGCGATCAGTCGATCGAGACGACTTCGACGTCGAACTCGAGGGTCTCGCCGGCGAGCTCGTGGTTGAAGTCGATCCGGACGACCTCCTCGGTGACGTCGACGATCTCGCCGACCTGCTGCTGTTCGGTCTGGATCATCATCCCCTCCTCGGGGGGCTGGCCGAGCATCTCGTCGAACCCGTCGCGCTCCTGCTCGATGACCTGCTCGTCGGTGTGCTCGCCGTAGCCCTTCTCCGGGGGGACGGTGATCGTCTCGGAGTCGCCCTCCTCGAGGCCGACCAGCCCCTCGTCGAACCCCTCGATGAGCTGGCCCGCGCCGGGCTCGACGGTGAGCGGCTCGTACTCCCGTTCGGGCTGGGATTCGGCCAGCCCCGCCTCCTCGGCGACCTCCTCGCGGGACGTGTCGAACACCGTCCCCTCCTCGTCGGTCAATCGCCCTGTGTACTCGATCGTCGCCTGATCGCCGGGTTCGATTCCCATGGCCTCACATAGCTCGCGAAGCCGGAAAAACCCCCAGATACGCACCATAGCTGGCTCCCTTCGGAACCGGCCATCGAGGGTGGGCATGAAAGGGTTATTCCAGACGCCCCCGCTCCCCCTAGCCACTCGATGGATCGGTTGGCATCCCTCCGACGGGAGGCGAGCGGGCTCTGGGCGGGCGGCACGGGCAAGCTGCTGATCGTGATCGCGCTCGGCTGGGGGCTGCTCAACGGCACGCGGATGATCTACCCGGTGTTGCTCCCGCAGCTCAGCGCCGACTTCGACCTGACGCTCACCACCGCCGGCTTTCTGGTGACGCTCATCTGGTTGGGCTACGCGATCGGCCAGGTCCCCGGGGGCGTGCTGGCCGATCGGCGCGGCGAGCGGGCGGTAATGACTGCGAGCGTCGTGCTGGCCACCATTAGCCTGCTTTTGGTCGTGCTCGCGCCCTCGGCGCTCGCGCTGTTCGCCGCGACCGCGCTGTTCGGGCTGGGGCTGTCGCTGTACCCCGTCGCCCGGATCACCGCCCTCTCGGAGCTCTACCCCGACCGGATCGGGCGCGCGCTGGGCATCACGATGGCGGCGGGCGATACCGGCCAGACCCTCCTCCCGCCGCTCGCCGGCGCCATCGCGGCCGTGGCCGCCTGGCAGGCCGGGCTGGGGTTCGTTATCCCCGCCCTGGTGGCGGTCGCCGTCGCCCTCTGGCTGACGCTGCCGCCGTCCACCGATCGGGAATCGGGTGATGGCGACTTCTCGCTCGCGGGCGCCCGGAGCGTGCTCGGGCAGCTTCGCCACCCCACCCTCCTGTTCATGGCCGTCATCCTCTTCCTCTACATCGGCATCCTCCAGACGTTCTCGGCGTTCTATCCCACCTACTTGATCCAGGAGAAGGGCCTCTCTTCTGCGGCCTCGAGCACGCTGTTCGGCCTCTTCTTCGCCGTGGGGATCGTCGCCAAACCTGCGGCCGGGGTGGCCTACGACCGGGTCGGGATCCGTCGCTCGTTGCCGATCGTCCTCGCCGGGGCGATCGTCGGCTTCTCGTTGCTGCCGGTCGTCGAGAGCCTCGTCCCGCTGGTCGTCGTCACCGTGCTCGTCAGCACGATGCTCGGATCGGGGGCGATCACCCAGTCGTACCTCTCGGATACGATCCCCGAGGAGATCCAGGGCACCGGGCTGGGCGCGGTCCGCTCGTTCGCCTCGATGATGGGGGCGATGGGCCCGGTGCTGTTCGGCGCGGTCGCCGAGCGGGGCTTCTTCGACGAGGGCTACGTCCTGCTCGCGGTGCTCGTCGCGGTCATCACGCTGCTCACGCTTCGCCTGCCCGAGGACTGATACCGGCCGTCGCCGCCCCCTACCCGTCGTTCTCGGTCCCGATCGGCTCGATCTTGAAGATGTACTCGGAGTTGGCCTGATCGAGGTTGTGGGGCCGTTCCTCGGCGGTGTGCTCCCGACAGAGCGACACCTCAGCCTCGACCGCCCCGAGGTCGTTCTCCTCCTGATAGCGCTCGTACACCCAGAACTCGGCGGTCTTCTCGCACGATCGGCGGTGACAGTCGAACGGGGGCACGCCCTCCTCGTCGCTCATACCCCAAGGGAGTGACCGAGGCGACATAGACGTGTGCTTCTCGACCCGACGCCACTCGATACCCTCGGCTCCCTGGAACTGTCCGGGCTACAGCCGGGTGTAGACGCCCGACCCCGGATCGAGGAGCTCCTCGATCTCGATCCGGATCGTCCGCGAGTCGATCCGCGTTACTCCCGTCGCGAACGGCAGGGCGTCCGCCAGCGGCGGGGCGTACCGCCTGAGCAGGCCGCCGATCCGGTCGAGCTTCGAGACGTTCGCCGGCTCGTAGTACCTGATCTCGAGGGCGTAGGGCGACTCGATCCGGTCGTAGGGCTCGATCTCGTCCAGGCGGTCGATCGCGTTCGCCGCGCCCCGTCGGATCGCGTCCGCGACCTCCGCAGGATCGCGGTGGCGCGCCGACTCGCGGCCGGTCCCGTACTTGGTGGCGACGGTCTCGATCCCCGGAACGAACTGGCGGGCCTCGAGGGTCGCCTTGTCGTCGCCCGCGAGAAACACCGTCGGCACGCCCTGGCGGCCCGCGATCAGCGCCCGGCAGGCGAACTCGCCGACGAAGGTCCCGTTGAGCTTGTAGTAGTCGACCGCGAGCGAGGAGTAGGTGTGACAGAGCGGCGCGTCGGGCGTCCCCGCCATCGCGTGCTGGCCGACGAACAGCACGCCGTCGTAGTCCTCCCTGTCTTCCTCGTTCCCGTCCCCTCCTTCCCCGCTTTCGCGGTGCTCGCCCGCGAGGTGGAAATAGGGCCGGCCCTCGCCGAGGTAGCGCCCGCCCTCGAGGTCCGATTCCCGAAGGCCGCCGCTACCGTGGCCGTCCCAGACGTCAATCCCGGCCTCGGGCGCCCGCGAGCGGATCCCCTCGATGCAGGCGTTGACCTCGCTCGCGAGCCGGTCCATCGCCGAACCTTTCCGCTCCTCGCGGCCCGTTCGGGTCTCGAAGAACGAGTCGATCCCGGCGACGCCCTCCAGGTCCGTGATCACGAGCAGGCGCATCAGTTCGTTCCGCGCCGCCGACGGACGAAAGCGCTTCGACACGCCGCGGGCGTCGGAAACAGCTATTGGCCCGGACCGACTCGCCCCTACCAGATGAGCCGCTCCGATCGCTTTTCCCTCCATTCTCGTCCGTATCATGCGTAGAACTCCCCTCACGCGGGCGCTCGCCGTCCTCGCCCTGCTCGCCGTCCTCGGCGCCCTGTTCGTCGGCTACGGCGCGACCCCGGCCGATCCCGATCGCCACGACTACCCCGACGAGGGGGCGCTGATCGACGACTACGACGCCCACGTCGGCGAGCCGGTCGAGCTCTCGGGCCCGGTCGTCGCGACCGATCCCGTAGTGATCGATCCCGGGACCCCGGCGGGCGAGTCCTTCGAGCTTCGGATCGAGAACGTCGAGGAGCCCGTGAGCGAGGGTGAGGACCTCCGCGTCTTCGGGGTCGCCGGGCCCGATCGAACGATCGACGCCGAGGAGACCCTCGTCCGCGAGCCCTGGGAGTTCACCTACATGTACGGTGTCTCGATCCTCGCCGGCGGGTGGCTCCTCGTCCGATTCGTTCGCGACTGGCGGATCGACACCGACGAGTGGGCGTTCGTCCCCCGCGAGGAGCCCCTTCGGCTCCGGGGGTGGGGCTGATGGCCGAGTGGCTCACGCATGTCCTCGGGGCCTACGTGCTCGCGACGCTGCTCTCGTGGCGCTACCCGTGGCTCACCCCACGCTACGTCACGATCGCGATGATCGGCTCGATCGTTCCCGACCTCAACCGGCTGGAGCTGGTGGTGAGCGAGCATACGGTCGAGGCCCTGCTGGGGATCCCCTTCTCGTGGGTCCCGCTTCACTTCTTCAGCGGCTCGCTCGTCGCGATCGCGATCGGATCCCTGCTGGTCGGCGCCCGCCAGCGCGCCCGCGTGTTCGCGCTGCTCCTCCTCGGGATGAGCACCCACCACGCGCTCGACCTCCTGTTGGTCGGCCTCTCGGGCCACTCCTATCCCCTCCTCTGGCCGCTGACCCAGTACGCGCCGCCGACGCCGAGCCTCTATCTGAGCACGGACTGGTGGCCGGCGCTCGTCGCGGGTGCCGTGGCCGCGGTCGTCCGGGCACTCGATCGTCGCCACGAGGGCTGAAGGGGTCCGTTCTCGGTGAGCCCCGGTCTCACCGTGGCCCGTCGAGAAGGTTCCTCAACAGCTTTCGCTGCCCCGCTCGGAAGTGCTGTTGGAACGTCGCCGAGGAGATCCCGAGCTTCGCGGCGATCGCGTTGCCGTCGTTCTCCCGGGGCCACTCGAAGTAGCCGCTGTAGTACGCCGTCTCGAGTGCGGCCCGCTGTCGCTCCGTGAGGTCCTCGAACGCCGTGGCCGGGGTATCGGTCCGCGAGCGCGTCCGCCGTTTGTGGAGCTCCACGCTCAGACCGGGCTGGATCGCCTCGATCTCCGCGACGAGCCGGGAGACGTCGGCGGCCGGGGGGAGCTCGATCGTCGTGATCAGGTTCCCGCCCCGGTAGGTCACGCCGAGCATGCGCCCGCCGTGTGCGAGTATCCGCGAAACTATCGGCGGATCCGACAGCTCCAGTTCGAACCCGATCGTCCCCTCTCCGACCGCGGTCGCCGTCACGTCGGTGACGCTGAGGGGGGAGTCCTCCAACGCGGCGAGCGTCCCCTCGATCTCCGACTCGCCCTCGCCGTAGAGCAGGTAGCGCTCGTCGCCGACGGGGACGAGCCGGGAGACGCCGAAACTCCCCTCGTGGTCCGTCTCGATCCCCGACGCCCCATCGTAGCCCCGGATATCCAGCGTCACGACGGTCCGCTCACGGCCCAGCAGCGTCTGTTCCTGATTGGCCGTCGCGATCGCGTGGCCGACCGTCTCGCCGAGGACGCCGAGAACGGTCCGGACGGTCCCCCCGAACGCGTCCTCCGTCCCGGCGTAGACGCTGAGGACGCCGAACAGTGCGTCGCCGTAGACGATCGGGACGGCGGCGACCGAGCGATAGCCCCGCGAGAGGGCCTCCTTGCGCCAGGGGGGGAACTCCTCGGCGGCCGCGATGTCGGGAACGACGTAGGTCTCGCGGTCATCGACGGCCCGTCCCACTGGTCCCCTCTCCGCCGGTATCCCCTCGCCTCCGCCCGCGACGCGATCCGGATAGCCGTCCTCGTGGCCGGCGTGGGCCGCCGGCGTCACGCCTCCCGTCGTGGGATCGGCGTGCCAGACCGCCGCGAACCGATAGGTCTCCTTCTCGACGAGGCCGGCACAGACCGATCGCTCGATCTCGGCCTGGGACGTCTCCTTGATGATCGACCGGTGAATGCCGTGGATCAGGGCGTTCAGTCGGTTGAGCGCGGCAAGCTGGCGTTGCTGTGTACGGAGCTGTCTCGTATGGCGGCTTCGGGAAATGGCCGCGGTGAGGATGTAGGCCACCGTTTCGACGAAGTGGACGTCGTGGTCGGTGAACTCCCGGCTCCGGGTGTCGTGTACGCCGAGGATCCCCCACGGCTCCTCCGGGGAGCCGATGGTGACGCTGACCCCGCTTCGGACGCCGTGATCGGTCAACAACGGTGGGCCGCTGAAGCGGGTCTCGGAACCGAGGTCCTCGACGACGATGGGGTGGGATTCCGAGAGGGTGTGGCCGGCCTGGGAGTCGTCGGCCGTCGCCGAGATCGTCGCGCTTCCCACGAGGCCGGGCTCCCATCCGACCCCGGCACGAAGCAGTAGCTCCCGATCGTCCTCGGTGAGCTCCAGGACCTTGGCGTACTCCGCGTCCAGCCCCGCGGCGACCGCCTCGACGGCCTCGTCGAGGAGGGAATCGATGGCCTCGGCCCGGAGCGCACGGCGCCCGAGGTGTGCGGCCACATCCTGCTGTGCGAGGCGCGTCGCGAGCGCCTCTTCGGCCCGCTTTCGGGGGGTGATGTCCCGGATCAGGCCGACGAAGTAGCGGGCTCCCCCGTAGGTGAACGTGTTCAGGGAGACGCCGAGCGGGACCTCGTGGCCCTCCCGGTGCTGGCCGGGCAGTTCGACGTACGACCAGTTGATGTTCCGCTCGCCGGTGTCGAGATACCGTTGGAGCGCGGCCAGATGCGTCTCTTGGAGGCGATCGGGAATGATCTTCAGCTTGCTGGCCCCGATCAGCTCGGCCGGTGGATAGCCCAGGATCCGCTCGACGGCCGGGTTCGCGTACTGGATGTCGCTGTTCGAGTCGAGGACGATGATGCCGTCGCTGATGGCGTTCGCGAGCGCGAGGAAGGACTTCCCGATCGCCGTCTCGGTCTCCCCTGTCGAGCGGGAGTCGGTCGTCGGATCGGAAACGGCCGTCCGAACGATGCCCAGAACGTCGGCCCCGTCCGGGTCGCTGACCGACTGGAAGGTCGTTTCACAGGGGATCGATCCGCCGGCCGCCGTCCCGATCCGGTGATCGAACGTGGCTGGCTCGGTCCCCGCTGCCCGGAACCGATCGAAGGGATCGCCGTCCGTCGTGCCTCCGTTCGGAAGGACCGTCGCGAACGGTCGACCCCGCAGCTCGTCCCGCGAGTAGCCCGTCAGCGTCGTGAACGCGTCGTTGACCTCCAGAAACGTCCCCTCCGTCGTGAGACGGGCTATCCCGATCCGTGCCGCCTCCAGAAGCCCGTCGAGGTCGCCCACGGCTGCCTCCCGCTCGGCTACCGCCGCCAGGGGGCCCCGCTCGCCGGGCGAGTGGGTGGTCATCGGGAGATTTATTCCGCCACTAAAGATAATAATTGCGGTAGGAAAGTCGCTATTACCACCAACGCCTCTCAGCGAACCCCTCCGAACGGTCCGGCGACATCGATCCGATCCGGTTTTACTATCAAAATTCAACCATACCAATCATAGTAGGGACGAGTATTTAGGTGGGGAAACCCGTTGGAGAAACCAGAAGGATGAGCCAATCTACTGATACGGCAAAGCGCGCGGGTCGGTTGTTGTTGAAGTCCGCGGAGATCGGACGGGACGAGGGGATTGAACCGCCGTCCGACGTCGTCGTCGACGCCGTCAAGGACCCGCTTCGTCAGGAGACCCTGCTGTACGTTTTCGATGCGAATACGGACGTTTCCCGGAACGCGCTTGCGGACCATCTGGCCGACTGGGACCTCGAAGCCGACGACGGATCCGTCTCGGACGAGGACCGCGAGCGGATGCGGGTCCTCCTCCATCACAAACACCTCCCTCAGCTGGTCGGCGCCGACCTCGTCGAGTACGACCAGGAGGACGGCACGATCGAGCTGACGGAGTACGGACGGAAACTCGCCTCTACCTGCTGAGCGGTTCGTGTCGGGACGTTCTCTGGGAATTCACCGGATCCGTCGAGGGAACTCACTCTGCCGAGCGGATTCAGCTCAGTCGTCGCCCGATGCTTCGAGGTTCGACTGGGAACCGAGCGGCTCCTTCGGCTCGATCGGCGAGCCTTCGCTGAGGCCGCGTTCGGCGAGCGCCCCGCCATCTATCACGCCGCCGGTGGCTGTCCTGCGGTCCGCCGTTCGGTATTTTTCGCCCGTTGACCCGGTAGACTATCCAGTAGTTCGGTATTTTTATTACGTTTTCAGCTATGGTTTTCGTATCCCTATTGCGAATCTATGACGCGAGCGCCGCGGGTTCGCGTGGGGTGTGATGGGTACTACTATGCAACGACGAACCTTCCTCAGATCGCTCGGCATCGCGACGACGGCCGGCCTCTCGGCCGCGTCGGTGCCGGTCGCAGGACAGCCCGACGGAGACGACGGCTACGGTCCGGTCGACCTCGACGCCGGCCCGTACCGGACCAACGAACAGGTCACCGAGGAGCTGAAGCTCCTCGATCGGACTAGCGACCGGATCACCCTCACCGAGATCGGCCGGTCGGCGGGCCGGAACGACCCCCTCTGGGAGGTGAAACTCGGCGAGGGTGATACCAGCGTCCATATCATCGACCAGATCCACGGCGACGAGCCGACGGGCACGGAGGTCTCGCTGCTGATGATCCGCCAGCTCTCGCAGGGCACCTCGCCCGAAACCGAGGAGATCCTCGAGAACCTCTCGCTGACGTTCATCCCCCGCTCGAACCCCGACGGGGCGATGTACCGGGAGGACACCACCGGCGACGGCCACGAACAGCGCGTTTCGCGCCGGCAGAACACCCAGCCGTGGTGCGAGTGCGACTCGCGGTACGAGCCCTACTACAACTACGGCACGCCAGCCGGCTACGACATGAACCGTGACTTCAACATCGATCCCGGGTTCGACGCGACGCCGGGCGTCGACGACGAGGCCGACTGGTGGCGCGCCGAGGAGACCGACGACGGCGGGACCGAGTGGTACATGGATCAGCCCCGCGAGGGCCACGTCCTGCGGGGCAGCGGACTGCGGCTCACCGAGGAGGTCCGCGCGATCACCGACTCGTTCCTGCGGGCGGACCCCGACGTGGCGATCAGCCACCACCACCAGAACGTCGCGACGGTGCCGGACGAGGACGAGGAAAGCGACCCGCAGCGCTCGCTTCTGAGCACCATGCCGGTCTACGGCCCGGCCTACGAGGACCAGGCACCCTTCGCGGACCCTGACGCGCCGGTCGCGGACAACGTCAACCCCTTCATCGACGCCGAGACCAGCGCCCGCTCGCTGCGACTCAACCAGCTCGTCGGGGAGGCGCTGGCCGACCAGCCGTGGGACGCCTTCGACACCGTCACCCGTTTCGGCTACTTCCCCATCTGGGGCGACTACTTCGACGCGCTCTGTCCGCTGACCGACGCCGCCGCGATGCTCTACGAGGTCTCGGGCCAGTCCGACCAGGTCGGCGACGAGTCCTACGGGCTCTACCTCGAAGCCACTCGAATCGGCTACATGGAGACGTTCAGCGCGCTGGCGGAGGACCCCCAGCTGAGCGACGTCGACGAGGAGGCGTACTTCGAGACGCCGCTCGTCGGCCCGAGCCTCGAGGAGGTCGAGGACGCGGACCGCGCTAGCCTCGAAGGACTCGGCCAGGTAGGCGGCGTGGCGCTCCCGCGCTGAATCGGCCCTACCGAAGCCATCCGGGTTCCGACGGACCGATCAACCCGGTATCGGTATACGAAAATCGGTTCAGTCCGGCGATGCGGCACGTGCCGGTGGTCGGCCGGACGGTCGTTCGTTCCCGTCGACCGTTCTCCCGCCCCGATCTCGGGCCGTTCGAGGACGAGCCCGTCGTCGAGGTGCGGCCCGCCGATGTCGTCGTCGGAGCCAGCACGTCGACGAGACTCATCCCTCGATGGCGTTCGCGACCCACTCGCGGTCGAACAGCCGTTCGTCCTCGGGAAGTTCGGGATAGGCGTCGCCGTCGTGGTCCGCGGGCCACTCGCCGAACTGGTCGGGATAGAGCTGCTTCGCGGCCATCTCGAGCTGGAAGAGGTTCATGATCGGGCCCTGCTCGGGGTCGCCCGACGGGTACACGCGCCCCTCCTCGACGGCCGTGAGCTGCCCGGCGACGGGGTGGTCCGCGAGCGTCTCGCGGATCGCCCCCACGTCGTAGTAGGAGGCGATCCCGTACCGATGGAGGATGACCTCGGGGTCGATCTCGAGCATGGTCTCGTAGTCGTAGGCGGTCTCGTAGGTCACCTCCCTGTCCCCGAAGGCGTCGACGGCTCCGAGGGGACGCAGGTCTGCGGTTGCGAATCCCGGCGCGTCGAGATGCGTCGGGTAGAACGTCTCGTCCATGAAGATGACCGCGCCGACCGTGGGCCGCTCGTCCTCGGGGGGGAGCCCCGACTCGATCGTCTCGAGCAGCTCGTCGTGGACCGCGTTCAGCTCCTCGTACCGTTCTTCGGCCCGGAACACCGCCGAGACCCGCTCGGCGATCTCCCAGAGCGTGTAGTACTCGTACTCTTCTTGATACGCCTCGGGCGGCTCGCCGTGCTCGCGGCTGTAGACGTTCCCGAACCAGGGCGCGACGTTCTCGGCGATCTCCTCGACGTCCTCGCGCCCCCAGCCGTCGAACGACGCCACGAGGGCCGGGTCGACCAGGTGGAGATCCGAGTCCAGCTCGTAGACCTGCTCCTTGTCGATGGTCAGCCCCTCCGAGCCGGTGTTGAGCTGGGCGATGTCCTCCCGGTCGAACGAGACCCCCTCGAGGTGTTCGTAGTAGGCGTCGAGGGTGTTGCCGCCCGCCTCCGCGTCGAAGCCGAGCGAGTTGACCGCGTCGCCGTGGCCGTACGCGACCGCCATGTCGGCGTACAGCAGGCTGTAGACCATCACCTCCTCGGGGACGCTCTCGAACTCCACCTCGCCGACCGGCGCCATCGACGCCGAATACGTCCCCCCGTCTCCGGTGGAGCCTTCCCCGCTCGACTCCGACTCCGATTCCGTGCCGGCGTCGTCCGCACAGCCGGCGAGTAGGGTCCCCCCGAGCGCCGCGCCGTAGGTCATGTATTCGCGCCGCGTCGGCCCCGTCTGGTGCGTCCGTTCGCCTTCCATGGTATTTAGGCCCGCCTAAATAGATAAATCCGTTTCGGTTTTTAGGCCGACCGAAACTGCACTCGGACGGAGAAGTACAGCGGGAGAGGGGTGGAAAAGGGGCAGCTCGATCAGCGTGGGGCGGTCCCCAGCCACTACGTCTGCTGGCGGCCCTCGACCTGGCCCAGCCCGGGGATCGCGACGCGGCGTTCGACGTGGTTCATCACGGCCGAGGCGCTCAACACCAGACAGAGGTAGACGAGCCCCACGGTGAGGAACACCGCCGTATAACGGAAGTTCGAGGAGGCGATCGACTGGGCCTGCCTGAACAGTTCGGGGACGGTGATGAACGCGGCCAGCGAGGAGTACTTGATCAGGTAGACCAGCTCGTTCGTCCAGCCGGGGATCGCGTAGCGAAGTCCCTGGGGAAGTACCACGTAGCGGATCCCTTCGAGCTTCGAGAGCCCGACCGAGCGGGCGGCGGTCAGCTGGCCGCCCTCGACGCTCTGGAGCGCCGCGCGGATGTACTCGGCCTGGTAGGCCGCGCTGTTGATCGTGAAGGCGATCATCGCGACCCAGACGGCCTGATCGGGGATCGCCCCGTAGCCCACGTACGGCAGCTCGCGGATCCAGCCCGAGAGGCCGAGCCCGTAGTAGAGCACGAACAGCTGGGCCAGAAGCGGCGTCCCGCGGATCAGCTCGGTGTAGAAGAGCGAGAGCCAGGCCGACCAGCGCCCGTAGACCCGCGCGACGCTCAGCGGGACGGCGATGAAGAAGCCGAAGAACATCCCGCCGATCGTCAGCACGATCGTGAGCCAGATACCGCCGGCGAACGCCGGCAGCAAGGAGAGCGCGAAGCCGACCGGCTCCAGGGTCCCGCTCGCCTCGAGCAACGCCGTCGGGGCGAACGGCTCGCCGCGTTCGATCCCCAGACCCAGCCGGACGAGTACCCAGTCGTTGAACCAGCGCACCAGCAGCCAGCCCCAGAACAGCGCCGCGCCGGCGATCAGCAGCCAGCGGCGGGCGGAGTGCTCCCCCGCCATGCCCGCCAGCGGGCCCTCGGTAGCGGTGGCGTCGCTCATCGCCATCCCCCGAGGGGTGCTCTACTCGACACGGTTCAGGCCTCCGGCCCCTCGTCGAGGAGCCGTCCGAGGAAGGCTTTCGTCCGGTCGCGCTCGGGGTGCTCGAAGAGCTTCTCGGGCGGGCCGGTCTCGACGACCCGGCCCTTATCGAGGAACGTCACCTGCGAGGCGACCGACTGGGCGAACCCCATCTCGTGGGTCGCGACGAGCATCGTCATCCCCTCGTCGGCGAGCCGGCGCATCACGGCCAGGACCTCGCCGACGAGCTCGGGGTCGAGCGCGCTCGTGGGCTCGTCGAACAGCATGAGCTCGGGCTCCATCGCCAGCGCCCGGGCGATCCCCACCCGCTGTTGCTGGCCGCCGGAGAGCTCGGCGGGATAGGAGTCGGCCTGCTCGGCGATCCCGACCTGTGCCAGATG
Organism: Halalkalicoccus tibetensis; assembly: GCF_037996645.1. Taxonomy (NCBI): domain Archaea; kingdom Methanobacteriati; phylum Methanobacteriota; class Halobacteria; order Halobacteriales; family Halalkalicoccaceae; genus Halalkalicoccus; species Halalkalicoccus tibetensis. The sequence continues at coordinate 684,656 of NZ_JBBMXV010000003.1, forward strand.
CTCGTCGGCGATCCGTTCCCCTTCGGCCTTCTCCAGTCCCCGCACCCGCCGCAGCCCGAGGACGATGTTCCCGCGGGCGGTCAGATGGGTGAAGAGGTTGAAGTCCTGGAAGACCATCCCGATCCGCCGGCGGAGGTCGTCGACGTCGGTGTCCGGACCGGTCACGAGCTCGCCGTCGAGGTAGATCGCCCCGTCGTCGATCTCGGTGAGTCGGTTGACACAGCGAAGCAGCGTCGACTTGCCGCTCCCGCTGGGCCCGATCAGCACGCCGACGTCGCCCCGATCCATTTCGAGGCTCACGCCGTCGAGTGCGGTCTCGTCGCCGTAGCGTTTGACCACGTCATCGATCTCGAGGAGAGGGTCGCTCATGCGGTCTCACCCCCGGGGATCGCGTAGGCGTCGGCCAGTCGGTCGAGCGCGCGGTTCGTCGAGAACGTGAGCACGAAGTAGATCGCGCTCGCGAACAGGATTATCTCCAACACGGCGGTCGTCTGCTGGACGAACAGGTCGTAGGACCGACTCAGCAGCTCGGCCAGCCCGATCGCGAAGGCGATGCTCGTGTCCTTCAGGACGATCGTGAACTCGTTTTGAAACCCCGGGACGCTCCGGCGAAGCGACTGGGGGACGACGACGTGTCTGATCGCCTCGAGCTTGCTCATCCCCACGGATCGGGCGGCCTCGATCTGGCCCTCGTCGACGCTCTGGATCGCGCCCCGAAAGATCTGTGACTGGTAGGCCGCGCTTCGCAGCCCGAGCCCAAGGATCGCGGCGAGAAAAGCGCTGTTTATCGAGACGACGAAGAACATCACGATCAGGATCACCAGGATCGGCGTTCCCCGCAGGACGACGCCGACGGTCGAGACCAGTCCCTTGGAGTAGCGCCCGCCGTACACCTCGACGGCGCCGGCCGGGAACCCGAGCAGGAAGCCGAGCAGCACGCTCGCGATCGTCAGCAGGATCGTGATCACCGTCCCGCCCAGCAGGTAGTCGGCGTGTTCGAGGACGAACGCCCAGTCGTCGATCTGGAGGGCGAGGCTCGAACCCGCGTCGATCAGTGTCCCGTCCATCCGGGATCAGTTGCCGAACCACTCGTCGACGAGCTCCTCGTAGCGGCCGTCCTCCTGGACCGTAGCCAGTCCCTCGTTGAGCGCGCTCTGGAGCTCCTCCTCGTCCTGCCGGAGTCCGAAGCCGTACTCCTCGCCGGTCTCGTAGGTGAAGGCGACCTCGACCGCCCGGTCGTTGGCGAACGTCTCGGCGACCGGCACGTCGAGGACGATCGCGTCGACGTTGCCGTTCTCGAGGTCCTCGACCCCCAGCACGTAGTTGTCGTAGGTGTTGTAGTCGCCGTCGTCGATCAGGCCGGCCTCGATCAGCTCGTCCTCGACGACGGCCTCGCCGGTCGTCCCGCTCTGGGCGCCGACGGTCACACCCTCGAGGTCCTCGATCGTCTCCCAGTCGACGTCCTCGTCCTCGCGGACGAGAACGGACTGGTTGGCCTCGTAGTAGGGGTCCGAGAAGGCGATCGTCTCCTCGCGCTCGGGGTCGATCGTCATCGCCGCGGCGATCACGTCGATGTTGTCGTTCTCCAGGGCGGGGATGAGCGACTCGAACTCGAACTCCTCCCAGTCGTCGGCGAGGGTGTAGTCGGTCTCCTCGACGACCGCCTCGAGCAGGTCGATGTCGAAGCCCACGAGCTCGCCGCCCTCGTTCATCTCGAACGGGGGGAAGCCGGGCGCCGTCCCGGCGACGATCTCCGAATCGTCGTCGCCACCGCCTGTCACACTGTCGAGACAGCCCCCGAGACTCGCTCCGATCGCTGCGCCCCCACCGAGCTTGAGATACGTCCGTCGTCGCATACTACCGGAACGGCGTGGGTGAGCTATATATTTGTCCTTCGAGAGATCTGCCCGGCTCGATCCAACCATACGTCGAGCATCCCTTCCTCGTCGCCGGTGATTGACCATCGTGGGACACGAACCCGTCGGCTCGGCTCCGATACGCTTCCCTATCACACAGTATTATAATGGAGTAGTATAACTCACTTATCGATGGTACGAACCCAGCTACAGCGGGCCCGGGCGGGAGAGACGACGCCGGCGATGAAACGGGTCGCCGAGCGCGAGAACCGCGATCCCGAGTTCGTCCGCGAGCAGGTCGCGGAGGGGCAGGCGGTCATCCCGGCCAACCGCGTCCACAGCGCGCTCGATCCGATGGTCATCGGTCGGGAGTTCGCGACGAAGGTCAACGCGAACATCGGCAACTCCGAGGAGACCAGCGACCCCCGCGAGGAGCTCCGGAAGCTCCACACGGCGGTTCACTACGGCGCCGACACGGTAATGGATCTCTCGACCGGCGAGGACCTCGATGCGATCCGGGAGGCCAACGTCGCACGTTCGCCGGTGCCGATCGGGACCGTCCCGATCTACGAGGCGGTCAAACGGGCCGGGGAGCCCGCCGCCATCACCCGCGAGCTCCTGCTCGAGGTCATCGAGAAGCAGGCCCGCCAGGGCGTCGACTACATGACGATCCACGCGGGGGTCCTGATGGAGCACCTCCCGCTGACCGACGGCCGGAAGACGGGCATCGTCTCGCGGGGCGGTTCGATCCTCGCCCAGTGGATGGAGGAGAACGCCATGCAGAACCCGCTGTATACCGAGTTCGAGGCGATCTGTAGGATGTTCGCCGAGCACGACGTGACGTTCTCGCTGGGCGATGGGCTCCGACCGGGCTGTCTGGCCGACGCGAGCGACGAGGCGCAGTTCGCCGAGCTCGATACCCTCGGCGAGCTCACTCGGACGGCGTGGGACCACGGCGTCCAGGTAATGGTCGAGGGGCCGGGCCACGTCCCGATGGACGAGATCGCCGCCAACGTCGAGCGCCAGCGAGAGGTCTGTGACGGCGCGCCCTTCTACGTGCTCGGCCCGCTCGTGACCGACGTCGCGCCGGGTTACGACCACGTCACCAGTGCGATCGGCGCGACCGAGGCCGGGCGCGCGGGCGCGGCGATGCTCTGTTACGTCACGCCCAAGGAACATCTGGGCCTGCCCGAGGAGGCGGACGTCCGCGAGGGGCTCGCGGCCTACCGGATCGCGGCCCACGCGGCCGACGTCGCGAACGACCTTCCCGGCGCGCGCGACTGGGACGACGCGCTCTCGGAAGCCAGATACGAGTTCGACTGGCGCCGCCAGTTCGACCTCGCGCTCGATCCGGAGCGCGCCCGCGAGTCCCACGACCAGTCCCTCCCTGGGGACAACTACAAGGAGGCGCGCTTCTGTTCGATGTGTGGCGCGGAGTTCTGCTCGATGCGGATCGATCAGGACGCCCGGGCGGTAGACGGCGAGATGACGGCGATCGACGGCGGGACGGATCTCGACTCGTCTCGGGCTGGCGACGCGAACCTCCCGCCGACCGGGAGCCACGACACGAGCCGGGTGCCCGACGAGATCGAGATCGACGGGGTCCGGTTCACTCCCGTTTCCTCGGCCGACGACTGACGCCCTCGCCGATCAGGATCCCACGAGCTCGATCGCCGTTTCGACGGCCCCGACGGCGTCGCGATCGAGGACGTACGTGATCGGCTCGATCCCGAACGCGCCCTCGTGATAGAGCACGCAGGGGACCCCGTCGCCCTCCGACAGCAGCTCCCGCAGCCGTTCCTCGCGATCCTCGTAGCTCGCGTCGAACTCGACGGTCGGGAGCCCCGCCTCCCGGGCGGCCGAGAGCAGCGCCTCGGAGGTCCGCAGGTTCAGCGCGCCCCCGACCTCCGAGCGCGCGGCCCGGGCGGCGAGCAGCGTGCGGGCGACGTGCTCGGAGGCGCCGAACTCCGGGTCCGAGGGCACGTTGACCCGCCCGCGCATCGCGTGGAGCCGCCCGGGGACGGCGGCGACGTCCGTCGCGTCGGCCGCGTCGGGCAGGGCCGTCGCGACGTTGGTTCCGACGTTCGGGACGTGATCGACGGGGGCGGCGGACTCGAAGCGCCGCACCGCTTCCCGGACGTTCGCGAGGGCGTCGCGCTCGGCCTGTCTGGCCCGGTCGGGCCCGCGGACACAGAGGTCACAACCCAGGCCCTCGAGCGCCGGCATCTCCGCCTCGTGGAGCTCGCAGATCGGGCCTCGGTCCTCGAACCCGTGGACGAGTTCGAGCAGCTCGGCGAGCGCCTCGAACTCGTCCATCGTCCCGTCCACGAAGCCGTCGGCGATCGCCTCGATCGTCCTCCCCATCCGGGGATCGTTCGCGAGTCGCGGCTCGCCGGGGTGCTCCTCGTTGAGGTACTTGCTCACGGCCGCCTGCGAGACCCCGAGCCGGGCGGCGATCGCCCGCTGGGAGAGCCCCCGCTCGTGCAGCTCGACCGCCAGCATCGAGCGGGCGGTCGGCAGGAACCGCTCGACGACGATCTCGCTTGGAAGGGTCAGCGCCACCCGTTCATCGCCTCCGAAGTGAGGTCCATCGATCCCATCGAACGGGCCGACGGCCTTAACGTCCACTCCTCCTGTTGCACAGGCGCCAAAAAGGACGGTCGAGGGGCATCCGGAGGGCCGACACGAGGCCATAGACACCGGCATCGGATCGCTGCCGGCAGCGGAGAACGGCAGTCGCCCTTTGTGGGCTTTCTGGTCGATGATTTCGGGCCATATAATCACAGAAAAGTAATCGGCGCCGGTGTCGGGGCGGGACGGCGAAACGACCCGTTTTGTCGACCGAGACCCTATGGTCGCCATGCGCGAACTCGTCTTCACCCTCGAGTACGACCCGGGCCGGAACGCGGTGGCGGACGTCCTCGCCGAGCACCCTGACGCGGGGATCCGATCGCTGTCGCTTCACGCGACCCCGGACAGCCTCTGGCGGGTCGATCACGCGACCGGGCCGTCCAACGCGCTCGCGGCGATCGAGGACGCCTTCCTCACGACGGACTACTACGCCGACTGTCTGGCGACCGACCCCTGCGGCGCGACCTCCGAGACGCAGGTGCTCGATCGCTCCCCCGAAACGCTCGTCCTCTACACCTACTGGGAACGGACCCCGATCTGCGCGTCGATCCCGCATCTCGCGCTCGAGAACCTCGGCGAGGGCTCCCTCTTCGAGACGCGCCACGAGGGGCGCCGTCACACCTGGCGGGTCGTTCACTCGGAGGGTGCCGACGTCCACGCCTTCTTCGACGCGCTGCGCGCCGAGACGGGCGACGGCGTCGAACTCGACGTCCGCCGGCTCGCCGAACTCTCGCCCTCGCCCGCCGGGAGCGATTCGCTTCCCCGCGAACAGCGCGAGGCGCTGCGGGCCGCGGCCGAGCGCGGCTACTACGAGACGCCCCGCGCGGTCGACCTCGCCGAGCTCGCCGCCGACCTCGACGTCCCGCGCTCGACGCTCGCCTACCGGCTGCGCCGCGCCGAGGCCTACCTCGTCTCGCACTTCCTCGAACGCGAGCGCCTCGCGGAGGGGGTCGAGCCGACCTGATCGGGATTGGAATACTCCAATCAAGGCTTATCGACGCGTCGGCCCTTCTAGAGGGTAATGAACGTGAACGAAACGACGCCCGAGAGGGGCGAAGAGGGCCCGCGAACGGTGCGGCTGTCGGTGCCCGAGATGGACTGTCCGTCGTGTGCGGGGAAGGTCGAGAACGCCCTCGCGCGCACGGAGGGGGTCGTCGACGCCGACCTCTCGCCCACGACGGGCACCGCGGCCGTCAGCTACGACCCCGACCGGGCGACGCGGGCCGACGTCGTCGCCGCCGTCGAGCGTGCCGGTTACGAGGTGGCGGATGGGGGGGAAGAGGACGACGGGGGGATGGCCCCGCCGTCGGCGGTGTGGTCGAGCCCGCGCGCGATCAAGACGTGGATCGGCGCGGCCTTCCTCGTCGCCGGGCTGGCCGTCGAGTTCGTCCTCACCGGCTGGAACGCGCCCCTGTTCACCGTCGGCTGGCTCGAGCTCGACGTCGCCGGCGCGCTGCTCGCGGCCGCGGTCCTGGCGAGCGGGCTGCCGGTCGTCCGGGACGGCTACTACTCCGCGCTCAACCGCAGCCTCGACATTGATCTGCTGATGGCGACGGCCATCGTCGCGGCGTCGGCGATCGGCTACTTCGTCGAGGCGGCCACTCTCGCGGTGCTGTTCTCCATCGCGGAGCTGCTCGAGGAGTACGCGATGGACCGCACGCGCGACTCGCTGCGCGAGCTGCTCGAACTGGCGCCCGAGGAGGCGACGGTTCTGCAGGACGGTACGGAGCGCACCGTCCCCGTCGAGGCGGTCGATATCGGGGACCTCGTCGCCGTCCGGCCCGGCGAGCGGATCCCCGTCGACGGGGTCGTCCGCGAGGGCGAGAGCGCGGTCGACCAGTCGCCGATCACCGGCGAGAGCGTTCCCGCCGACAAGGCCCCCGGCGACGAGGTCTACGCGGGGACGATCGCCGAGGCGGGCTACCTCGAGATCGAGACGACGGCCGAAAGCGACGGGACGACGCTCTCGCGGATCATCACGCTGGTACAGGAGGCCCAGTCGAAGCGGACCGAGTCGGAGCGGTTCGTCGACCGGTTCGCGGGCTACTACACGCCCGTCATCGTGGCCCTCGCGGTCCTCACCGCGCTCGTCCCGCCGCTCGTCGCCGGGGCCGCGTGGGGGACGTGGTTCGTCCGCGGGCTGACGCTGCTGGTGATCGCCTGCCCGTGTGCGTTCGTCATCTCGACGCCGGTCAGCGTCGCCTCCGGCGTCACCGCGGCCGCGAGAAACGGCGTCCTGATCAAGGGCGGCAACCACCTCGAGTCGATGGGCGCGGTCGACGCCGTCGCCTTCGACAAGACCGGCACCCTGACGACCGGCGACCTCGCGGTGACCGACGTCGTCCCGTTCGGGGGGAGCGAACGCGAGCTCCTCGGACACGCGGCCGCCCTCGAATCGCGGAGCGAGCACCCGATCGCCGGCGCGATCCTCGATCGGGCGGACGACGAGGGGATCTCGCCGCCCGCGGTCTCGGGGTTCGAGAGCCTCACCGGCAAGGGCGTCCGCGGCGAGGTCGACGGCGCCGAACACTACGCGGGCAAGCCCGCACTGTTCGAGGAGCTGGGCTTCGACCTCTCGGGTCGGGCGACCGAGACCGACGGCGGGACCTCCGCCCGTCCGATGGCCGATCCGGGCAGGGCGGTCGAGACGGTCGCCACGCTGGAGCGCGACGGGAAGACGGTCGTGCTCGTCGGGACGGACGAGCGGCTGCTGGGCGCGATCGGGGTCGCCGACGAGGTCCGACCGGGAGCCAAACGGGCGATCGAGGCCCTCCACGAGCTTGGGATCGCGCCGCTGGTGATGCTCACCGGCGACAACGAGGGGACCGCCCGCGCGGTCGCCCGCGAGCTCGGCGTCGACGAGTACCGCGCGGACCTGCTCCCCGACGAGAAGGTGGAAGCGGTCGAGGACCTCGAGGCCGAGCACGGCTCGGTCGCGATGGTCGGCGACGGGATCAACGACGCGCCGGCGCTGGCGACCGCGACGGTGAGCGTCGCGATGGGCGCGGCGGGGACGGACACGGCGATCGAGACGGCCGACATCGCGCTGATGGGCGACGACGTCTCGCGGCTCCCCTACCTGTACGCGCTCTCGAACGAGGCCAACGACGTGATCCGCCAGAACATCTGGAGCAGCCTCGGGGTCAAGCTCCTGCTGGCGGTCGGCGTGCCGTTGGGCTACGTCTCGGTCGCGCTCGCGGTCGTCGTCGGCGACATGGGGATGAGCCTCGCGGTCACCGGCAACGCGATGCGCCTGTCGCGGGTGAGTCCCGAACGCTATCTCGAACGCTGATCGGCCAGCCGACGCCCTCCTTCGCCGGCCGCACCCTTTTGTCCGCCCGCGGCCTCCCCTCGACCGATGGAAGTCGCGATCCTCACCGTCGGCGACGAGGTGCTCGCGGGCGACACCGCGAACACGAACGCGACGTGGCTCGCGGGCCGCCTGACCGAGGGCGGCGCGACCGTCGTCCGGATCCTCACCGTCCCCGACGACCGCGCGCTCATCGCCGAGGTCGTCCAGGAGTGGGCCGACGCCTTCGACGCCGTAATCGTCACCGGCGGGCTCGGGGGCACCCCCGACGACGTCACCGCCGACGCGATCGCCGACGCCTTCGACCGGGGACTGGCCGTCGACGACGCCGTCCGCGAGGACGTCCTCGAGACCGTCGCGGCCTACCGGGACGAGAACCCCGAAACGGTGGCCGCCCACGACCTCGAGATCGACGTCGACGCGTGGGCGGCCCTGCCCGAGGGCTCGCGCGCGCTGATCAACCCCGCGGGGCTCTGTCCGGGCTGCGTGCTCGGGAACGTCTACGCGTTCCCGGGGGTGCCCGACGAGATGAAGGCGTTGTTCGAGGAGGTCGCCCCGGAGTTCGGCGGCGACGTCGTCTCGCGGACGCTCTACACCCCCCAGCCCGAGGGGTCGATGGTCGGCGTGCTCGCGGAGGCTCGGAAGGAACTCGACGCGTCGGTCGGCAGCTACCCCGCCACCGAGCGGCAAAACCGTCTGAAGGTGAGCGCGTCCGACTCCGCAGCGGTCGAGGAGGCGGTCGCGTGGCTGCGCGAGCGCGTCGAGATCGACGACGGCGGAAGTGGGAACGAGGAGTAGTCGCGCGTCAGCCGTCGCTTCGCTCCCTGATCGTCCGATCCGAGAAGTTCGGCAGGTTCGGGTCGCGATACGGGTTGCGGCCGTAGGGCCGGTCGCCGATCCCCGCGTCGAGCTGTTCCTTCAGCACGCGGCGCAGCCGGTTGAGGCTGGTCGTGTCGAGGTCGTGGCGCTCGGCCAGCTGCTCGAAGGGCGCCTCGTCGGTGATGTCGTTCTCGCGGTACTGTTCGAACAGGTCCTCCAGACGCTCCTCGGAGAGCGCCGTCGGGTCGAGGTCGTCGAGGCCCAGATAGCCGCGCCGTTCGACGTCGACGACGTGGCGGATCACCACTAGTGCAACCTTCGGGATCCCGCGCTGGCTGCCGAAGGCCGTCAGGTCGAGCTCCTCCATCACCCCGAGCGCGCGGTCGCGCTGCCAGGGGGTGACGTCGAGCGCGCTACAGAGCGCATGGGTGGTCCGCAGCCGGTCGAGGTAGTGCGTGCGGGTGCTGTGGCCCTTCGTCGCGGTGTGCTGTTCGTCGTGGAGTCGGCGGATCCGCTCTGAGAGGTCGTTCTCGGGCGAGTCGGCGCGCCCGATCATCGTCGCGCTCGGCGTCAGGACGTCCCACCGGCGGACGGTGTTGTCCCGCTGGGCGTCGGCCCGCGAGAGCGAGCCCGAGCCCGCCCGGTCGTCGATCCAGCGCGGACCCTCCTCCTCGAACGTACCGGCGGCTTCCGGGTGCTCGTCGGAGCGCTCGGGGCCGCCGTCGGGGTTCGCCATTCGTGCGTACTCGCCGCTGCTCGTAGTTGAATGTCCCGGCCACGGCGCGCCTCGCCGAGGGCCGCCGCTCGCGATCGGTAGCGCGGAAAAACGGGGTCGCCGAACCCCTCTTACTACACCCCTTGTCGCCAGAACTACTTAAATGAGAACGGGAGCCTAGTCCTCGCCGCCGTCGCGCCCGACGATGACGGTGTTCTCGACGAGGGTCTTGTGGCCCCGCCGGAGGCGCTCGGAGAGCGCCTGGTGGGAGATGTCGAGCTCGTCAGCGAAGTCCGACAGCGATACGTCCCGCGGGACGTCGTAGTAGCCGTGGTCGTAGGCCGCGGCGATGGTCTCCTCCTGGTCGTCGGTCAGCCCGAAGCGGCCCTGTTTGCCCCGGTCGATGTTGTAGATGCGCTGGATGTCGATGGTGAGGTCGTGTTCCTCGCAGAACTCGTAGGTCCGCGAGAGCGCGTCCCGATCGGGGAAGAGGATCCGCATGAACCAGCCGTCCTGGCGGCCCTCGGCGGCGAGGATCGTGCCGTCCTCCTCGATGAGGATGTGGACGAGGGCTTCGATCGAATCGATCCACTCCATCTGATACAGCGTCTCCTCGCCCGGCTCGGCGATCCGCTTGACTTGAGCGATGCTCGGGTCGTCCTGGAGCGCTTCGTCGAGCTCGTCGGGATCCGCGCTCGTCGCCCAGATGTACGGCATGATGTTCTCAGGATCGTGGGCGACGATCCGCTCGATCTCGAAGTTGACCTCCTCCAGGGTATCGAGAGTCGCGCTGAGCGCGAACTCCCGTGCCGGGAGTCGGATTTCGGCGATAGTTGCCATGGGCACGGTACTGCGTGAAGACGGAAATAGACCGCGGAGACGCGCGCTCCGGTCCGTCGACTCTTTGCCCGATCAGATGTGGAACCGCGACCCGCCCGAAGGGATGGGGTCGCTGTTCACCCGACGGACGTGATGCCCGTGGACGACGTGGTGTTCGATCGCCCGCCCGTCGGCGGGGCGTGAGTCCGCGTCCGTACCGTCCGCGGACCAGTCACAATCTAGACATGTGTAATGCAGTTTCGAACACCTGCTCGACCCTACGACCCTGATCGGGGTGAGTGTGCCACTTGCGTGTCCTACCGGTACTTATGGGGTCAGATAACGTAACGGGGGCGGCGACGAACGGGTGGGCCTACCAGGTCAGTCCCTCGTAGGTGATCGACTCGCTCGGCTCGACGATCCGCCGGCCGTCGATCACCACCGGCGAGGCCATCCCCTCGAAGGCGTCCCCGAGGGCGGCGAACTCGTCCCAGTCGGTCATCACGAGCGTGCCGTCGGCGCCCGAGAGCGCCTCGCTCGCCGAGTCGGCGTACTCGACGTCGGGGAACAGCTCGCGCATGTTCTCGGTCGCGACGGGGTCGTAGGCCACCACGTCGGCGCCGCGCTCTACGAGCCCTTCGATGGCGGGGATCGACCGCGAGTTGCGGATGTCGTCGGTGCCGGGCTTGAAGGAGAGCCCCAGCACCGCGATCCGCGCGCCCTCGACGTCGACGTGTTTCTCGAGCAGCGCAAGCATCCGCTCGGGCTGGCGATCGTTGACCGCGACGACCGAATCGAGCAGTTCGGGCTCGTAGCCGGCCTCGCGGGCCGCGGCCCGCAGCGCGTCGACGTCCTTCGGGAAGCAGGAGCCGCCCCACCCCACGCCCGAGCGGAGGAACTGCTCGCCGATGCGATCGTCGAGCCCGATGGCGTCGGCGATCCGGTAGGCGTCGATCCCGAACTCCTTGCAGACGTTGCCGATCTCGTTGATCAGGCTGATCTTCGAGGCCAGGAAGGCGTTGTTCGCGTACTTGATCATCTCGGCCTCCCTGACCGTGGCCTCGACGACCGCGGGCTCGGCCCGCTCGATCAGCGGCTCGAAGACGCTCTCGAGGCGCTCGTGGCTCCAGTCGTCGCTCGCGCCCAGCACCACCTTGTCGGGCTCGAGGAAGTCCGTCACCGCCGACCCCTCCCGCAGGAACTCGGGGTTCATCCCGACCCTGATCCGCTCGCCGACGGCCTCGCCGGCACCGTCCTCGATCGCCGGGATCAGCGCTTCCTCGGTCGTGCCGGGAACGACCGTGCTTTTGACGACGACGAGATGCTCTTCGCTCCCACCGGAAAGCGCCTCGCCGACCGAGCGCGCGCCGCCCTCGATGATCGAGGCGTCGATGCTCCCATCCTCCCGGGAGGGAGTCGGCAGCGCGAGGAACGTGACGTCACAGTCGGTGATCGCGTCGTAGTCGGTGGTCGCGGTGAGCCGCCCGCCGGCGTGCTCGGAGAGCAACTCGTCGAGTCCGGGCTCGTGGATCGAGGCCTCTCCACGGTTGAGCCGCTCGACGATGTCCTCGTCGATGTCGATGGCCGTGACGTCGTGTCCGAGATCGGCGAAACAGGCGGCGATCGTCGTCCCGACGTAGCCGCTGCCGACGACTGCGATGTTCATTAGGTTAGTCGTCCTTCCTGATCGTAATCAGGGTTTGGATACGTCGCGCCCGCCGTGGGGCGATGAGTGGGGGGCTACGTTCGCTCCTGTAGATGCCGGCCGCTGTCGGCACGTTCGGTGCCCTGTTCGACCCGCGTCGCGTTCGTCCAGCTGAGCTCCTCCTTGCCGAGGACGTCGATCAGGCACTTGAGGTTCAGGACGTCGTGGAACTGCTTGTAGCCGACGACGAGCAGCGGGGCGTAGACGAGCAGGCTCCAGTCCTCGCCCTCGATCTGGACGCCCAGCGCCGCGATCAGGAAGACGATGCTCGTAAAGAAGACGAGCAGGGCGAGCACCTGGGCCGCGAAGCCGGTCACGAGCAGCCAGACGATGTAGCCGAGGACGATCCAGCTCGCGACCGGCAGGAAGAACATCTCGACCAGCCGGAACGGGATCGCGAGGCGGTGAAGCAGCCCGTAGGAGGGGTCGGTCACGACGTCCCAGTGTTTGAATATCGTCATGTAGTTGCCGTGATACCAGCGCAGGCGCTGTTTGTAGAGGTTCCGCCAGCTGCCGGGCGCCTCCGTATAGACGCGCGCGTCGCTGACGGTGACCCGGCGACCGGACTTGAGCACCTTCAGCGTGAGGTCGAAGTCCTCGGTGAGCGTCTGGGGGTCGTACGCGAAGACGTCCTCGAGGGCCTCGCGTCGATAGGCGCCCAGACAGCCCGGCACGACCAGCACGATCCCGAACTGGTCGAGCATCCGGCGGTAGATGTTCTCCCCGATCGAGTACTCCAGTTGCTGACAGCGCGTCACCAGCGAGTCACGGTTCCAGATCGTGACGTTGCTCGCGACCGCCCCGACGTTGTCGTGTTCGGCGAAGGGCGCGACGATCCCCTTCAGCCCCTCGTGGTCGACGATACTGTCGGCGTCGACGGTCACGATGATCTCGCTTTCGGCGAACAGCAGCCCGTAGTTCAGCGCCGAGTACTTCCCGCCGTTCTCCTTCGTCACGACCGTGACGACGTCGGAGGCGAACGACCGCGCCTCGGCGAGCGTCCCGTCGGTGCTGCCGTCGTCGACGACGATGATCTCGAGCTTCTCGCGTGGGTACTCCGCGTCCAGTAGCGACTGGATCGCCCGCCCGACGTAGCCCTCCTCGTTGTACGCCGGTACCAGAACGCTGATCGAGGGGTACTCCTCGGGGCGTTCGGCGGTCCCGTTCCCGGTGAGGTCGTGATACACCGCGACGAGCGCGATGAACCAGTAATAGAAGAAGATGAGCGAGATCGCGAGCAGGTGGACGAACGCCAGTATCGAGGGTGCAACCCAACCGAGGGCAACGATCGCCACCCCATAGCCAAGCAGGACGACGACGAGCGCGCGCGTGGCGAACAGCTCCTTGTAGCGTGGTGCGTGCTCGACGACGAAGTACGACCACCCGATGTACACCACGAGGATCGCCCCCAGGAGGGCGATCGCGTAGAGCGTCCCGTCGTTCATCACGTCGATGAGCAGCCAGAACGGGATCAGCGCGGAGACGAAGAGGATGACCGCACGCCAGTTGACTCGTCCGAGCCGCCCGAGCGCGGCCACGAGCCCGGGGGGCGATCTCATCGGTCGTCCTCCGCGGGCGCCCGGGCCAGCTCGTCCTCGAGCGTCTCCTCGTCCTCGGCCGACGTGTGCTCGATCGGTTCGAGGACGCGCCAGCCGTCGTCGGTGCGTTCGACCGTGCCGTTCTCGAGCCCCTTCGAGAGCTGCTCGAGGGTCATGAACCCGACGTCGTCGGTCGCCTTCATGTGCTGGATCAGGTCCCGGAGCTGATCGAGTCGCTCCTCGCTGGTGAAGTACTGATAGTGGATCATCTGGACGTGGACCCCGTTGTCCGCGTGGGTCTCGTCGAACGCGCCGGTCAGGGTTTCCGTGTCCTCGAACGGGACCTCGCCCGTGCCGTCGTATGCGCCCCAGTCCTCGAAGGCCTGGTTCTCGGGGACGTGCAGCATACCGCCGGCCTCGAAGTAGTACTCGTCCTCGTCGACGTCGTAGTAGCCGTCGGTGAACCAGTCGCCGCCCGAGACCACCGTGTACTCCTCCTCGGCCAGCAACTCGGCGGTGTTCTCGTCGTAGGTGTTCATCGGCGGGACGAACGTCTTCGAGGGCGATTCGACGCACTGTCCGAGGAGCTCCTCGCCCTCGGCGAGCCACTCGGCCTGGGTCTCGTAGGGCACGCCGCCGAACTCGCTGCCGCCGTAGAAGTCCGTCTTCTCCTCGTGGGTATAGCCGTGCAGCGACATCTCGAACTGGCCCGGATGGTCGGCCTCGAGGGATCCGAGGTACTCGCAGGTGTCCTCGTCGTCGGTGATCGGCAGGTCCCCGCCGGGGTTCGGGATGATCCCGAGCGTCACCGGCACCTCCTCGTCGATGAACACCCCATCGACCGCTCGCATCTCCTCGGTGCTGTACCACGGCTGGATGTCGTCGTTCCTGAAGATCACGATCGATTCGTACTCCTCCCATTCCGAATCGGCCGCCGCCTCGGTCGCCGTCGGCGTCGTCTCGAGCAGCGGCGAGGCGGCGAGTGCGCCGGTGACCCCCGCCATTAACACCATGACGACGATCGCCGACGAGAGCAGCTGCTGGCGGCGTTCGGACTTCGGAACGAGCCACGAGGGCAGCCATGTGAGCGGCTGGCCGAGTTCGGGGAGCTCGGGAAAGTTCACGCTGATGGGCTGGGAGACCCCGCCCCCGTCCGCGACCGGCGCCTGCCAGTGGCCGCATTCCCGACAGCGCGCGATCGTCTCGACGACGTCGAACGTCTCGGCGGCTGTCGACTGGCTACACTTCGGGCAACCGTCCTCGAAGGCCGAACGCGCGTCCATCAACCCACACCGGTGCTCGATGACCTGTTCTTCGGACAACGAATCGGACGAGCACGCCGAGCAGACCCGCCTCATCGCGAATCGGCTCCGGCGAGGCGTACCTCGGCCCTCCTCCCGACCCCGAATCGCGCCCCTCCGTTATCGACTGTGTGACATCCCCACCCAGCAACGATCCCGATATCATCGGCACGGCGTGTGGTTCTTCCCGTCGTTTCCCCTGTGACATCCGATTGACCCATCAACAGGACATCAGGTCGGCCGCGGGCTGATCGATTGCCTTCAGTCTCGTTCCGCGTTTTCGCCCGCCGGCGGTTCGACCTCGAACTACCGATCCGGGGTCAGGACCGCGGGGGCCTTCGAGCTCGAAGGTGGACGGAGCTTTTTTGCCCTGGCCGATCGATGGGGTGGTATTCAGTACCGATCACCGCCCGTCCCCGCCCGTAGCGGGGGTCCTCGCTCCGGACATCCATGACGATCATCGCCGACATCACTCTCCCTGCGTCGACGTTCCCGCTGGGGCGTGTGTTCCAGTCGTTCCCGGACGCCACCATGGAGCTCGAACGCGTCGTCCCGCTTCAGGAGACCATCATGCCGCTGGTGTGGGTCGAGGGTAGCGACCCCGACGCGGTCGAATCGGCGCTTCGCTCGCACTCCCAGGTCAAAAACGTCGAGGTCCTTACGGCGACCGGGGCCGAGTCGCTGTTCGAGGTCCACTGGTTGCCCGCGGCCGACGGGCTCGCCGAGGCGCTGCTGAACACCGGCGCGACCGTTCTCGACGCCCGCGGCACCGCCGAGAGCTGGGACTTCCGCCTGCGGTTCTCGGCCCACGAGGACCTCTCCTCGCTCAACGTCTCGCTCACCGAGAAGGGGATCCCGGTCACGCTCCGGCGGATCTACCACCCGCCGCTCGAGGAGATCTCGCCGATGTCGCCGATTCAACGCGAGACGCTGCTGGCGGCGTATCGACAGGGCTACTTCCAGATCCCGCGGCGCATCAACCAGTCCGATCTCGCCGACGAGCTGGAGATCAGCGACAGCGCCCTCTCCCAGCGGATCCGGCGCGCCGTCTCGAAGCTCATCGAACGGGACGTCCTCTCGGAGGAGGCCGGCTCCCGCTGACCGACGACGCTACGTCCCCTTGCGCTGGCGCTTTCCGACCGCGTTCTTGATCTGCTCGGCAAGCACCTCGTATCGCTCGTCGGTGTTCTTCTCCAGATAGCCCGTCACGCCCTTCGACTGGGCGTCGTCGGCGACCGACGAGGAGCCCTTCCCCGTGAACAGCACGAACGGCAGGTCGGGGTGCTCCTCGCGGACCCGCTCGAAGAACTCGAGCCCGTCGATCTCGGGCATCTTGTAGTCGCTCACCACGCAGTCGACGTCGTTCTCCTCCAGATACTCGTACCCCTCCCTGGCGCTCGTCGCCGTCTCGACGGCGAACCGTCCGTCGATCCGCTCGAGGCGGATCGCCGTGAGAGCCGCGCTGTCGGTTTCGTCGTCGACACAGAGGACCTGAACGGTCGACGAGGTGCTATCAGCCATACATCTATTAGGATACAATCGAATAAAAAGTAAGTGATCCGATCGATATCCTCTACGAGGACGATCGTATTTCGAATCCCGTCGATCACTTGAACCATCATCCGTCGGACGATACTTTCCTATCGGGAACGTAAGGAAATTCCCACAGACCGGTCTTGGTCGGCGGGCCTCCGATCAAGATTATCAGTGTAAGGTACACGTAGAAATAGGTGAACGATGCTGCGGTATATTCGATGAGTAGTTTGATACGGACTCCCGACGACCATTGATCATGGTTGATGCCACCATCGACGTGATCGATCGCGGGGGGTTGTTGTGTGATCAGAACTACATGATCGAGGGCCACACGCTCGGCACCCATGAGGAGCCGAACCCCGAGCCCGAGTACACGGAGATCCCCGTCTACAACCTCGTGATCGACCACCCGGAGGGAACGATCCTCTGGGACACCGGCAACCACGAGGACGCCCTCGACGGCCACTGGCCCGAAGGCCTGAAACAGGCGTTTTACCCCCACGATGCGGACGAACACTCCCTCGAAAGCGATCTCGAGGAGGCGGGCTACGGGCTCGACGACATCGACTACGTCTTCCAGACCCACCTCCACCTCGACCACGCCGGCGGCCTGCATCACTTCGACGGGACCGACGTCCCGGTGTTCGTCCACAAACGGGAGATCGAGTTCGCCTACTACAGCGCGAAGACCGACGAAGGAAGCGCCGCCTATGTCCTCGGGGACTTCGATTACGACCTCAACTGGCAGGTGCTCCATCGCGACCACGAGACCCACTTCGAGGACGTCGAGTTCATCCGCTTCCCGGGCCATACCCCCGGACTGACGGGGACGATGATCCACCTCGACGACCGGTCGTTGATCTTCGCCGGCGACGAGATATACAGGGCGGAGAACTACGAGGACGAGATGCCCCTGGGGGCGGGTCTGCTCTGGAGCCAGCGCCACTGGTTCGAGAGCCTCCAGGAGATCAAGGAGCTCGAACGCCGCCACGACGCCGAGGTCGTCTACGGGCACGACTCCGAGCAGTACGAGGCGCTCTCGGGGTGGTCCTGAGTGGGCTACGACCGCTCGGTCTCCGCGCCCGAGCACGCACAGGCCCCCGAGACCGTCTGGGAGCTCGAGATGCCGGACATCCGATTCGGCCGCGACGCCGTCGAGGAGCTCGACTTCCAGTTCGAGGACCTGGGGGTCGATCCCGGCGCCCGCGGGCTGATCGTCACCGACGAGACCCTCGTCTCGCTGGGCCATGCCGAGCGCGTTTGCGAGCAACTCGGTGAGTTCGAGGTCGACGTCTACGATGACGTCGAGCGCGAGCCCTCGCTGGAGGCGGTCGACGACTGCATCTCCTTCATCCGCGACGAGCAGGGTGAGGCGGGCTACGACTTCTACGTCGGGCTCGGCGGGGGTAGCTGCATCGACACCGCGAAGGCCGCCCGGGTGGTGATCGCCAACGGCGGCGAGGTGCTTGACTACATCGCCGAACCCACCGGGAACGGCGAGCCGGTCACCGATTCCGGGGCGCCGCTGGTGCTCATGCCGACCACCGCGGGGACGGGCGCGGAGATCTCGCCCGTCGCGATCCTCTCGGTCGAGGAGAAGGAGATCAAGGAGGCGATCTCGAGCGACCACGTCCGGGCCGACGTCGCCGTCCTCGACCCGACGCTGACGACCACGCTCCCGCCCGAACAGACCGCCAAGACCGCGATGGACGCGCTGGGACACGCGATCGAGGGCTATACGACCCATTCGTACGACAGCCTGCTTCGCGCCGAGGACCCCGCGAGCCGCCCCGTCTACGCGGGCCGAACCCCCGTCACGGAGATGTTCAGCGAGAAGGCCATCGAACTGCTCTCCTCGAACGTCCGCCGGGCCGTGCACAACGGCGACGACCTCGAGGCTCGCGAGAACATGCTTCAGGGCGCGCTGATGGGCGCGATCTCCGGACTGACCGCCGGTGCGAGCCTCTGTCACGCGATGGCCTATCCAGTGGGAAATCGCTATCACACCTATCACGGCGAGACGATCGCGGTCCTCACGCCGGCGAGCACGCTCGGCTACAACGCCGCGAGCGACCCCGAGCGCTTCGCCGAGCTCGCGCGGATGTTCGGCGTCGACACGACGGGGCTCAACACCCGCGAGGCCGCGGATCGCCTCAAGGACGAGTATATCCAGCTCCAGCGCGACCTGAACGTCCTACCCAGCGGGCTAGCCGAGCTCGCGGACGTCGACGAGGGCGACATCGACTGGCTGGCCTCCCAGACCGTCGAGACCCAGGAACGCCTGCTTCGGTGTAACCCCCGCCCCGTGACGAAGGAGGACGCCGAAGCGGTGTTCCGCGACGCGCTGTACAACTGGGAGTAAACGGGTCGGCCCCGACCCGACTCCTTTCCGAGCCAAAAGTTATTTGAAACCAGCCGTCGGATTGTCAATATCATGAAAGCAGTCGTACTCGCAGCAGGGGAGGGGACGAGGTTGCGCCCGCTGACCGAGGACAAACCCAAGGCGATGGTCGAGATCGACGGCAAGCCGCTGGTCGCCCACTGTTTCGACAAGCTCGCCGATCTGGGTGCCGAGGAGTTCGTCGTCGTCGTCGGCTACATGAAGGAGCACATCATCGAGCACTTCGGCGACAGCTACCGGGACATCCCGATCACCTACACCCACCAGCGCGAGCAGCTGGGACTGGCCCACGCGCTGTTGAGCGTCGAGGAGCACATCGACGACGACTTCATGCTGATGCTCGGCGACAACGTCTTCAACGCGAACCTCGCGGACGTCGTCCGTCGCCAGCGCGAGGAGCGTGCCGACGCCGCGTTCCTCGTCGAGGAGGTTCCCTGGGAGGAGGCGAGCCGTTACGGCGTCTGTGACACCAACGACTTCGGCGAGATCACCGAGGTCATCGAGAAGCCCGACGACCCACCGACGAACCTCGTGATGACCGGCTTCTACACCTTCTCGCCCGCGATCTTCCCGGCCTGCGAACTGGTCCAGCCCTCCAACCGCGGCGAGTACGAGATCAGCGAGGCGATCGACCTCCTCATCCGATCGGGTCGCACCATCGACGCAATCGGCCTCGACGGCTGGCGGATCGACGTCGGCTACCCCGAGGACCGCGACGAGGCCGAGGAGCGCCTTCAGGAGGCCGAGGCGGCGGCGAAGGCGGACTGAGCGTTCCTCCTCTTCCCCTTTCGTTCGTTACTCGCCACAGCCCGCCGACCGGACCGATGCCGTCCGTGTGTTCTTTTCCAGTTCTCATAATATAATTCATATAAGTACGCAATGGAATCCGTTTATTGGAGTGGTTATGATGGGGTCATACGAGGGAGTACTCCATGACGGACGGACGCTACAGCCGATTACCGATCGATCGATCGCGCCAGCGGGTCGCCTAGAGTAAAAGATGGTACGGGAACTAACACGACGGGTCAGCGGCTTCTTCACGACGTTGGGCGCCGTCGCGAGTCGGGTGGTCCAGCGGTATCTCCCGGACGCGTTCATCTTCGCGCTGCTGTTGACGTTCGTGACGATGGTCCTCGCGGTTCTGCTCACGCCGACCGGCCCGGCGGCCGTCACCGCCCAGTGGGGCGAGGGCTTCTGGTTCGTCATCACGTTCTCGATGCAGGCCTCGCTCGCGTTGTTGACGGGCTGGGCGATCGCGGACTCCCCGCCGGTCAAGAAGGTGCTCGGGCGCCTCGCACGGATCCCGAACACCCAGCGCCAGGCCATCGTCGCGACGGCGCTGGTCGGTCAACTGGTGGGACTGTTCCACTGGGGGATCGTCCTCGTCGCCGGCGCGATCTTCGCCCGCGAGGTCGGCATCGCGATGGACCAGCAGGGGATCGAGATCCACTACCCGCTGCTCGTGGCGACCGCCTACGCCGGCCTGCTGCCCTGGCATCAGGGCCTCTCGGGGGCCTCCTACCTGCTGAGCGCGACGCCGGGCCATTTCCTCGAGGACTCGATCGGCGTGATCCCGGTCTCCCAGACGATGTTCACCGTCCCCAACGTCCTGATGGCGGGCTCGATCGTGCTGCTGACGCTCGTGCTCATGCCGCTGATGGCGCCCAAGGAGGACCTCGTGACGATCCCCGAGGAGAAGCTCCGGAAGGCCGACGACGACTTCATGACCGACGGGGGGAACGTCGAGGACCCCCACCGCTCGCGGACCTCGGCGCTGAAGTCCGCTATCGTCGACAGCAAGCTCCTCTGTATCGGGACCGGGCTGCTGCTGTGGGCGTATCTGCTCTACCTGTTCGCCACCTCGCCGTTCACCGAGGTGCTCGACATCAACGTCTTCATCTCGGCGATGCTCGGGTTGGGCTTCATATTCCACATGTCCTTCGCGAGCTTCTTCGGCGTCTTCCGCGAGGCCATCGAGGGCGCGAGCCAGGTCATCATCCAGTTCCAGTTCTACGGCGGGATCATGGGCGTGATGGACGCCTCCGGGCTCGCCGAACTGATCGCGGCGACCGCCGCCCAGTACGCCACCGAACAGACCTGGTACCTGCTCGTGTTCGTCTCGGCGGGCGTCGTCAACTTCTTCGTCCCCTCGGGCGGGGGCCAGTGGACCGTCACCGGGGAGCTGATGACCAACGCGACCCAGAACATCGACGGCACGGACGTCGAGACGATGATGGTCGCATTCGCGATGGGCGACCAGTGGACGAACATGATCCAGCCGTTCTGGGCGATTCCCGTCCTGGGGATCGCCGGCCTCTCCATCCGCGACATGATGGGGTATGCGGCGGTGCTGTTCGTCTTCAGCGGGCTCGTCCTCGGCGGCGGGACGATGCTGATGGGCTACGGGATCCTGGAGGTGAGCTAGAATGGCGACGCGCTCGGAGACCGCCGAAGCGAACGACGCGGACGACGACGACGGGTTCGTCCCGTTCCTCGGGAGCTTCTTCCCCGAGTCGCTCGCGCTCTCGGTGCTGCTCGCGCTGCTCGCGCTGGTGGTCACGATCCCGTATCTCGCCCCGCTCGACCAGCTCGAGCTGTTCTCGACGGGCTTCTACGAGCTGTTCGCCCTACAGATGGCGCTGATCCTCTACTGGGTGCTGTCGGCGACCGTCGTCGAGGCCCCGCCCGTGGGCGCGCTGTTCGACCGGATCGCCGGCCTGATCCCGACCGGCCAGACGGCGATCGTCTACGCCACGGGCGCCGTGGCTCTCGCGTTCGGCTGGGTCAACTGGGCGCTCGGGCTCCTCGGCGGCGTGTTCATCGGCCGTCGGCTCTGCCGGCGTGCACGCGAGGAGGGCGTCGCGGTGCACTACCCCTCCGTGCTGACCGCCGGGCTGCTCTCGCTCGTGGTCGCGAACCAGGGCCCCTCGAGCCCCGGCGCGCTGTTGATGGCCGACGCGGAGATGGCCGAGATGACCGGCTTCCTCGCCGATTCCGCCGGCGCCGTCGGCATGGCGGAGTTCGCCCTCGCGCCGGCGAACCTCGTCCCTAGCCTCGTCCTGATCGCCACTCTCCCGCTGCTCCTGGTGGTCCTCGCGCCCGACGACGAGGCCGACCGCCGGGAACTGGGGACCGACCCGCTGCTCGAGGGCGACATCGCCTCGACCCTCGATCACTACGTGATGCCGACGCGTTCGGAGTACACGGCGGCCGACTTCCTCGAGCAGTCGCGGCTCATCTCGATGGTCGCGGTCGTCATCGGCGTCGGCTCGGCGGGGATCCACTTCGCGACCGGCGGCTCGCTGACGCTGCTCTGGCTGCTGTTCTGCCTGATGATCCTCGGGCTGCTCGTCCACGTCCGTCCGATGGCCTTCCGCTCGAAGACCACCGGCGCGACCCGGTGGGCGAACCACGTCGCGATCCCGTTCATGCTCTACGGCATCGTCTTCGCGCTGCTCTCGGGGGCGGGGCTGTACGACGCGATCGGCGACGCCGTCGCGTCGGGCGCGGTCGGACCGTTCCTCGCGTCGCTCGGGCTCGGACTGTTGATCCCCGATCCGGCCTCCGTCTGGCTGATCGTCGGCCCGGCGATGGTCGCCGGCGAGGTCGAGCTGCTCACGTCGCTCGTGGCCGTGATGTACGGCGCCGGGCTGTCGAACCTCTGGCTGGGCTTTCTCTTCCTCGGGATCCTCTCGGTCCGCGGGTTCGACCCGCGGGAGTTCCTCCGTTATGCGGCCGCCGTCACCGCCTACGTCTCGGTCGTGGTCCTGGCGTCCGTCGCGCTCCTCTGACCTCCGTCACTCCTCCCACGTACAGCGGACGATCTCGATCGCCCAGGTGCCGTCGCGCCACGGGAGCACCGACCCGTTCTCGAGGCGGACCTCGTGGCGCCCCGCCTCGTCGGCGACGAACGAGGTCTCGATCGCGCCGTCGCCCGATTCGTCGATCAGCGCCCCCGAGGGCCCGACGACGGTGAGCGAGGGGTCGACGCCGTCGCGCGTCCGCGTCCCGATCCGTAGCTCGTCGTACTCGGCCAGGTCGAACGCGTAGGCCTCCTCCGAGCCGCTTTCGACCGCCACGGTCTCGCTGACGGCCACGTAACAGTCGGTGACGTACACCGTTCCGAGCTCCACGGCGTCGTCGGCCCCCGCTCGGCCCTCCGGGGGCGCGCCGCTCGCGACGGCGACGCTCAACGAATAGGCCCCCGCCGCCTCGAAGGAGGGCGCGAAGCGGGCGACGGCGCTCTCGCCCGGCTCCAGTGACCCCTCGCTGGTGTCGACCGCGTTGCCGTCCGCGAACAGCGTCGCGCCCGCCGTCCCCGCCTGCTCGCCGACGTTTTCGACCCGCACGTCGACGTCGAGGGGCTCGCCGACCCCGGCCGACCGCTCGGGGACGGCGGTCTCGTCGATCTCGAACGTCGCCGGGATCTCGACGGTCACGACCCCGAGGGGTTCCCCACCGAGTTCGATCTCGTAGCTGCCCGGCGACCCGAAGGCGTGCGTGATCGCCGTCGACTCGCGCCCGTCGGCGTCGATCGTCAGCTCCCGGCTCGCGACGGTCCGGTCGTCCGCCCGCAGGTCGACGTCGACGGAGCCCTCCTGGCCGCCGACGTTCGCGACCGTCGCGCGCGCCTCGATCTCCTCGCCGACCGCGACCGTCGTCTCGGCCAGCGACGCCTCGACGAGCTCGAACTCCGGCGGGGGGAGCTCGACCCGGACGGTGTCGACGACGACGTCGTTGACGCCGACTTCGTACTCGCCGGGCTCGCCGAACGAGCCGGAGAACGTCACCGACTCCGTCCCGCCGGGATCGACCTCGACGGCCTCGGTGTCGACGATCACGTCGTCCATGCGTAGCTCCGCGTGGAACGTCCCCGCCTCCCCGCCGGTGTTCTCGATCGTCGCGGTCACCTCGAAGGTCTGCTCGGTGTGGATCTCCGTCGCGTTCACCGCGGCGTCGCGGACGGCCATCTCGGCCCCCTCGGCCTCCTCGGCCGACTCCTCCTCCCCTGCTTCGCCGCCCGAATCCGTACAGCCCGCGGCGCCCGCTATGGCCGCCGCTCCGAGGCCGACGAACCGCCGCCGACCGAGCGGCCAGTCGTCCGTTCCGTCCCGTTTCCCGCCGTCGTTGCTCGTTCCCATCCTCACCCGGGGTCGCGACGCGAGACGCGTCCACGACCGCTCTCCGTGACAGTACGTCCGTCCAGCGTTTCCGTCTTGCCCTCGATCCCTGCCCTCCGCGACCTCCTTGGTATCCGACACTACTTAACGCACCTGCAAGTGTAGGGTAATCGGATGTACGAGTGGGCGTTCTTATTGGAACAATGGCCGTACCTACTCGAAATACTCAGTCGATTCCGACGGTGGTCGGAAAACGGGACAACAAACGTCGCTGGTATGCGCTCAGATATCTACGGGCGTGCACATATCCGGCGACGATCGACGAAGTGAGCGACTACGTGGGGCCGCGCGTCGGCGTCGACCCTGACGTCATCGAGGAAACGCTCCGGAACGACGACGTTCCGGCGCTGGACGCGTGTGACGCGATCGAGTACGACCCCGAGTCGGATCTGCTCTGTCTCGACGAGGAACGCGCGTCGTTCGCGGACCGCGCCCGGCGCGCCATCGGCGCCGACGCGCTCACCTACCAGAAGCCGCCGCGGGTCGTGCGGAACGTGTACGGCGCCGACTGACGGTCCCCGCGGACGGACCAGCGGTACGACCGTGTCGAAAGCCCGACCGGCTCCCGGTTTAGTTCGCACACCTTCCTCTTGAAGAAGGCCTATAGTTCATCGGGCCCTCCCTATCGCCATGAGCGAAACCGACCGAGAGTCATCGCGACTGTCGGACGGAAGATACGATCGCCCTCCTCACGGCCCTCCCCCGTCTCCGTCGGCTTGGCCTGAGTCCCGGGTCGATCGGGCGGTGAGCGGTCGATGACCGGGTCGATCCCGGTGCTCTACGTCGAGCCCGACCCCGCCGCCGTCGACACCGTCGTGACGGCCGTCTCGGAGGAGTATCCGGAGCTGTCGATCACCGCGGTCGGGTCCGCCGCGGAGGCGCGCGACCGGCTCGCCGACGGCCCCGTCGGCTGCGTCGTGAGCGCGTACGACCTGCCCGACGCGAACGGCCTCGAACTCCTCGAGGCGGTCGGTTCCGAACACCGCGACCTCCCGACCGTCCTCGTCGCCGGCCGCGACGACGGGGTCCTCGCGCGCGAGGCGCTCTCGGCCGGGGTGAGCGATTACCTCCGCCGGAGCGACCCGATCGAGCCGGCGCTGCTCGTACGGCGGATCGAGGGGGTGGTTCCCGACAGCGATACTCCGGTCGAGCGGTCGGGCGCCCACGTCGAGGCGCTCACGCACGCCGCCTCG
This sequence comes from Halalkalicoccus tibetensis, assembly GCF_037996645.1. Lineage (NCBI taxonomy): Archaea > Methanobacteriati > Methanobacteriota > Halobacteria > Halobacteriales > Halalkalicoccaceae > Halalkalicoccus > Halalkalicoccus tibetensis. The sequence goes on from NZ_JBBMXV010000003.1 coordinate 709,660, forward strand.
GACGTCATCGTCACGGTCGACGAGGCCGGCACGATCCGGTTCGTCAACGAGGCCGTCGAGGACGTCTTCGGCTACCGGCCCGAGGAGCTGGTCGGCGAACCGGTCACGACCCTCGTCAGCGACGTCGACACCGACCGATACCTCGACGACCTGCGGGAGTACCTCCGGACCGACGGTGAGGCCGACTGGGGTCATACCGAACTGACCGGCTGTCGCAAGGACGACTCGACGGTACCCCTCGAACTCTCCTTCGGCCGGTTCGAGTACGACGGCCGGCGTTTCATCACGGGGATCGCCCGGGACATCTCCGAGCACCGTCGCCTCCGGTCGGAGCTCGACGAGCTGATCGGCCGCGTCACGGACGCCTTCTACGGCCTCGATTCGGAGTGGCGCTTCACCTACCTCAACGAACGGGCCGACGAGCTCATCAACCCCGAGGGGAAGGAGCTGATCGGCGAGACCGTCTGGGAGCAGTTCCCGGGGGCGCTCGACACGGGGTTCGAGGAGCAGTACCGCCGCGCGATGGAGACCCAGACGCCGGTCGCCTTCGAGGAGCACTACCCCGAGCCGCTCGACTCGTGGTTCGAGGTGCGGGCGTACCCCTCCGAAACCGGCCTCTCGGTGTACTTCCAGGACATCGACGACCGCAAGCGGCGCGAGCGCCAGCTCGAGACCCTCAACGAGGTCTCCCAGGAGCTGACGACGGCCGAGACGATCGAGGGTGTCGATCGCATCGCGATCGAGGCGGTCGACGAGACGCTCTCGCTTCCGATCGCGTCGATCAAGGTGTACAACTCGGAGACCGGCTATCTGGAACCGGTCGGCGGCGACTGGGACTCGCCCGCCGTCGGGCGTCGCCTGTTCGAGTCCCGACGGACCGTCCCGTGGCAGGTCTTCGCCAGCGGGGAGCCGGCGGTCTACGACGACCTGAACGCGACCGACCTTCCGGCCGAGGAGACCCCGCTTCGCAGCGCGATCGTCCTCCCGCTCGGGAAACACGGCGTCCTCATCGCCGGCTCCGACGAGCCCGACGCGATCTCGGAGGACGACGTCGCGCTCGCGGAGATCCTCGCCGCGAACACGACCTCGGCGCTGGACCGGGTCGACCGCGAGCGCGCGCTGCGCGAACAGACCGAGCGCCTGGAGGAGCAGAACACGGCCCTCGAACGAGTCCAGCGACTCAACGCGGTCATCCGCGGGATCGTCCAGGAGCTGACGCACGCCTCGACACACGAGACGGCCATGCAGGCGGTCTGTGACAGGCTCGCCGACTCCGAGCCCTATCGGTTCGTCTGGATCGGGATCCACGACCCGGCCACCGACGAGATCACGCCGGAGGCGTTCGGGGGCGTCGAGGAGGGCTATCTCGACGAGATCACGGTGACGGCCGACGAGAGCTCGACCGGCATGGGGCCCGCCGGGAGGGCGTTCCGGAGCCACGAACCCAGCGTTCAGAACGACCTCTACACCGATCCCCCCTTCGAGCCGTGGCGCCAGGCCGCCCTCGAGCGTGGCTACCGCTCGAGCATCTCGATCCCGATCGTCCACCGGGACACCATCTACGGCGTCCTGAACCTCTACGCCGAGGAGGCGAACGCCTTCAACGGAACCGAGCGCGACGCGCTCGGCGAGCTCGGCGAGACGATCGGCTACGCCCTCAACGCCCTCGACAGGAAGCGCGACCTCGTCAGCGATCGCTCGCTCGACCTCGAGTTCCGGCTCCACGACCCGGCCGACCCCCTTCTGGCGCTCCTGGCGGAACACGACTACACGATCGAGTTCGAGAACACCGTCCACCGGGCCGACGACAGCCTCCAGGCGTTCGTGGCGATCGACGAGGCCGACCCCGAGACGGTCTCCGGATTCGAACGCGAGGTCGACGACATCGAGGAGAGCCGCTTCGTCCGCGAGCAGGACGGTGCCTACCTCTTCGCCTGGACGCTCGCGCCGTCGTCGTTCTTCCCGTCGCTCGTCGACCAGGGCGTGCTCCCGCGGCTGCTCGCGGCCGACGCGGACGGGGGCCGTGCCGTCGTCCGGATCTCGCGGACCGCCGCGGTCCGGTCGGTGATCGACCGTTTCGAGGCCCGCTACGACGAGGTCGAGCTGATCGCCCAGCGCGAGCGCGACGAGCCGATCACGACCCAGCGGGAGTTCGAGACGGAGTTCAAGGACCTGCTGACCGACCGCCAGGAGGAGATCCTTCGGCTGGCCACGGTCAGCGGGTTCTTCGAGTGGCCCCGGGCCACCACCGCACAACAGATCGCCGACATGATCGGCGTCTCGCAACCGACGGTGAGCCGCCACCTCCGCGCCGGCGAGCGAACGCTGTTCGATCTCCTGTTCGAGGGGGACTGACAGGCGTGCTACAGTTTAGATATATAACCCCCTTTTCGACGAAACGGGTAGATAACTACTCCACGCGCCTATACCGGTTCGGGACGAACCACCGTTAGTAGCATGATGCAGCATATGTTCCGATGTCTCGACTGTGACTGGTCCTCCACCGCCGTCCCCCAGCCCGACCACCGAGGAGTCACGGAGCGAGCGATCTCCCATCACGTCGAGACGGGCCACGAGCTCACCGCGACCACCACCCGGGGCCGATCCCCGACCGACGCCGACCGGGCCCAGGAGGCGTCCCAACCGGCCGAATGAGCTCGAACCCGCTGCGCTCATCCCAAGAGACCATGACGACAGATACCTCCCCCGAACGGACACGACAGCCCAGAGAGGACGTCGCCCTCAGACAGCCCGTCGGCGACGACCGAACGATCTGTGAATCGATCTTCACGACCGTGGCCACAGCCGAGGACCGGCCGGTCACCGAGCTCGACCCGCTCGGGGAGACGGTCGATTCGGACGCCCTGAACGCCCTGTTCCCGTCGGGACTTCGGGACAGCAGCCGGGAGCTGGCGTTCCACTACGCCGGCTACACGGTCGTCGTCACCGACGAGGCGGTCACCCTGTTGTCGCCGACCTGAGCGACGCCGCGACCCTCTCGGACTAATTTTCTATAAAATATCCGAAACATTTAATGTCTCTCTACTTATATTAGTTGACATGAGTATTGGCGTCCCGCAGACGACGTTGCTCGACCAGATCAAACACCAGATCGACTCCGGAGAGTATCGCGGAGCCCTCTCGACGTACCGCGACTTCCGGGAGGCGTTGCCCGACTGCGAGCACGACCCGGCCCGGCTGCGGATGGTGGACGAGGCCGAGGAGGCCGCCCGGGCATCCTTCCGGACCGGGGCGGTCGGCTTCGAGAGCCAGATGAACACGCTCGTGTTCGTCGCCCGCCGACTGGTCGAGGAACCGCCGAAGAACGCCTGACCTCGCCGGCCCGCCCGCCACGACGACTCCACTTCCTCGCTTCCCGTCGACGCTACCATCTCCAGTCCCCCGACCATATTTCTCACTAACTATCCATGAAAAAGAACTATATGTGCTCGTATGTTTCCACTAGGCGACGAGAAAACGAGTGATACCCAAAATGAATGGAAAAACACTATCGAACGTACACCCGAACGATGCGGACCCGGCGTCGTCGTTCATCACGAGCCCGGCGGAAGTGGAGAGCGTGCGCGCACGGATCGTCTCGTTCATCAGGCTCGCCATCGAGGACGCCGACGCGGGCGGCGTGGTCGTCCCGATGAGCGGCGGGATCGACTCGACGCTCACCGCCGCGCTGGCGATCGAGGCGCTCGGCGAGGACCGCGTTCTCGGGCTGGGGCTGCCGTGTCACAAGACCGAGAGCGTCAACGCCTACGACGCTCGGACGATCGCCGGCGGGCTCGGCATGGAGTACCGCGAGGTCCAGCTGCGCCCGCTGCTCGACTGTTTCGAGGACATGGTTGCCCCGCGGCTCGACCCGATGGGCGATCGTCACGCGATCGGGAACGTCATCGCCCGGCTCCGGATGACGTGTGCGTACTACGTCGCGAACACCCGCGGGGACCTCGTGTTGGGCACCGCGAACCGATCGGAGCACCTGCTCGGCTACTTCACCAAGTACGGCGACGGGGGTGCGGACCTCTTCCCGATCGGGGACCTCTATAAGACCGAGGTCGGGACGGTCGCCCAGCGCATCGGCCTCCCCAAGCGGATCATCGGCAAGGAGCCCACCGCCGGGTTCTGGGCCGGCCAGACCGACGCCGACGACCTGGGCGCCCCCTATGACGTCCTCGACCCGATCCTGCTGCGGGCCGTTGATCGGGACGACCCGCCCGACCGGATCGCCGCCGACGTCGACGTCGATCCCGACACCGTCGAGGAGCTCCTCGAACGCTGCGTCGCGTCCGCCCACAAGCGCGCCGTCCCCCCGAAGCCGGGGATCCGCGACCGGGTCAGCCCGGACCGTCCCTCGTCCGAATAGCTCCCTTCGACCTATGTATACATCCGTCGACTATAAGGGACATATTACTATCGAAGATCGACAATACAAACGAATATATATGCCAATCACCTATTCGCAGGCGGCGGTAGTTCCCGACCCGCCCACAAACGCCACCAGCCTGTCGTTGTGAGTCCCAATGCGTGCCCGGCGACCCCTCGTTGCCCGCTGAGGCCCGGGGAACGGGGAGCCGCCGCGTCTCGCTTGTCCCGTGTTCGATCGCGTAGCCCGGCGCTTTCCCTGCTATCGCATGGAGCCGATACCTGCAGGCGATCGCTTCTTCGTGTTGCCCGTCGTAGGACGTATATCGGCGAACGGCTGTGACCGGTCGACCGCGAACGCACGCGAGACCGGACCCGCGACCGCCGCTGATGGGGAGACAGTTATGGCCACCACAACCACCGACCAGCGATTCGACCAGTCCCAGCTACCGGCGCTGCTCGGGACGCTCTCGACGCGCCTCGAGGAGTTCGAGACGTCGATCACCGACGGGAGCGACGACGAGACGGTCGCGGCGACCGCCGAGGAGCTCTGGACGATCCTCGAGGAGGCGATCGACGTCATCGAGACGATCGACTTCGAGGGGCTTTCCGACGCGATCGACGCCGAGGCGCTTCCGGAGGCGATCGACGCCGATCGGCTCGCAGACGCCCTCGAGACCGGCGACGCGACGGAGGTGCTCGACCTCGCGGCGCTGTACGAGGCGGTCGACCTCCGGATGCTCTGGCAGGCCGTCGACGTGCCGGCCCTCCGGAAGGAGGAACACGAGCTGCAGGCCGAGATCGACTCGTTCCTCGGAAACGACGAGTCCGAGGACGAATCGAGCGAGTCGGACGAGTCGGTGCTCGACGAGACCGCGAGATCGCTGGCCGGCGCCGAGAGCAGACAACAGCTGCTTCAGGCAAAGATCGGCGCCGCGATCGACGCCTTTCGGACCGCCCTGCTCGCGGCCCACCTGCGCTCGCGCCGGCTGTACGAGGCCAACCGGCGGTCGTTCGATCGCTCGGGCAGCCGGAACCCGTCGCTGACGGCGACGATGCCCCGCGGCCCGCTTCCCGCGTCGGCGTCGACCCGCGTCTCGACCGTCCCGACGCGGGCGCGCCATTCCCACACCAAGGGCCGGCCGCGGATCTACGGGCGCCGGTTCGAGCGGGTCCGCCGATGACCGTGACCCCCGTTAGCGCATTATTTGACCCAAACACATACGAAAAAATACCTATCTGTTCCGGCATCAGTTATTTACCGGTATACGAATAATGAAACATCCATGAGTGTTGACGGATTGATAATAAACCTGAACCGCCTGAGTCACGAGCTGTCCGGGGCTGTCGCTACACGCGAGCGCGTCCGTATCGAGACCCGGCTGGCGGACCTGAACCGGTGTCCCGAGTGTGGGGCGTTCGCGGCGTTCGACACCCTCATCGCCCCGCCGCCGGTCGACGCGACCGAGTACCCCTCCGAGACGATCCGCCGGTCGGTCCTCAGCGACTACTGCGTCGACGTCCGCTTTGCGCCCTGTGGCCACGAGGTCGACCTGCACGCGATCGACGGGCTGGCGGTGACGCTCCGGGACGGCCCGATCGAGGTCGACTACAGCCCCGAGGTCTCCGTCAGCTGATAGACGTATCCCCCGATTCCGCCGTCGGCGCGAGGCGGGGCCGTTACCCGCCGGCATATAGTACCGTTGTCCTCGCAGGTCCGACCGTTTCCCGGCTGGGGTTCGTCGAATCACACGTCATGATCGGATCTCTCGCGGCCGGCAAGAAGGGTGCGGAGCTCGGCTACAAAGTGTACGGCGTGCCGGGGGCCGTCGCCGCGGGCGCCGGCGGTGCGGCGGGGATGCTCGTCGCGAAGAAGGGCCTCGAGGTCGCCGTCGAGACCGAGTCGTCGTCGATAGCCGACGACGAGGGGACCCGGATCGAGGTCACCGAGATCGACGGCGACGACGACCCGGACCCGAACTCGGATCCGGGTCCGGCGGGCGACTGACGGACGGACGCTTTTTCGGCGCGCTATATGTCGGTCAGCAGCCGGAGCAGGACGCCCGTGACGATCACGAGCAGTCCCGCGATCGTCGCGATCGGTGGGATCGGGACGAACAGCAGTACAACGCCGGCCAGTATCACCAGTGACGAGATTCGAACCATGCACTGCGTATGCTCGACGGATGAACTAATAACTGGCCCCTGCACTCCCAATCGTCCCGTCTCAGAAGGCGAGCGTCTTCACGACCACGGGAACGGTGTCGCCGCCCAGCGGCCGTCCGACGTCGAGATACTCCCCCTCGGCCGCGCGGACCTCGTCGATCACCGCGACGGGGTCGTCGAGCCGCCGGCCGAGCGCCTGCCCGAGCGCCTTCGCACAGTCCTGCTCGACGAGCACGACGACCGGCCGCCCCGTTCCAGCGCCCACCTCGGCGCTCCAGGCGCCGGCGATCGCCCCCGCCATCTCGGTCAGGCGGTCGTAACTCAACACGCCGACGTCCTCGATCGCGAGGACGAACGGGACGGGGCCGTGGCGGGAGGTCGCCTCCCGGATCGTCGCCCGAAGCCGCGGTTCCAGCCCCGTCCCGTCGACACTCGAGAGGTCGCCGACGCCCGCCACGGGCAGGTCACGAAGCGGGAGCAGCGACTCCTCGACGCCGATCGTCCGCCCGCTCAGCTCCGTCGTCCGCGTCCCGACGCCGACGACGGTCGCCCGGATGTCCTCGCCGAGTTCGACGACCGGCAGCCCGCCTACCCGCCGGCCGATCGCCGCGGCGAGCGTCGGCCCCAGGTCGCCGTACTCGAACGGATCGGTTTCGGAGACAGCGTTGACCAGCCGGCCGACCCCGCCGGTGAAGGCGATCCCCTCGACCGCGACCGGCTCGGTCGGCAGCTCCCCGATCGCGAGCGCTCTCGTTCGCTCCGAGAACGGCGGGCCCGTGATCGCGTCGATCACACAGTCGGCCATCGCGTCCGCCAACCGCTCGAGCGCCCCCTTCGACGGCTCCCGGCCGACTTCGAGGTCGATCCCGAGGTCGTCGGCCAGCTCCCGCGCGGGCGGGGAGACCGACGCGATCGCTCCCCTCTCGTCGAACCGGACGAGCCGTCCCCCGACGTCGAGACAGCGCGTATCGCGGACGCCGTCGGCGTCGAACACCGCGACGTTGGTCGTCCCGCCGCCGACGTCGGCGTTCGCGACGACCTCCCCCCGATCTCTCGCCCGCGTCGTCGCCCCCGAACCCCGCCCCGCGAGGATCGCCTCGAGCTCGGGGCCGGCCGCGGCGGCGACGAACTCGCCGCCCTCGCTCGCGACGCGGTGGACCAGCGCCTCGGCGTTTCCCTTTCGAGCCGTCTCGCCGGTGACGATCACCGCTCCCGTGTCGATCCCGATCGGATCGATCCCGGCGGCCCCGAGCTCGTCCTCGACGATCCCGGCGACCGCGTCGATGTCGACCGTCTCCGGGTCCGACAGCGGCGTCTCGCGGATCTCGCCGCGGTGACGGACCGTTCGCTCGGCGATCTCAAGCTTGCCCCCGTTCGCCGGGCTCGTGACCCGGAGCTCGCTCACCACGACCTGCGTCGTCGTGGTCCCGACGTCGACCCCGAGGCTGACGAGGTCGTCGCTCATCGTCGGTCCCTCGGTCGGGGGTCCGCCGGCTCCCCGCCCCTTTCGAGTGGGTCGCGTCGCCCCATGCTCACTCGGCGACGAACTCCCGGTCGTCCTCGCGCAGGTCGATCCCGCTGCGTTCGGTCTCGCACATCTCCGCGATCAGGTCGACCAGCTGGGCGCCGGCCTCGATCGGCGGCAGTCCCCCCTCGTGAACGTTCGAGACCACCGACTTCTTCGCGGTCGGACCCCCGCGCTCGGGCCCGTAGACCGAGTACGCGCTCAGGCTCTCGGCGCTCGCGAGTCCGGGACGCTCGCCGATGAGGATCACACAACACTCCGCGCCGAGCTCCTCGCCGATCGCGTCCATGACGTCGACGCGGCCGTATTCGACGAACACCGGGGTGCCGACCCGCAGGTCGCGGTCGGCCAGCCCGTCGAGCAGGACGGGCAGCAGTTCGGGGACGTTTCGCTCGACGGCGGTCGAGCTCAATCCGTCGGCGACGATCAACTGGACCTGCGGGCCGACCTCGCACTCCTCGCGCAGTCGATCGGCGGCCTCCTCGGAGATCTCCCGGCCCCTGTCAGGGTTCGCGAGGAACTCCCCCTTGTCCTCGACCAGCGTGCTGATCGCCACCATGCCGTGCTCCTCGGCGAACGACGCCGGGACGTGGGTCAACACCGCGTCGCGGGCGATCCCGTGGTCGGCCCAGAACTCCAACAGGGTCTCGGTCCGCGGGCGCGAGCCGGCCCGGCCGACCCCCAGCCGCGAGGGGCTTCGGTCGGCGATCCGTTCCAACAGCTCCGGGTCCCGTGGCCCGTCGCCCTCCGCCCCCGTCTGCTCGCGTTTTCCGGCCATGCTCACGCGAACACCGTCGGGTCGCCGGCCCGCTCGGTCAGTCGTCCGTTCTCCATGATCCCCATCTCCGCCAGCCACTCCCCGAAGGGCTCGATGGGCTCGAGGTCGAACAGCTCCCAGAGCGTCGCCGCGTCGTGGTAGCTGTTGGACTGGTAGTTGAGCATCACGTCGTCGCCCATCGGGACGGTGATGAAGTAGTTCGACCCGGCCGCCGCGAGCGTGATCGCGAGGGTCTCGATGTCGTTCTGGTCGGCCTCCATGTGGTTGGTGTAGCAGGCGTCGATCCCCATCGGAATCCCGTGGAGCTTGCCCATGAACACGTCCTCCAACCCTGCCCGAATGACCTGCCGGCCGTCGTAGAGGTACTCGGGGCCGATGAAGCCCACCACGGTGTTGAGCAGGAACGGGTCGTAGCGCTTCGCGAGCCCGTAACAGCGCGATTCGAGGGTCACCTGATCGATCCCCTCGTGGGCGTCGCCCGAGAGCTCCGCACCCTGGCCGGTCTCGAAGTACCAGACGTTCGGTCCCGAGGACGAACACCGCCGCCGGGCGAGTTCGTCGGCCTCGTCGAGCAACGAGACGTCGATCCCGAACTCGTCGTTTCCGGCCTCGGTGCCCGCGAGGCTCTGGAACAGCATGTCGGCGGGCGCTCCGTCGCGAACCGCCTCCATCTGCGTGGTGACGTGCGAGAGACAGCAGTTCTGGGTCGGAACCCCCCACTCCTCGATGAACTCGTGAGTCGTCTCGAGGATCGACGCCGTGTTCTCGGGGCTGTCGACGACGGGGTTGATCCCGATTACCGCGTCGCCCGCGCCGTAGGAGAGTCCCTCGCGGGTCGAATCGAGGATGTTCTCGACGTCGTCGGCGGGGTCGTTGGGCTGGAGACGAAAGGAGAGGGTGCCGGGCTCGCCGATCGTCGTGTTACACCGGGCGGTGATCGTCATCCGCGAGGAGGCGAGCGCCAGGTCCATGTTCGACATGAGCTTCGTCACCGCGGCGATCATCTCGCTGGTCAGCCCCTCGCGGATCGCCCGGATCTCGCGGTCGGTCGTCGAGGAGTCGACGAGGAACTCCCGGAGGTCGGCGACGGTCCACTCGGCGATCCGTTCGTAGACCGGCTCGCGGACGGCGTCCTGGATCACTCGCGTCACCTCGTCGTCCTCGTAGGGAACGACGGGGTTCTCCCGGAGTTCGCGAAGCGTCACGCGGCTGAGCGCCTTCTTCGCCGCGACCCGCTCGGCGTCCGACTCGGCGGCGATCCCCGCCAGCTCGTCGCCCGTCTTTCGCTCGTTGGCCGTCGCCAGCAGCGTCCGCAGCGAGTCGAACTCGTGGTCGACGTGGGATGTGGTGGCCATTCTCTCCGTGGTTCTACCCCGCCGAACGGCTTAGGATTGTTGATCGTTGACAAACCACGCATGAAGTTCGACAAGCGTAGTTGTTCTCCGGGGACGAGAATCGCTGATCGATCGACGGATCGTCGCGACCTCCACCGGAGATACGTGTGTCTGTGTGTGTGAACATCTGTCCGCATCGTCGTGATACGTCCCCCGTAGCTATCGCTGGATCCCCGTCGATTCCTGATCACCAAGAATCGACGGATGAGTTCTTGGTTCTCGGCGTGGTAGTTTCCACCATGCTAAGGTCACTGCTCGCAGTGCTGGCCGTCGTCGAACTGCTCGCTCCCGAACGCGTCATCGAGTTCGGGGAGCGCCTCGCGCTCGAAAATTCCGGGGAGGCGTCGCTCCAGCCGTGGATCACGCCGGTCGCGCGCCTAGAGGGGCTGGTCCTCCTGGTGGCGCTCGTTCGTCCGCCGGCGCTGCCGGGTCCGCTCCGATCGATGCTGGGATGGTTCGGGCTGCTGGCGGTCCTCTCGCCGCGGGGGTTCATCGACTACTGGACCGATCTCGTCTACGAGGACGCCGCGGTGCTCGCCTGGAAGCCCTGGGTCGTCCCGGCGACCCGGGCGATCGGCGTTCTGTACGTCCTGCTCGCGCTGTTCGGGTGGCGCTCGAAAGAGGAAACGGGAAACGACTGAACCGGGCTACTCGACGGTGACGCTCTTCGCGAGGTTGCGGGGCTTGTCGATCGAGCGGTCGAGGCGGTTCGCGAGCCAGTAGGAGGCGAGCTGGAGCTGGATGTTCGCGAGGATCGGTCCTACCCGTCCATGCGTTTCGGGGATCGAGAGGACGTGATCCGCGTAGCGCTCGACGTCGGACTGGCCGTCGGTGACGGCGACGACGGGTGCGCCGCGGGCCTCGACCTCCTTGACGTTGCCGATGGTCTTGGTCGCCCGCTCGTCGTCGCCCGTGACCACGGCAAAGATCGGCGTGTTGCTCGTCACGAGCGCCAGCGGGCCGTGTTTGAGCTCGCCCGCGGCGAACCCCTCGGCGTGCTTGTAGGTGATCTCCTTCATCTTCAGCGCGCCCTCCAGCGCGACGGGGTAGTTGTAGCCCCGCCCGATGAAGAAGTAGGCGTCGCTGTCCTCGTACTCGGCGGCGATCTCGCGTGCATTCGACCCGTCGAGGATCGACTGGACGTGATCGGGCAGGTCCCGCAGGGCCGCGAGCACTTCTCGGCGCTCGCCGTCCTCGATGGCGTCCGCGAGCAGGGTCAGCGCGGTCTGCTGGCTCGCGAACGTCTTGGTGGCCGCGACGCCGATCTCCGGGCCGGCGCGGATGTACATCGTGTAGTCACACTCCCGGGAGGCCGAGGAGCCGACGACGTTGGTCACCGCGAGTGTCGTCGCGCCCGCCCGCCCGGCCTGCCGGAGCGCGCGCATCGTGTCGGCGGTCTCGCCGCTCTGGGTGACGCCGATCACCAGGGTGTCCTCGTCGATCGGCACCGAGGAGCGGTCGTACTCGCTGGCGAGGAACGTCTGGGTGTGGACGCCCCGCTCCCGGAGGGTGAGCTCGCCGTAGAGCGCGGCGTGATACGACGTTCCGCAGGCGACGAACTGCACCCGCTCGGGGGTGGGGAGGTCCTCGAGCTCCTCGATGGTGACCGTTCCCTCGAGCTCGTCGACCCGACCGCGAAGACACTGGCGCAGCGAGCGGGGCTGTTCGTTGATCTCCTTCAGCATGTAGTGGTCGTAGCCGCTCTTGCCGGCGTCCTCGGCGTCCCACTCGATGGTTTCTATCGAGGGGTCGAGCACCGTCCCGTCCGCGTCGGTGACGACGATCTCGTCGTCGCGCAGCGTGGCGAACTGGCCGTCCTCGAGGTAGATGACCTCGTCGGTGTACTGGATGAAGGCGGGGACGTCGCTCGCGAGGTAGGTGCCGTCGTCGGCCAGCCCGAGCACGAGCGGGGAGTCCTGGCGGGTGGCGTAGATCGTCTCCGAGCCGCGGAACACCGCCGCGAGCGCGTAGCTGCCCTCCAGCTGTTCGACGGCCTTGCGGAAGGCGGCTTCCTCGTCGAGACCCTGCTCGGTGTAGTGGTGGATCAGGTGGGGGACGACCTCCGTGTCGGTATCGCTCTCGAAGACGTAGCCCGCGGCCGAGAGCTCCTCGCGCAGGCTCTCGTAGTTCTCGATGATCCCGTTGTGGACGACCGCGACGGACGACTCGTTGTCGGTATGCGGATGGGCGTTGCGGTCGGAGGGCGGCCCGTGGGTGCTCCAGCGGGTGTGGCCGATCCCGACGGGGACGCTCGGGACGTCCTCCTCCTTGAGGATCGCCTCAAGCTCCTCGAGCTCGCCCTCGCTCTTATAGACCGAGATCGTCTCGTCGGCGAGCGCGACCCCCGCCGAGTCGTAGCCCCGATACTCCAGCCCCGACAGCCCCGTCAGCAGCACGTCGAGCACCTCCTTGTCGTATCCGTCGCCGGCGTAGCCGATGATTCCACACATTGTTATCGTACCTCCGTACCGTCCGTGATCGTTCCATCGATCCGTGCCCCCGATCGGATCGTCGCGTCCGACCCCACCATCGTCCCCGGGGCGAAGGTCGCCCCGCCGCCGACCTCGACCCGGTCGGCGAGCAGCGCGCCGAGGCGTTCGTGTTCGAACACCCGGTCGCCGATCCGGACGTCGCCGGGGCCGCCCGGGACGGTCGTGGCCGCCCCGATGTGGACGCCCTGGCCGGTGACGCAGTCGACGAGCGTCGCGTTCGGCCCCACCCTGGTGTCGGTATCGAGCAGCGAGCCCTCGACGACCGCCCCCGACTCGACGGTGACGTTCTCGCCCAGACAGCTGTAGGGCCCGAGGACGGCCCCCGGACCGACCTCCGCGTCGGCGCCGATCACGACCGGGTCGCGGATGGTCGCCGTCCCGTGGACGCTCGCGCTGTCGTCGATCCGCTCCTCGCGGCTCTCCCCGACGACCCCGGCCTTCGTCAGGTCGCGCGTCACCTCGAGCAGGTCCCACGGGTAGGTCGCGTCGACCCAGAGCCCGTCGGTGATCGTCCCACGAACCCCGTGCTCGGAGTCGACGAGCCAGGACAGCGCGTCGATCAACGAGTGCTCGCCGTCGCGGGGCTCGGCGCTGCGGATCGCCTCGAAGATCCGCGAATCGAGCCCGTAGACGCCGGCGTTGAGCCGGTACTCGCGCCCGTTCGTCGGGCGCTCGACGAGGTCGACGACCCGGTCGCCGTCCATGACGACGCCGCCGTAGTGCTCGACGCGGTTGTGATCGAGGACGCCGAGCGTGGCGGCCATCTCGGGAGTGGTGTTCTCCATCACGTCCTCGATGATCCGCGACTCGATGATCTGGTCGCCGTAGACGACGAGGAACGACTCGTCGAACTGCCCCTCGACCGCCAACAGTGCGTGGCCCGAGCCGAGCTGTTTCTCCTGGGTGACGTAGGTCAGGGGGACGTTCCGGTAGTTCGGGCCGAAGTGGTCCTGTACGCGGCTGCGGCCGTAGCCGACGACGACCGTGATGTCGCTGATCCCGGCCTCGATCAGGCCGTCGAAGACGTACGAGAGGATCGGTCTGTTCGCCGCGGGCAGCATCGGCTTGGGCCGATGGCGCGTCAGGGGGCGCAGACGGACCCCCTCCCCGGCGGCGAGGACGACCGCTGATGACGAGTCCATATACTTATCCATCGACGGACTGGCACTTATGTCTTTCATCCCACAACCCACGAACGCTGAACTCCCGTGGTGCTTCCCCGACGAAACGGGTGTTCGGTGGTTGATCGGACCATAACCGGTCGCCATCGCTCCGGCGTCGTGGCACGTCCCCGTTTCCCGATCCCGGGATCGCCGACCGTTCGGGCACTGCCGGCTCGAACAGGCTTTTCGGCCTCGGGCCCCTCCCTCGTGGTATGAGCGACTCCGACGTCCCCGAGACCGACGCCGAGTGGCGCGAGCGACTGACCGACGAGCAGTACCGGGTGCTTCGCGAGGAGGGGACCGAACGCCCCTTCACGGGCGAGTACGTCGACCGCTTCGACGACGGTACCTACCGGTGTGCGGGCTGTGGCGCACGGCTGTTCGACTCCGAGACGAAGTTCGACCACGGCTGTGGCTGGCCGAGCTTCTCGGACGCCGACGAGGACGCCGTCGAGTTCCGGGAGGACCGCAGCCACGGGATGGTCCGCACTGAGGTGGTCTGTGCGGAGTGTGGGGGCCACCTGGGCCACGTCTTCGATGACGGGCCCGAGCCCACGGGCCAGCGCTACTGCATCAACTCCGCGGCGCTGGAGTTCGACGATCAGTAAAGCGGCGGTTCCTCGCGCTCCTCGAGGACCCACTCGAGCTCCTCGATCGCGCGCAGCAACACCGCCTCCTGTTCGTCCTCCAGCGGCGAGGCCGGCGGGTCCTGTTCGTCGTAGGCCGATTCCAGCTCCCCGATACGCTCCCTGATCGCCTCGTTCGATCGCATGGAGGCCCTTCTCGAAGCGCGTACAAAACAACTACGACGGGGGATCGTACCGCCGCCAGAGCCACCCCAGTCCGGCGGTGAGAACGAGCATTCCCGCGAGCGCGTACCAGTAGTCGCCGTGGACCAGCGCGCTCGTGAGGTACAACGCCATGATCCCCAGACAGAGCGACAGCGACAGCCAGTAGGCCCGGTAGAACCCGAGGACGGTGCGAACCGACATTCCCCGGAGCTTCGGCCGCCGCCGGGATATACCCTGCGAGGCGTCCGACCGAACCGAGCGATTGAGGGGCCCGCGGGACATAGCGGGGATATGGTGGAGCTCTCGGGCAAGGCGGCGTTCGTCATCGTGCTGGTAACGGGCGTCGTCGTCCCCGGCGTGATGAACTACGTCCTCTCGGTCGTCCTCGGCCAGGAGGCGCTCGGGCGGCTCGTCTGGGTGCTCGGCTTCGGGCTGATGATCGGCGTGATCTGGTACGGCTGGCTGCGCCCGCTCGACTTCCAGGGGCCGGAACGCGAGCCCGAGGAGGCGGAGCGGAAGGTTAAAGATTGAATCGCTTCGAGTACCGGGTAGCATGATCGAGTTCGTCCCGCTAGACCTCTTCGACGACCTCATCCAGGACTACCACATCGGACAGGTTCTCGTGGGGCTGTTCGTCCTCGCCGTCCTCGGGTCGTTCGCGCTCTCGAAGAAGCTCCTCTCGCTGAACGTGATCCTCTTCGGGCTGCTGTTCCTGCTCATCCCCGAGGGGATCTCCTCGGTCGAGTACAAGCTCCTCGGGGTCGCGCTGGTCGTCATCGGGCCGGTCCTCTATACGACCGCCCGCAGCTGACCCGTTCGCCGTACCGTCCGCCGACAACGCGGGTGGTCCTCCACCCGCACACCCACTTACTCTCCCGCCGCCGACCCCAGCAGCTCGTCGTAGCGTGCGCCGGTCTGTTTCAACGTCTCCGTCGAGTAGAGCCGCTCGTGATCGAACGGGAGGTGCTCGCCCGCCAGTTCGTCGATCCGGGCGTCGACCGCCTCGGGCTCCCGGCCGTGGATCATGGTGAAGAGGTTGTACCCCCAGCCAAGCTCCTCCCGGCGGGGACGGTGATAACAGAGCGTGACGTACGGCAGGGCCCCGACCGCCCGACCGCGCTCGTCGAGCTCGTGGTCGGGGATGTCCCAGACGACCATACAGTTGGCGTCGAAGCCCGTCACGACGTGGTTGATCACGCAGCCGATCCGTTTGATACAGCCGTTCTCGAGCAGCCGCGAGACCGAGTCGATCACCTCGTCGGTCCCGCGTCCGATCGCCCGCGCCACGTCGGCATACGGGGTGAGCGAGAGCGGCAGCCCGTTCTGGATCCCGAGCAACACGGCGGCGTCGAGCTCCGAGAGCTCGCCCGTTGCCTCCTCGCTGATCGTCGTCGCCTCGACGCGCCCCGCCTCGGAGCTCGACTCGCGGGCGAAGCGGTCGGCGTTGACGACGGGGAACTCCAGGTCGATGTAGAAGTCGGTCAGCATCGGGAGGTTCAACACGGTGCAGCCGGTTCGTTCCTCGATCTCCGTGAGGATGCGATCGCGGGTCTCCCGGGAGCCCGCGGTGACGACGAACCAGGTGTTCCACTCGTGGTCCCGACGGTAGTTGTGGTTGACCTGCCGGTAGGAGTTGATCACGGCAGCGACCTCCTCGAAGCGCTCCTCGGGGGCCTTCACCGCTGCGAGCGTCGAGGAGCCGATCACCGGCGGGTTCAACACCGCGCCGAAGCGCCGGACGATCCCCCGCTCGGAGAGCGCCTCGACGCGGGCGAGCGCCTCGTCCTCGCTCACGCCGACCGCCTCGCCGATCGCCCGGAATGGGCGGGGTTCGACGGGCACGCCGCTCTGGTAGCCGTCGATGAGGGCGGCGTCGACGTCGTCGAGGTCGGCCCGCCAGTCGTCCTCCAGCGTCCTCATTGGTGGCGCTAGGGAGAGGCGGCAGGTATCGTTTTCGGGTCCGGCTCGCATGAGGGGTCCTCGACCGGCGAGCCGGGCGAATCCCGTCCGAGGGAACTGGAACGGAAGCGGTCGTCCTCGATCATCGACGGCGCGGTTGGAATCCGCTCGTGCGTCCAGAAACCGGGCCGAAGGCGAGCGTTTTTGCGCCCGCCGTCCCAAGACGCTCCTATGGCACAAGCGACCCAGGAGTACGGCGAATGGCCGCTCAAGCGGCTGATGAGCGAGGTCGTCGGCTCGGGACACAAGTCCGCCGACGACATGGACTACGACCAGGCCGCCGAAGCGTTCCGGCGGATCCTCGACGGCGAGCCCGACCACACCACGCTGGGGGCGTTCTGGCTCGCGAACCGCTGGAAGCGAAACACCGCCGAGGAACTGGCGGCCTTGACCGACGTGATGCGCGAGTCGGTTCGCACCGCGGAACCCGACTGCGATCCCGTCGACTGCGGGGCGAACTACGACGGCAAGCACAGCTCCGCGCTGTTGGGCGTCGCCGCGGGCGTCGTCGCCGCCGGCGCGGGCACGCCCGTCGTGACCCATTCGGGCGACCGGGTTCCGACCCAGAAGGCGACCGCCTACAAACACGTCCTCGACGCGCTCGACGTCCGAACGGAGATCAGTCCGGAGGAAAGCGCCGAGATGGTCGACGAGACGGGCTTCGGCTTCTACTACCAGCCCGAGTTCAACCCCGGGATCGGGAACCTCTTCGAGCGCCGGGACAACATGGGCGTGCGCACGTTCGTCAACACCATCGAGACGCTCGCGAACCCCGCGAACGCCGACGTCCATCTCGGGAGCTTCTATCACCTCCCGTTCGCGAAACGCATCGTCGAGACCTTCGACCAGAGCGACCAGCAGCTCTCGCGGGTGCTCATGTTCCAGGGGATGGAGGGCTATGACGACGTCCGACCCGGCCTGACGAAGGTCGCCGAATGGGACTCGGGCGAGTTCTCCGACTTCGAGATCGAGACCGGAGAGTACGGCATGGACTTCGAGAGCGAGGACCTCGAGGTCGAGGACGTCGAAAGCGACTCCGCGCGGATCACCCGCGAGGTCGTCGCCGGCGAGCGCGAGGGCCGCTTTGCGGACGCGGTCGCGCTCAACGCCGCGCTGCGGATCTACGCCCGCGGGGACTGCGAATCGATCGACGAGGGCCTCGATCTGGCCCGCGAATCGATCGACGACGGCAGCGCCGAGGCGGTGCTCTCGGAGCTGCAGGCGTTCTGAGCACCGACAGCGTATTCGGTCCCGGCCGACTCCTCGTCGGTATGAGCGAGCCGCCGGGGATGGCCGTCGGGATGGAGATCGAGTACTGGGTGGTCGACTCCGACGGGCGGCCGTGTGCCGGCGAGGAGGTCGTCGCCGCCCACGACCGGATCTGCCACGCGAGGACGTCGCCGCGCTCTAATCCAGGGGCAGTGCGACGTTCGCGAGCTTCTCGCCGCCGGTGACGGTCGCCTCCCGGGTCAGCGCGTAGAGGATCCCGTCGCGGTCGGCGACCGCCTCCTGGAGCACCTCGTAACTCGTCGGGTCGTAGAGCGTTCCCAGGTGGGCGCCGGCCTCGATCTCGTCGCCCAGTTCGAGGTCGGGATCGGCACGAAAGAGCCCCGAGTCGGTCGCGGTGACGCGCCCGAGGTGGTTGCGCGCGAGCCGGCGTTTCCCGGTGGGTTCGGGATCACCGCCGAGCACCCCCTGATCGCGAAGGACGTTCAGGGTGCCCTCGACGCCGGCCTCGACCGCGCTTTCGACGATCTGCTTGTTGTGGGCGAGCTCGGGCGTGATCGAGGGGATCCCCGCCCGTGTGGCCGCGACCCGGAGCTTGCCGGCGAACCCCCGCTGGTCCCACTCCTCGTCGGCCTCCTCGCCCGCGCGCTCGGCCAGCAGCAGGTCGGTCCCGAACGCCTCGGCGAGCGCTCTGGACTCCTCGTTGCCCTTCATGAAGACGACGTGGGTCATCATCAGGGGGCTGCCGGTGTGGAGGTCGACGATGGCGTCGGCCTCGCGGGCCTCGCTCCAGAGGGTCGCGGCCATGCGCTCGTGGATCGTTCCGTCCGAATCGCCAGGCCACGCCCGGTTCATGTTGGCGTTGACGCTGTCGATGATCTCGGGGGTGGTGTAGGAGACCCGGTCGAAGGTCAGCGGGTCGGCGACGGGGACGGCGATCACCTCGCCGGCCAGCTCGGCCGAGACGAGCCGGTCGTGGAGCCGTCTGAGGACCTCGGTGCCGTTGATCTCGCGGCCGTGCTGGGCGGCCTGGAGGTAGATCGTCGGCCCGCTTCGCCCGCCGCGATAACGGTGGATCGTCGTCTCGATCTCGGTCCCGGACGGGAGGCGGGCGAGCGTCGTGCGCTCGGCGCTGTGGGTGGCCATGGTGGCCCTGCGGGCGGCGGCTACATCAATCTCGGTACTCCGGGCAGGATTTTTGTGAATCCACCACGAATAATACGACGAGGTGAGACCGATGAGTGGAGAGACACACCAGCGACACGGTTTCGGACCCCGTCCCGGTCCCGTCTCGCGGTACGACCTCGTGCTGTGGCTCATCCCGGCGGCGTTCGTCCTCGCGCTGGCCCTGAGCACGCTGTCGGCGATCAGCACGCATACGGCGATCGTCGGGGCTTCCCTGTTGGGGCTGTTCGCCATCGTCGACGCCGTCGCACTGCACCCGCCACGGGCGGGATAGCCGGCGACCACCAGCGTTTTACGCGGGCTCGACGACTGACCAGCCATGACTACAGCGACGCTGCACACGACCGAGGGCGACATCGAGATCGAGCTGTACGACGAGCGCGCGCCCCGTACGGTCGAGAACTTCCTGAACCTCGCCGAACACGACCCGGCCGCGAACGACGAGCCCGCCCCCGACACCACGACGTGGGAGGACCCCGAAAGCGGCGAGGTCCGGGGCGACGGCCTCTACAACGGCGTCGAGTTCCACCGGATCATCGACGAGTTCATGATCCAGACCGGCGACCCGACCGGCACCGGGCGGGGCGGGCCGGGCTACAGCTTCGACGACGAGTTCCACGACGAGCTGCGCCACGACTCGGCGGGGACCGTCTCGATGGCCAACAGCGGCCCCGACACCAACGGCTCGCAGTTCTTCATCACGCTCGCGCCCACCCCGCATCTCGACGACCGCCACGCCGTCTTCGGCGAGGTCGTCGACGGGATGGACGTCGTCGAGGAGATCGGGAGCGCCGATACCGACGCCCAGGACAAGCCGACGACGACCATCGAGATCGAGTCGGTCTCGATCGAGCACTGAGTCAGCCGTAGCGGCTCGCGCCGACGACCATCCGGAGCGACACCAGGCTCGTCACGGCGACGAAGACGGGCGCGAACCACCCGCCCCAGTGGCGCGCCGGAACGAACCCGCTCGCGACGATCACGGCCCCGAGGTAGATCGTCCAGCGGCCGACGAACGCGACGAGCTTCTCCGGGTCGGCGGCCGTCTCGGGGTCGTAGCCCGCGATCAGTTCGGGGTAGCCGTTTCGGATCAGCAGGCCGAGCCCGACGAGGACGAACCCGCTGATCCAGAGTACCACGGCCAGTTCGGGGGCCATATCCGATATCCTCTACGGGCCGGCATATCGCTACCGGCCGCGAAACCGTAAACCGCAAGCCTGCCGGCTCCGTAACGCCGGTATGAGCGACTCGGACGAGCAGGACGTGATCCGCGCGAGCGAGATCGGCGAGAGCGACGCCCCGCCGGTCGAGGAGAAGCCCTACAAGATCGTCTTCGAGGCCAACAAATGCTTCGGCGCCGGGAAGTGTGCCGAGGCCTCCCGGAACTGGGAGCTCGACCTCGAGACGGGCATCGCCAAGCCGAACTCGTATTTCATCACCGAGGAGGAGCTCGACGAGAACGTCCGCGCGGCGGAGCTCTGTCCCGCGAAGAAGGACCGCGGCGTGATCCACGTCGTCGACCGGCGAACCGACGAGGAGATCGCTCCCGATCCCCACGGCGACGGCACGCTCAGCGTGGACTGGTGATCGAGCCGCTCGGAGAGGGCCGTTCGTGGGCGGCGAGCCGCCCGCTCACTCGGGTCTGCTGATCGACGGCTGCTCGCTCCGTTCGGCGTTCGAGCCCGTGAGCGCGCGCTCGACCAGGCTCTTGTGGGCCCGCCGGAGGCGCTCGGAGAGCGCCTGATGCGAGACGTCGAGCGCGTCGGCGAGCTCGGACATGGTGGCCTCCCGGGGGACGTCGTAGTAGCCCATCTCCCTCGCCTCCATGAGCGTCGTGTACTGTGACTCGGTCAGCCCGAACCGCGAGTTGTCGTTGCTGTCGAGGCTGTAGATCGAGTCGACGGTCAGCGAGAGCCCGTTCTCCTCGCAGAACTCGTAGGTCCGCGACAGCGAGTCGTGATCCGGGAACATGACCTGCATGTTCCACGAGCCGTTGGCCACGTGAGCCCGCGTGATCGCTCCGTCCTCCTCGAGCAGCAGGTGGATCACGAGCTCGACCTCGTCGATCCAGTTCATCCGGTAGAAACGCTCGCCGTCGAACGACGCGAGCACCGTAAACTCCTCGACGGAGGGGTCGTCGGCCAGTGCCGCCTCGAACTCATCGAGGTCGTCGGCCGTCACCCAGACGAACGACATGGTCGAGTCCTCACCCTGTGCGGCGAAGCGCTCGACCTCCACGTACGGATCCGAGACCCGGGCGACCGTGTCCGCCAGGGCGAACTGATCGATCGGCACCTGGAAGTCAACTATCGTTGCCATGCTACATCGAACGCCCGTGGTATTGATAGCGGTTTCTACCCTGAACGGCCCCGCGGCCCCCCCTGTCGCCCTCAGAGGTAGCCGCCGTCCCACTCGTCGGGCTTGTTCAGGTTGCCACAGGTCCCACACTCGATGCGGTCCATGCTGTCGACGGCCTCGACCATCGAGTCGCAGTTGCCACAGTAGAAGCCGTACTGCTCCTCGTACTCCTCGTCGCTGTAGGCGACGAAGAAGGGGCCGCTCTCGCCGGGCAGCTCCTCGTCGCGGTCGATGTGGACGGTGCCGTCGTCGGTTTCGATGGTCCCCTGGGGTTCGACGTCGGTCTGGTCCTCGCCGTCGGTCTCGGCCTCGTTCTCGGCGTAGATCTCGACGATCAGCTCCTCGCTCGCGATCTCGACGCGCTCCTGCTCGGCCTTCTCGAAGCCGAAGGACTCGAAGAAACCCTGACCCTCGGCGTTGTCGGCCAGCTCGCGGGCGCGGACGCTCTCGACGCCCTCCTCGTGGAGCCGGTCGCGGGCGGCCTCGAACAGCCCCGAGCCCATCCCCATCCCGCGGAACTCGGTGGCGACGTGCAGCCAGTGGAGGGTGCCCTCCTCGCCGTCGATCTCGGCCTCGGCGAACCCCCCGAGATGGCCCTCGTCCTTCGCGACGAGCAATACGCTGTCCTCGTCGTCGACCAGGTCGGCCAGCCGGTCGGGGTTGAACTGGTCGTCGAGGATGCCCTCGATCGTGTCGGGGCTGACGGCGTAGGAGGCCTCCATCGAGCGCTGTGCGACCTCCCTGATACTCTCGGCGTCCTCCGCGGTGGCGTCCGTGATCTCCATACCCCACCTTCGACACCCGACCGGATAAAAGGGCCACCCGCCGGCAGTCCGTTCCGACTTCCCTATCCGTCGGGGTATTTGGGCTCGCGCCGTTCGGCGCGTTCGAGCGCGCGCTCGATCACCGCCCGGACGTCGCCGTGGAACGTCCCGCCGTGGCCCGCGTACATCGAGTCGACGCCCTCGGGGAGTCGATCGAGGATCCGCCGGATGCTCTCGATCAGCTCCTCCCGGGACTGGCCGGCCATGTCGGTGCGCCCGAAGCTGCCGTCGTCGAACGCGCCGTCGTCGTGGACCACGACGTCGCCGCTGTAGATCGTCGAGTCGCTCACGAACGCGAGGTGGTCGTCGGCGTGGCCCGGCGTGTGGATCGCCTCGCAGTCCTCGTCGCCGATCGCAACGGTGTCGCCGTCCGATAGCTCGTGGGTCCGGCCGGGGTGGTCGTCGTAGGCGTGGAGCTCGGGATCGAACGCCTCCATGACGGCGTCGAGCTGCTCGACGTGGTCGCCGTGTTGATGGGTGAGGACGACCCGGTCGAGCTCGTCGATCGCGTCGACGATCCCCGACATGGCGCCCGCATCGACGAGCGTCGTGACCTCGCCGGTGACGAGGTAGGCGTTGCAGGTGAACGT
This sequence comes from Halalkalicoccus tibetensis, assembly GCF_037996645.1. Classification (NCBI taxonomy): domain Archaea; kingdom Methanobacteriati; phylum Methanobacteriota; class Halobacteria; order Halobacteriales; family Halalkalicoccaceae; genus Halalkalicoccus; species Halalkalicoccus tibetensis. Next base: position 732,486 of record NZ_JBBMXV010000003.1, read on the forward strand.
CTCCGCGTCGGCGGTCAGGTTGTGGACGGCCATGGCGGTATCTCGACGGCCGTTCGTATAAGGGTTGTACTGCCCGTCGCCGGCCCTCGATGACCGTCCGTACCGTAGTCACGACGATCGGACCGCCGTAGATCTTTAGTGACAGGCTACACTACGAGGTAGTGTATGGGCTTTGGGAGCTACGATGAATCCGAACAGGAGAACCAGGACTACGACACCGACTTCGAGGACGGCGACGGTGTCGATACGAACGAGAAGACCCACGACGGCGCGATCACGTTCGACAACGGCGCCTCGAACGACGAGCTGCTCTCCAAGCTCGAGGAGATCAAGGACGACGACTGAATGAAGCCCGGGAGCCGGGTGCTGGGCGTCGCCGAGTCCTACCGCGGCGGGCGCTCGCCCGGCGACCCGAGCACGCTCGCGGGCGCGGTCGTGCGCGCCGACCGATCCGTCGACGGCCTCGTTTTCGGCTCGCTCGCCGTCGGCGGGACCGACGCCACCGACGCTCTCATCGAGCTCTTCTCCGAACTGGACCGCGAGGACGTTCAGTACCTTCTCGTGGCCGGGATCGCCCCCGCCTGGTACAACCTGCTTGACCTGCACGAGCTGTCGGCGGCGGTCGAGAGGCCGGTCTGTTCGGTGAGCTTCGAGGACAGCGCGGGCCTCGAAGCCCCCCTCAGGGAGGCCTTTTCGGGCGAAGAACTCGAACGCCGGCTCGCGGTCTACGAGCGCCAGCCCCCACGGAAGCGAATGGAGGTCAACGGCCACGGGCTGTACTGGCGGGGCATCGGGATCGATCCCGGGGAGGCCCGCGAGCTGCTTTCGACCCTGACCCCCGAGGGTGGCCGTCCCGAGCCACTTAGGGTGGCGCGGCTCGCGGCGCGGGCGGCAGACCGGTTCCGAGGGGATTTGTAGCCGGCCGTCGAAGCCCGCCCATGGAGAACATGGACGGGCCTCGGGTGACCGAGTGCGAGCGCTGCCCCGCGCTCGTCGAGTCCCGGTCGCGGATCGTCAACGGGACCGGGCCGGAGGACGCCGACCTGCTGATCGTCGGGGAGGCGCCGGGCGAACAGGAGGACCGCGAGGGCGAGCCCTTCGTCGGGCGAAGCGGCAGCGAGCTCGACGAGAAGCTCCGCGAACACGCCATTCCCCGCGAGGAGGTCCGGATCACCAACTGCGTGCGCTGTCGCCCGCCGGAGAACCGCGACCCGACCAAGGAGGAACTCGAGAACTGTCGGGGCTACCTCGAACGGGAGGTCGACATCGTCGACCCCGACCTGATCATGACCGTCGGCAAGGTGCCCACCGAACACCTGCTGGAGCGCGACGTCGCGGTGACCAAGGAGGCCGGAACCGTCGAGGAACGCCGCATCGGCGAGACCTCCCGCCGGGTGCTGATCAGCGTCCATCCGGCGGCGATGCTCTACGACCGCTCCCAGGAGGAGACCCTCGACGCGACGATCGGGGAGGCGGCCTCGCTGATCGGCGCGGACGGGAACGGAAACGACCAGTCCCGGCTCGACTCCTTCTAACGGCGCTCTTCGAGCCCCACCGACGCGTCGGAGCGGATCCACGCCCGGTGGCCGCCCCGGTGGACCACGAGCGACTCGCCGGCCCGGAACGCGCCGCCCTCGGAGCGGCCCCGCAGGCTAAAGGGCGGATCGAGCGGGGACGGCGGGTAGTTCTGATCGATCACACCCGAATATATATCCAAGAATACATAAAATTTTCTACTAATGATTGCCGAAGACGGAAAGCGCCTTTAGCCCGAGCCGACTACACCGTAGTATGAGCACGAGCACGCAGGCCCCGCGGGCGCCCACGACGCTCGCGGAGGTCGTCGTCGTCGATTACGGACTGGGGAACCTCCGCAGCGTCACCCGTGGATTGGAGCGCGCGGGGGCCGAAGTAGAGATCACCGACGATCCCGAGGCCTTCGCCGAGGCCGACGGGATCGTCCTCCCGGGCGTGGGCGCGTTCCGCGAGGGCGTCGAGAACGCCGGGCCGTACCGCGAGCCGCTTCTGGAGGCCGCGGAGCGCGGCCAGCCGGTCTTCGGGATCTGTCTCGGCATGCAGATGCTGCTGACCGACAGCGAGGAGGCCGCCCACGACGGCGAGGGCGACGTCGAAGGGCTCGACCTGATTCCCGGGACGAACGTCCGGTTCGACCAGGGTCAGAAGGTCCCCCACATGGGCTGGAACGAGCTGAACGTCGAGCGCGAGCACCCGCTGGTCGAGGGTGTGGATGGCGAGTACGCCTACTTCGTCCACTCCTACTACGCCGAACCCGAGGACCCTACCAGCGTGGTCGCGACCACCGACTACGGGATCGAGTTCCCCGCGATCGTCGCCAACGAGGCGGGCAACGTCTTCGGCACCCAGTTCCACCCCGAGAAATCGGGCGAGACGGGGCTGGCGATCCTGCGGAACTTCGTCGGGATCTGCGCCGAATCGTAGGCTGGTCGGAACGGCTCGATCCTCGTCCGCCCGGATCGATGGACGGACGGTTCTGTCCAACACCGCAGACGGAGATAGTTCTAGCGACCTGACTACAGGGCGCGTATCGGTCACCCGACGTCCTCGATATCGGTGTTTCGGAGCGTACAGATAGCCTCGGCTAGAACGTGTAACCGTCTGAAAAATCGAGAGTAGCGTTCGTCGCTGTGAGCGACGAGTGTGTCTCGGTATTACTGTCGGACGACGTTCGCCGCTCGAGGCCCCTTGGGCGAGGACTCGATGTCGAACTCGACCTCAGTACCTTCCGTCAGGTCCTCCCCGCCGACGTCCTCCATGTGGAAGAAGACGTCTTCGTCCTCGTCGAGGTCGCCGTCGTCAGTCGAAATGAAACCGTAGCCGCCAGTGTCGTTGAAGAAATCAACCTTTCCGTTTGCCATTGCAAACAAACGTAGTCCCCTGCGACTGATAACGCTTCCGAGCGTCGCGGTACCACGGCCCCCGTTTTACTACACGCGTGGAACGGGTGGTCGTGCGTACAGTTCGTTCGGGTTTCAGCAGTCAGTTCGGTTTCGGGGCAGGTATTTACCGTGCGGTCACGAGGTATAATACGCATCGCTATGAAACCATGCCAGAACTGCCAGACGGTCATCGACGAGTATCTCCTCGATAAACAGCTCGAACCCCTGCGCGAACTCACGGTCGACGACTTCAGCGTCTGTGCGGACTGCGCGACCATCGTCGCGGATGCGTGCGTGAAATGTGGCGGCGCCGTCTACGTCCCCCGAGGCGAATCCGTCACCCCTGACTACTGTCCGGCGTGCCGGTCCGATATCATAGACCGCACCGGCCACGACCCTGGTTGGACGCGTGGCAACGTGTCCACCTGAACGGCGGTCGCTCTCGAACGGTGTTTTCGTCGAGGCGACCGTTCGATAGACACATACTGAGCGTCGGTTCAGTGGTAAACGTCTGAAAGAGACGAGGTCGTCGTGCTGACTGCACGCTGTTCCTGACACGGCCGAGGGTTCAAGGACCCATACGGAGATATACCATGGCGTATGAAGCGGAGCGTGCCCTATCTCGGTGCGTTCATGCTGTTGATCGTCGGGCTCTATTTCCTCGCGTTTCCCGATGCGCTTACCGATCCGACCACGCTCGTCTCAATGGGTTCGATAGCGATCGCGGCGACGCTGCTGATCGCCGGCGCGCTCCGTGACTCGTTTCGGATCGGGTCCCGGGAGTTCGACTGGAACGTCCCCGTCGGTATCGCGTTCGTGCTGCTCGGCGTTTCGGTCGGTGGGTCCATGGTCCGAACCGCGCTCGCCGCGTCCGGCGCGATGGGATGGGTGCTCGGGGTCGGCGCGATCGTCGGCTTCGGTTCGCTCGTCTGGTTCGGCGTCCAGATCGCCCGCGACACCCGCCACGTGGATCTGGGTGCCGAGCCGTCGAACGCCCGGGCCGTCGGGGTCGTGCTGTTCGCCGTCGTGTCGTTTCTCGCCGGTGTGGCCGTCTGGTCGGTCGTCCTCTGAGGAAGGATCCGGTTGGCCGGTGCCGTTATTAGATTCCGACTGAACCAGTAGCCATGAGGAAGTTCAACACCGTCTCCGGGATCGCGCTTCTCGGTTTCTTCGTGTCGTTCTCGGTCTTCGGCGACCCCTTCGCCGAACCGCTGCTCGCCGTTCTCGTCCTCGCGTTCGGGCTCGCCGGGGCGCTGTTTCTCCTCGGCGGTCTCATCGACGGGTTCTCGCTGGCCGGATATCGGGTTCACTGGTACGTCTTTTCGGGATCGGCGACGGCGATCGTCGGGCTTTCGCTCTCGGTCAGCCTGTTCCTCGAGCCGTCGCTCGACGGGGCGGGAGCGGTGTTCATCCGGATCGTTGCGGTCGCGAACGCGCTGCTCTTCGGCTATATGGGGTTCGATATGGTTCGTGGCGGGGGACGTGCCGATCCGTGGACATCGCAGGAATCGAGCGAGTAGCTACTCAGCGCGTTCGGAACCGATTTCGAGGGTAGTGCTCCTCCCGAGCCATTCGTTCGTGAAGCGTCTGTCGACCATCGGTCGGAGAGGGTGGTCGAACGATCCGGGTCGCCCACTCGAACGGCCGTCCCCTTTCGCTTTCCGACGGACCGTTCGTGGAGTCGCCAGCCGGGGGTAACCCGGACACGATCCCGGGTCCGGCGGATCGATACGTCGCAACGGAAACCCTTAGAACCGCCAGGGCTGCTATTCCCGTACGTGAACGGGTCGAACTCGAACGACGACGGCATCCTCGGCGCGAACGCACCCGACGGCGACGGGATCGGCGCGGCCGACCGGACGGACGTCAGCCCGGACGACGGCGGGCGCTTCGACTACCCCTGGCAGTTCATCGGGCGGCGATCGGCGGTGATGGCACGAAACGGCATGGTCGCGACCAGCCATCCCCTCGCCGCCCAGACGGGCCTCCAGGTCCTCCGGGAGGGTGGCAACGCCGTCGACGCGGCAGTCGCCACGGCCGTCGAGCTGAACCTGGTCGAGCCCCACATGACGACCATCGGCGGGGACGTCACCGCGATGGTCCACTTCGACGGGGAGTTCGAGGGCCTGAACGCGAGCGGCCCCGCGCCCGCCGGGGCCGACGTCGAGACCTACCGCGAGCGAACCGACGAGAGCGAGGACGGGACGCCGACGGTCCCCACGGAAGGCCCCCTCGCCGTGACGGTACCGGGCGCGCTCGACGGCCTCCACGAGCTCGCCGGGCGCTATGGCTCCCGGGAGTTCGGGGAGCTGCTCCGGCCGACGATCGAGCACGCCCGCGAGGGCGTCGCCGTCACCGAGTACGTCGCCAGCCAATGGGAGACCGCCGCCCCGCGGGTCGACGGGTTCGAGAGCTTCCGGGAGACCTTCCTCGAAGACGGCCAGAGCCCGCCGCCGGGAGCGGTCTTCGAGAACCCCGCCTTCGCCGACTCGCTCGAGCGGATCGCCGAGGAAGGGATCGGGACGTTCTACGGCGGCGAGCTCGGCGAGGAGATCGTCGAGCTCGTACAGGATCACGACGGGCTGCTCGAGCTCTCGGATCTCGAGGAGTACGAAAGCGAGTGGGTCGACCCGATCAGCACCACCTACCGCGGGCTCGAGGTGCTCGAACTGCCCCCCAACACCGTCGGCCCGGTCGCCCTCGAGGCGCTCAACATCGTCGAGAACTTCGACCTGCCGGCGGAGCCGACCGACCCCGAGCGCCTCCACCGGCTGATCGAGGCGATCAAGATCGCCTACACCGACGCCCACCGCCACATCGGCGACCCGGACCTCGAACGGATCCCGCTCGAGACCAAGCTCTCGAAGGAGTACGCCGGCGAGCGCGCCGCCCAGATCGAGGAGGAGGTCGGCGACTACGAGCCCCGGGCGGGCGAAATGAGCGCGATGAGCGAGGAGGGCGATACGGTCTATCTCACGGTCGTCGACGGCGACGGCAACGCCGTCTCGATGCTGAAAAGCGGCTACAAGCCGTTCGGGAGCGGGCTGACCGTCGGGGGCTTTACCCTCCAGAACCACGCGGCGGGTTTCACCCTCGAACCCGGCGACCCGAACGTGATCGAGCCGGGCAAACGCCCCTTCCACACGCTCATTCCCGCGATGTTGCGCGAGGACGGGGACTTTCGCGCCTCCTTCGGCGTCATGGGCGGTCGGATGATGCCCCAGGGCCACCTCCAGCTGCTCGCGAACATGGCCGACTCGGAGCTGAACCCCCAGGCCGCCATCGACGTCCCCCGGTTCCGGTTCCAGAAGGGCCACGAGGTCGCCCTCGAGACCACGCGGATGCCCGACGAGACCGTCGAGGAGCTCCGCGAACGGGGTCACGAGGTGATCCCCGAGGCGGAGTTCTTCGTCCCCGATGCCGACCACTACGGCGGCGCACAGTTCATCTACCGCGACGACGAGGGCACCCTGATCGGCGGCTCGGAGCCGCGACGCGACGGGCACGCGGTCGGCTTCTAGCGAAAGCCCTCAGCGCTCCTTGGCAGTCGCGCTTCGCCCTTTGCATTTCCGGCCAGGTGCCGCCGAGTCGCGGGGGGGGGGGGGNTCAGGCGGTCGCCGGAGGTGGCGACCGCCCTCGCGCCGGCCACCGCTCCGTTTCGTCACGCGACCCGGTTCCTCCCGGTCTCCTCGCGCTCGCCGACGATCTCGACGGCATCGCCCACCTCGATCTCCCCCGCACCGTCCTCCGGAACGCGGGTGTTGACCATCAGCCGGAACTGGTGGTCGAACCGATCGGAATCGGTCCATTCGGGCAGCGTCTTCCCTCGTTTCTCGATGAATCGCTCGCGAAAGCCCTCGAACTCCTCGCCGGTGTCGGGGTCCCGCGAGGGGACCACGCAGCGCTGACAGGGATTGACGCCCGCGAGACGGACGCCTCCGATTGAGAAGTCGACGACGCGACCCTGATCCGAGAACAGTCGATCCTCCCAGAACGCCGGCACGCCCTCGATCTCGAGGTTCGCGCGAAAGCGCCGCCGGACGTTTTCGGGAGCGAGGCCGAACCAGGAGGCCACCTCCTCGATCGTCGCGGTGCTGATCACGGTCGGGCCCGGGATCTCCGTGTCGTCGGGCATTCCGGTGTCGTCCCGGATCAGCTCGACGGGATAACCGAACTGCTCGGAGAGGTGCTCGGCGAGTTCCTCGCGGTCGGTCGTGAGATCGAACTCGTCGGCGTCGCTTTCGGGCGTCGAGAACTCGACCCGGTCGGGATCGTCGTAGCTCGCCCGCAGGCGGTGAACTGCCGCGGTTCGTTTGCCGTTGACGTACTCGCCCTCGGCGTCGACCATCGCGTAGCGTCTGTCGCCCGCGATGGGGCCGACGGGGGTGATCGTCGCGCGCTCGGGCTCGAAGGCGTCGAGGGACTTGATCGGGAACAGCGAGATCCGCGCGAGCCGTGGGTTCATATCGGGGACTGGGTGTCGGGGAGCTTCACGCTTGCCGAATCCGGCGCCGATTTGCCCGTACCTGATCTATACACGGTATGGAACCACGCCACTTCCTCCGTCTCGAAGGCCTCGTCGTCCTCGTGGTCACGCTGGGGGCCTATCTCTGGCTCGGCGGCCCGCTCTGGCTGCTGGCCGTCCTGGCGCTCGCGCCCGACCTCTCGATGCTGGGCTATCTCGCTGGTCCCCGCGTCGGAAGTCTGACGTACAACGTCGTCCACACCTACGCGCTCCCGCTGGCACTCGGCGCGGCAAGTCTGTGGCTCGCCAGTCAGCTCGCTCTGCTGGTCGCGCTCGTCTGGATCGGCCACATCGGGGCCGACCGGCTGTTCGGCTACGGGCTCAAGTTCGAGTCGGGGTTCACGGACACCCATCTGTCGACCCAGCCGGTTCCCGCTCCGCTACGGGACGAATCGGGATAGCTGCTTTCGGTCCCATCGGGGCGGTGGCCGGCGCGAGGGCGGTCGCCACCTCCGGCGACCGCCTGAGCGGGGCGGGGAAGGGCTGGCGTCCCTGAGAGCAGTCGTCCGATCGGACGACTGCGATGCGGGCTTGGTGGTCCTCAGAAATCTTTGATTTCTGGGATCTCGCGGGAACGGGGTTCCCGCGGACCTCGCGGCGACGTCGTCGCCGCTCAGCCCGAAAAGACCGCGAAGCGGTCTTTTCTTGGGACATGCAAAGGGCGAGCAATCGCTGCCAAGCGATTGCGAGGGCTTTCAGAGGAAGCTCCGGACCTCGGAGTACCACATGTCGTGTTCGTCGACGTTGCCGGTCGCCTCGGCGATGGTCACCGCGAGCGCGTGCCAGCAGCGTTCCGTGGGGTCCTCGGGATCGAGGTTGTACTCGCTGTCCTTGCAGGTACAGCCCCCGTCCTCGACGACGTACTCCTCGTCGTGGCCGACGACGACGGTGAAGTCGCGGTACTGCTTGACCCGGCCCTCGGTGACGGCCTCGATGGCCCGCACCCCCCGATCGCCGTGGGGCCCGATGATCCGTTCCGCGACGGGGCCGGTGAGCTGGCCGGCCTCCTCGAGGTCCGCTCGCCAGGGATCGACCGGGTCTGTCACACCCGTCCTTGGGAGGGGCGGGGCTAAACCGGTTCGGTTCCGCCCGGCGGATCGCATGGCTTTTCCCCCGCTCGTCGCCGAGATACGGGCATGCGCGTACGCGAGGGCGGGGTCGAGATCGAGACCGGAGAGGCCTTTTACAACCCCGATCAGGAGCTGAACCGCGACCTGACGATCGCCGTCCTCCGGGCCTATCGCGACCGGGAGCCTCGCGCCGAGCGGTATCTCGACGCCATGGGCGCCTCGGGCATCAGGGGCGCACGGGCCGCCGCGGACGGCTGGGACGCCACCCTCTGTGATTACAAGGCCGAGAACGCCGAGCTCTGCCGGGCGAACCTCGAGCGGAACGGGCTCGACGGGGCGGTGGTGAACCGTGACGCCAACGCCCTGCTTCACGAGGAGCTGTTCGACGTGGTCGACCTCGACCCCTACGGCACGCCGATCCCCTTCGCCGACGCCGCCTTCGCGAACGCCCGCAACATGGTCTGTGTCACCGCGACCGACACCGCCCCGCTGTGTGGTGCCCACTTCGACAGCGGCGTCCGCAAGTACAGTGCGGTCCCGCAGAACACCGACTACCACCCCGAGATGGGTCTCAGGATACTGCTGTCGGCGCTCGCGCGCACCGCCGCGCGCTACGACGTCGGGATCGTCCCTGTCTTCAGCCACGTGACCCGCCACTACGTGCGCACCTACCTCGATCTGGAACACAGCGCGACCGACGGGAACCGCGCGATCGACGAGCTCGGCTACCTCGATCACTGCGAGGACTGCCTGCATCGCGAGGCGACGGAGGGGATGATCGCCGACCCATGGGAGGCCTGCCCGCTGTGTGGCTCCGAGCGCGTCTTGACGGCGGGGCCGGTCTGGCTGGGTCCGACCCACGACCGGGGGTTCGCCGAGCGGGTCGGCGAGGCGATCGACGAGGAGTGGGGGAGCGCGAAGCGCGCCGGTCGGCTGGTCGAGACCCTCTCCGAGGAGCTCGACCGCCCGACCCACTACGACCACCACCGCCTCTGCAAGGAGTGGGGCCGGCCCGCCGAATCGATGGACGAGTTCCTCGGAACGCTCCGCGAGGCCGGCTTCGAGGCCTCGCGGGCACACTACCACGGGACGGCGTTCAAGACACCGGCGACCGTCCGGGAGATCCGCGAGGCGGTCGGGGCGGCGGGGGCTTGCGAATGACATCCCCCGAGTATTTGTAGCTGCCCGACCCAATCCCGGTGTGAATCGCCGCATAGGGAACACCGTCGACATCGGCCGTGCCGTCGTCGAGGAGGTGCAGGAGAACGAGGCCACGTTTCTGGCGGCGAGCATCGCGTACTACGCGTTCGTTTCGCTCATCCCGCTGCTCGCGTTCGTCTTCATCGTCGCGAGCGTCGTCGGGGGCCAGGAGCTCGCAAACCAGATCGTCGCGGAGTCCGGCGAGTACCTCGCCCCTGCGGGCCAGGACGCGCTCGACGACGCGATCACCGCCGAAGCCGGCCGTGGGGGGGCGACCGTCGTCAGCGTCGTCGTCCTGCTGTGGAGCGCGCTGAAGCTGTTTCGCGGGCTCGACACGGCGTTCTCGCTGATCTACGGCGCCGGGCTCGACAAGTCGATCGTCGGCCAGGTGATCAACGCGGTGATCGTCTTCGGGGCGATCATCGTCGCCGCCATCGGGATGATCGGGCTCGGGGCGCTTCTCGTCTTCCTTCCCGACTTCCCCTTCGGCCTCCTCACCCCGCTGTTCCTGATCGCGGGCCTCTCGCTGGTCTTCCTCCCGATGTACTACGTGCTCCCGGACGTCGAGGATCTCTCGATCAAGCAGGCACTGCCCGGCGCGGCGTTCGCCGCGTTCGGCTGGGCGCTTTTGCACACGTTCTTCGGGCTGTACGCCTCGAACGCCGGCCAGTACGACGCCTACGGCGCGATCGGCGGGATCCTCCTCCTTCTCACCTGGCTCTACATCGGCGGCGTCGTTATCATTCTCGGTGGTGTGGTCAACTACGTACTCATGGAACGAAACAACGACACGAGCGACAGTGACGTCGAAGAGGACGAATCGAAGGCCACGCGGGCGACACCGGGCACGCCGTCCGCGGAGGACGGGACGGCCGACGTCGCGTCCGAGGCGACCTCGGACGAGGACTCGTCGGAGCCGTCGGGCTCCGGGACGACGCGCGCGGCGACCGACTCGCCGCGCGGGCCGAGCCCCGAGATCGGCGCCGAGACCGAGGAGGCGACCGATTCGACCCGGACCGCGAGCGAGGAGGCCGCCACCGGAACGCGCGGACCCGCGCCCGACGTCGTCGGGCTCCAGGACGAGGTCCGCTCGCTCCGGGCCGACCTCGACACCTTCAGAGCCGACATCGAGTCGAAAACCGTCGGCAAGGAGGAGGTCGAGTCCGACCTGAAGAAGTACGTCAGAAAGCGAATCAGGCGGGGCCACGCGACCGGGTGGGGGCCGTATCTCGTCCTGCTCTACGGGACGATCATGACGCTCGGGGCCTTCTTCTTCCTCTCGGGAGGGTGGGCGATCGCCGCGATGATCGTCCTCTGGCTCTCGACGCTCGGACTCTACGCCGTGATGGTCACCGTCGGCGCCGGGCTCGGGGTGCTCGGCTTCCCCGGCCGGATCAACGACGCGATCCGCAACTGGCGCGGGAACTGATCCGGGCCTCCAGCCGGTTGACGACGGCGTCGGCCGGCCGAGGGGGAACGGACCGACAGGTCCCGACGGGGTTCAGACGCCCAGCGCGACGACCATCGCCGTCGTCGCGACGAACCCGAGCCCGAACCCGCCGCCGAGCTCGCTTCGGCCCCGTCCGGCGAGCGCCGCGCCGTGTTCGAGCCCGGCGGGGACGAACTCGGTCGCCAGCAGATACAACAGCGCGCCCGCCGCGAACCCGAACGCGACCGGCAACAGCCCCTCCAGGGCGTTGACGAAGTAGTACGCGAGGACCGCGCCGATCGGCTGTGGGAGTCCCGAGACGATCGCCCAGCCGACGATCTTCGTGCGACGAACCCCGAGCGAGACCAGCGGGATCGCGAGCGCGAGCCCCTCGGGAACGTTCAGGACCGAGATCGCGACCGCCATGAACGCCGCCAGCTCGGGCATCTCGATGCCGGCGATAGCGACGTTCTCGGCCGTCTCTGCCATCTCGGTGAACGCGACGCCGACGGCGATCCCCTCCGGAACGCTGTGAACCGTCAGGACGCCGACCGTGAGCGCCGCCGTTCGGTAGTCGACCGCCGACCCCATCGCGGGTGTGAACTCGTAGCCCCCGATCAGCCGGTCGGCGGCGTACACCAGCGCGGCCCCGAGACAGAGTCCCAGCGAGACCAGCAGTACGGAGCCCTCCGCGAGCCCCTCGGCGAGCAGCCCGAAGACGGAGGCAGAAAGCATGATGCCCGCGGCGAGCCCCCAGAGGGCGACGAGCCACCGATCGGGGATCTCCTCGACCAGGAAGAAGGGGAGCACGCCGAGCCCGGTCGCGAGCCCGGTCACGAGGCCGACCACGAACACGAGCGGTGCCCCGTCGAGGAGCCACATAGGCTCCACTCGGCGGGAGGGGAGGAACACTCTGGCGGTTCGGTGTCGTCGCTCGGGGTCGCTGCGCTGCTCGCGTGGCGCGCGAAAGAAAGGATCGCGTCGGCGGTCAGCGGCTCAGAACTTCTCGAGGTAGCGCTCGGTCTCCCAGCTGCTGACGTGGGTCTTGTAGTCGGCGTAGTTCGCGCGTTTCGCCTGGAGGAACTTCTCGGTGACGTGCTCGCCGAGCGCCTCGGTGATCACTTCGTCGTTTTCGAGGGCGTCGGCCGCGCGATCGAGGTTCGGCGGCAGCGTCGTGATGCCGTACTCCTCGCGTTTCTCGTCGTCGAACTCGTAGATGTCCTCGCGGACCGGCTCGCCGGGATCGGCGTCGGTCTCGATGCCGTGCAGGCCCGCGCCGATAACCGCCGCTAGCGCCAGGTAGGGGTTGCACGACGGGTCGGGGTTGCGGATCTCGAAGCGCGCGCTGGTGCCCGCGGCGTCGGGCACGCGGACGAGCGCCGAGCGGTTCGTGTCCGACCAGGCGACGTAGACGGGCGCCTCGTAGCCCGGGACCAGCCGTTTGTAGGAGTTCACCGTCGGGTTGGTGACCGCGGCGAACGCCTCGGCGTGGTTCAGGATGCCGCCCATGAACTTGTAGGCGAGTTCGGAGAGGTTGAACTCGTCGGAGTCGTCGGCGAAGGCGTTGCCGTCCTCGTCGAACAGCGAGATGTGGCTGTGCATCCCCGAGCCGTTGATCTCCGCGATCGGCTTGGGCATGAAGGTGGCGTGCAGGTCGTTCTGTGCGGCGACCGCACGGACGACCGAGCGGAACGTCGCGATGTTGTCCGCGGCGCCCAGCGCGTCGTCGTACTTGAAGTTGATCTCGTGTTGACCCTCGGCGACCTCGTGGTGGCTGGCCTCGATCTCGAAGCCCATGTCCTCGAGGGTGAAGATGATCTCCTTGCGGACGTCGCTCGCGAGGTCCTTGGGCGCCAGATCGAAGTAGCCGCCCTTGTCGTGGGGGATCGTCGTCGCGTTGCCCTCCTCGTCGGTCTTGAAGAGGAAGAACTCGGGCTCGGGGCCGATCGAGACCGTATAGCCCATCTCCTCGACGCGCTCGAGGACGCTCTTCAGCACCTGCCGCGGGCCGCCCGCGAAGGGCGTGCCGTCGGTGTGAGCGACGTCACAGATCAGGCGTGCGCTCGCGTAGTCGCTGTTCGAACGCCAGGGCAGCACCGCGAACGTCTCCGGGTCGGGCTCCAGGCGCATGTCCGACTCCTGGATGCGGACGAACCCCTCGATCGACGACCCGTCGAACCAGATCCCCTCCTCGAAGGCCTTCTCGGCCTGACTGGCCGGGACTGCGACGTTCTTGACCGTACCGGTGATGTCGGTGAACTGCAGGCGGAGGAACTTGACGTCCTCTTCCTCGATCTGCTGCAGTACCGACTGCTCCTCGGATGTAATGTTTCCGTTTGCCATCGTTCTCGACACTCTCCCTGAACATGGTCGCGACTAAAATACTATCGTTCTTCGCAAGTATTCCGCTGCCCAAATAGAACTGGATATTCGTAAACTTCTAAAGGGTAGGGCGGGTGAGTAGACGTGATGACGTACGAAAACCTTGACTCGAAGTTAGTGAACGCGCTACTGGACGACGGACGGGCGAGCCTGCGAAGCCTCGCGGAGGAGCTCGACGTCTCCGTGACGACCATCTCGAACCACCTCTCGGACCTCGAGGAGGGGGGCGCGATCACCGGCTACACCCCGAAGGTCGACTACGGGATGCTCGGCTACGACGTGACCGCGATCCTCCAGCTCAAGGTCGAGGGTAACGCCCTGCCCGACGTAACCGAACGACTGGAGAACCACGAGCGGATGATCAGCGTCTACGAGGTCACCGGCGACCACGACATCATCGCCGTCGGCAAGTTCACCGACACCGACGAGATGAACGAGGGGATCAAGTCCCTGCTGGTCGACCCCGACATCCGCGAGTCCAACACCAGCGTCGTGCTCAACGCCGCCGTCGAGAACCGCCAGTTCCCCCTCGACCTCGAGGAGGAGTAGCGCACGACCCGGGAGCGACCCCGCCGACCGACTCCTGCCGGCCCCTACCTACATAGCCGTCCGGTTCGTTCGCCCGACCTATGAGAGGACTGGCCTTCCGGGCGGGGATCACCGCGCTGCTGCTCGCGACCGTGGGACTGCTCGCACTGTTCGCGCTGTTCCCGACGCTCCCGTTTTCGGCGTGTACTGAGATCCCGGCTGCGAGCGATGCATCCGGCTGGCCGGCGTTCTACGCGATCGAGGGAAGCGAACTCGTCTACACGCCGGACGGCACGAACGAGTGTTCGACCCACGCCGCCGTGCCCGGAACCCCGGTCGCGTTGCTGCTCGTCGGCGGGCTGCTGGTCGCCGGTTCGGTGCTTCGGGAGTAGGTCCCGACGGCCGGAACGGATATGACGAACGACGAGAGTTCCGGGATCTGCTCGGCTCTTCCGCTGGGGATCGATCGCGTTCGTCTTCGTCGCCGGAGCGGCCTACGTCGGTGTACTGCGGGCGCTAGACGTCTATTTCAGTGAGGACGGGACTAGCTGGTTCCTCGACGACGATACGCGGCGCTGATCGGCCGGAAACGGGAAGAAAGCGGTTCGTTCGTCGGGTGGATAGTGGTGGAGGCGTTAGGGCCTGCTCTACATCGGCGGGCGAAGCAGAGCTTCGCTGCCTCCGTGAGACGAATTCCCTTCGTCTCACATAGCGCCGCCCATGCCGCCCATACCGCCCATGCCACCCATGCCGCCGCCCATACCGCCGCCGCCCGGCGGCATGTCCATGTCGTCGCCGCCGTCGTCGGCGTCGACCTGGCCGCCCGAGAGGTCGCCCGCGGCGATCACGTCGTCGATCCGGAGGATCATGACCGCGGCCTCGGTGGCGCTCTCGATGGCCTGGGTCTTGACGCGTCGCGGCTCGACGACGCCCTCCTCTTCCATGTCGATGACGTCGCCGGTGTAGGCGTCCAGCCCGGCGCCCTGTGCGCCGCCGTCGTGCTGGCTGCGCAGCTCGACCAGCGAGTCGATCGAATCGAGGCCCGCGTTCTCCGCGAGCGTGCGCGGGTTGACCTCGAGCGCGTCGGCGAACGCCTCGACGGCGAGCTGCTCGCGGCCGCCGACCGAGTCGGCGAAGTCACGCAGCGCGAGCGCGAGCTCGATCTCGGGGGCGCCGCCGCCGGGCAGCACCTCGCCGTCCTCGAGAGTCACGCGCACGACGCCCATCGAGTCCTCGATGGCGCGCTCGACCTCGTCGACGACGTGCTCGGTGCCGCCGCGCAGGACGAGGGTGACGCTCTTTGCGTCCTCGACGTCCTCGACGAAGATGCGCTGGTCGCCGCCGATGTCCTTCTGGGCGACCGAGCCGGCGTAGCCCAGGTCGTCCTCGTCGAGGTCGTCGACGCTCGAGACGACGCTGCCGCCCGTCGAGCGGGCGAGCCGCGAGAGATCGGAGTCCTTCGCGCGTCGGACGGCGATGATGCCCTCCTGTGCGAGGAAGTGCTGGGCCATGTCGTCGATGCCGCTGCCGACGAAGACGACGTCGGCGCCAACCGACTTGATCTGCTGGACCATTTCCTCGAGCTGCTGTTCCTCCTGGTCGAGGAACTGCTGGAGCTGGTCGGGATCGGTGACGTTGACCTCGGCGTCGATCTCGGTCTCCTTGACCTCCAGTGCGCCGTCGAGCAGCGCGACGTTGGCGTCCTCGGCGAAGTAGGGCATGTTGTCGTGGACGCGCTCCTTGTCCACGATGACGCCCTCGATCAGCTCGGACTCGCTGGTCGCCCCGCCGACGACCTTCTCGACCTTGACGTTCTCGGTGTCGATCCCGTCCTCGTCGGCGACCGCGCGAACGGCGTCGACGACGAGCTCGGCGAGCACGTCGCGGGCGTTCTCCGCGCCCTTGCCCGTCATCGCGGTCGAGGCGATCTGGGTCAGGACCTCGGTGTCGTCGGCATCGACCTCGATCGCGATGTCGTCGAGGACCTCCTTGGCTCGCTCCGCGGCCTGTCGGTAGCCCTGGGCGAGCGTGGTCGCGTGGATGTCCTGATCGAGCAGCTCCTCGGCCTGCTTGAGGAGCTCGCCCGCGACGACGACCGCCGAGGTGGTCCCGTCGCCGACCTCGTCCTCCTGGGTCTGGGCGACCTCGACGATCATGTTCGCGGCGGGGTGCTCGATGTCCATCTCCTTCAGGATGGTCACGCCGTCGTTCGTGACGACGACGCCGCCCGAGGAGTCGACGAGCATCTTGTCCATCCCCTTCGGGCCGAGGGTGGTCCGTACGGCCTCGGCGACCGCCTTCCCGGCCGAGATGTTCATCGACTGTGCGTCCCGCCCGGACGTCCGCTGACTGTCGTCCGACATCACGATGAGGGGCTGGTTACCCATCTGCTGAGCCATAGTCAAGAGAAGGATTGTTTGCCATTCTATATAAATCTACTGGAAACGGCCTCGCGATACGCGCCAGTCACCCTCGGCCGGCGTTATGTTACCCCTTCTCACATTCGTTTATATACCGTTACGCCGACCCGCCGCCCGAGAAGCGGTGGTAGCTGAGCTCCTCGCGCTTTCGTTCGTTGTGCTTGCGCTCGAGGAAGGAGTAGGCCGCACCGTGGGGGGCGCCCTCGAGCAGCATCTCGGCGGCCTCGCGGACCATCGAGACCGCCTCGGGCTGGCCGATGACGCCCATGGTCGAGCCGTAGATGACGACGCTCGCGCCCGAGAGCTCCTCCATGATCTCGCGGGTCCGGCCGCCCTCGCCGATGAGGCGGCCCTTCTTCCGCTGGAGGTCCTTCTTGTTGCGGGCGGCGGCGTCGATGTCGATCAGGTCGAACAGCATCGCGTCGTCCTCGAGCAGCGCGAGGGCGTCCTCGGGCGGGAACCCGCGGCCGATCGCGCGGACGATCTCGGGGCCCTTCAGCCCCGTGACGGGGTCGCCGACGCTCTCGACGCGCACCGAGCCGTTCTCCGAGTCGACGTCGAGGCGGACCTCCGCGCGCTCCTCGATCTCGCGCAGCGTCTCACCGCCGGCACCGATCACCGCACCGATGCGGTCCTGCGGAATCTTCACGTGGTTCATGGCCGTGTTACTGGCTCCGATAGGTTAAGCGTTCGGCCATCATCCGATGGCTTCGACTGTTCCCGTCGGTTTGACGCCGGTGACGACAGTAACGACAGTCTCGTACATACGTTAACTGGACTGAAACGGCTCCGCTGAGCCGATGGAACTCCTGCGTGCTCGGCTCGAAGCCCTCCTCGTGACGGTCCTCTGGTCGAGTTCGTACGTCCTGATCGCGATCGGCCTCGAGACCATCCCCTCGCTTACCTTCGCCGGCCTGCGCTACGGGCTCGCGACGCTCGTGCTCGTCCCCCTCCTCCTCGTTCGGGGCCGTCACCACGAGATCCGTCGGCTCTCGGCGCGCGAATGGGGTCGGTTCGCGCTGCTGGGCGTCCTCCTCTATGCACTCACCCAGGGCGCGCAGTTCGCCGCGCTAGTGGTGCTGCGGGCGGCGACCGTGAGCCTCGTCCTGAGCGCGACCCCGCTGCTCGTGGCGCTCTCGGCCCGTGCTCTCGGCGAGTCGATCACCCCCCGACAGTGGGTCGCGATCGGCCTCGTGACCGCCGGGGCCGTGGCCTACTTCGGGCCCAGGACCCTCCCGAACGCGCAGGTCGTCGGGCTCGCGATCATGGCGATCGGCCTGCTCGCGAACGCGGGCGGCGCGCTCGTCGGCCGGGCCGTCAACGCCTCGCGGGCCCACCCGCCCCTGGTGGTCACCGTCTGTAGTATGGCGATCGGCGCAGCCCTCCTGCTCGCGACCGGCCTCGCGGTCCAGGGACTGCCCGCGCTCGCGCCGGTCGAGTGGGCGATCGTCGCCTGGCTCGCGGTCGTCAACACGGCGTTCGCCTTCACGCTCTGGAACCGCACCCTCAGGGAGCTCTCGGCGACCGAAGCGAGCCTCATCAACAACACGATGCTCGTTCAGGTCGCGCTGCTGGGCTGGCTCGCGCTCGACGAGTCGCTCGTGGGGATCGAAGTCGCAGGCCTTCTGATCGTGCTCGCGGGAACGCTCCTCTTTCAGCTCGCGGAACAGTACTGACGTTCTTCTACTATCGCGATCAATGAGAACCATGACCGATCCACCGATCGCCCAGCGGGTCCAGATCGTACCGCTCGGTTTCGAGTACGCCCGCTTGCGCGAGCCGATCATGGAGTGGAAGGCCGATCGGGTGGTGCTGATCGGGCACGTCGAGGACGAGGGGATCACCTATCTCGAGGCGCTCCGCGAGGAACTGGCCGAAAGCGATCGGATCGAGCTCGACTCGCGGACCTGCGATGTCTTCGACCTGTACGACGCGCTCGGGGCCATCGCGGGCGCGATCGCCGACCATCCCGACGACGAGGTCTACGTCAACCTCTCGGCCGGCAGCAAGATCACCGCCATCGCGGGGATGATCGCCTGCATGACCGCCGGTGCGACGCCGATCTACGCCCGGCCCGACTACGGGCCCGAAGGGCGGGCGATACCCGACGAACCGCTCCACGACGCCGTCGCCGAGACGTTCGCGTTACCGGCCTATCCGATCGACCGGCCGTCCGGGACCGAGGTCGCCTATCTGGCCTTCCTCGCGGACGCCGACGGGGAGGGAGAGGGTCGGTATCGGGGCGCGAGCAAGAAGGAGCTGATCGCGTTCGGTGAGGAGGAGGGGTTCGAGTTCATCGCGCGCTCGAACGCGAGCACCCGAAAGGGGCTCTATCGCGTGCTCGACACCCACGTGATCGACCCGCTCTCCGAACGGGGCTACATTCGGGTCGAGGCGGTCGGTCGGACGAAGTACGTCTCGCTGACTGAAGACGGGGAAAACGCGCTGCGGGCGTTCGCACACGCCCGGTGAGGCCCTGCCGGCACCGAAGGACCCACAACGGTCGGACGCCTCCAGTGAGACGCGATGACTTCCGACACGACCGACGGCGACCGGGTACGGGGCAACGAACTGCGCGCGACCGTCGAGGACGGCGGGGTCGCGCTGGGGGTGCTCGACGACCTCTACAGTCCGGAGATGGTCGAGATCTACGGCGGGCTGGGCTTCGACTTCGTCTGGCACGACCTCGAGCACGGCGGCCCGTCGCCGCGCGACGCCGACGCGCTGGCGGGGCTGCTCCGCGCGGCCGACCTCGCCGGTACCGAACTCCTCGTCCGGGTTCCCTCGCCCGACCCGGCGACGATCCGCAAGGCGCTCGACGCCGGGGTCAGGAACCTGTTCGTCTCGCACGTCGAGTCCGCAGAGGAGGTCCGGCGGGCGGTCGAGGCCGCCCGCTTCGAGTACGACGGCGCGCCCGGGAAGCGGGGCTTCGCGAACCCGCGGGCGAGTCGCTGGGGCCGTACCGAGGACTACGCCGCGAGCGAGGACCGCGAGACGATGATCGGCGTGACGGTCGAGGAGCCGGCGGCCGTCGAGCAAATAGAGGAGATCCTCGCGGTCCCCGAGCTGGGCTTCGTCTTCCTCGGGCCGCTCGATCTGGCGGTGGCGATGGGCCATCCGGGCGAACCCGATCACCCCGAGGTCCAGGAGGCCGTCGAGACGGTCGTGTCGGCCGCCCGTGAGGCCGACGTGGCGATCGGCGGGCTGGGCTTCGGCGAGGAGGACGTCGAGGAGAAGATCGACGCGGGCTATCAGATCCTCCATACGGGTTCGACGACCGGCGCCGCGGCGGGCGCGCTCGAGTCCTGGCCCGAGGAGTTCGGGGATTGCTGACTACGACTCGCCGGTAACGAAGGCGTAGAGGTCGTCGGCGTCGGTCTCGAGCCCCTGACGGGCGAAGAAGTTCGCGACGTTTTCACAATCGCGCCGGAGGAACGCCTCGGAGTTGGGGTGATGAACGGTGACGGCTTGGCCCATGTCGAGGAAGACCAGCTGGCCCTCGTCGAAGACGATGTTGTACTCCGAGAGGTCGCCGTGGATCAGCCCCGATTCGTTGAGCCGGCGCATGTACTCGCGGACGACGCTGAAGGCGGTCTCGGGGTTCTCGATCTCGACCTCGTTGAGCCGTTTCGCGCGCTCGCCGTCGGTCGCGATGTACTCCATTACTAGTACGTTCCTCTCGACGGCGATCGGCTTCGGCACCCGAACGCCCGCCTTCCGCGCGCGTTCGAGGTTCGCGTACTCCTTTCGGGTCCAGGCGAGCACGACCCGCTTCTTGTCGCCGCCGAGCTCCTCGAATCGCGGGTCGCCGATGAGGTACTCGCGCATGTCCTTGAAGTCGCTGGCGTTGATCCGGTAGACCTTCACCGCGACCTGCTCCTCGGCACCCATCGCCTCGTAGACGTTCGCCTCCTTTCCGGTGGAGATCGGCCCGCCGAACGCCTGGAGGTGGCCGTGATGGACCAGCTGGTAGAGCGCAAGCAGCGTCGCCTCGTCGAACACCGACGCCTCGACCTTGAACTGGTCGGCGTCCTTGATGCGCTTTCTGAACTGGTTGAACTCCCGGTCGCGCTTCCTGGCGACGCGGTCCTCCTCGGTGTCCGAGACGTCGATCTCCTCCCACTCGTCGCCGACCCCGTCGGCACCCTCCGGGTCGAGCAGCCCGAACTCGCCCTCGATGTCGCTCATACTCCCCCTACAGCTGCCAGGGGTAAAAGTCCGAGTTCGAACCGTGGGCGCTACACGGCGAGGTGCGAGGCGACCGCGTCGCGCTCGACGCTCGAGAGCTCCTCGACGACGCGGCCCTTCTCCATGACGTAACAGCGCTCCGCGAGCGCGTCGATCACCGAGAGGTTCTGCTCGACGAACAGCACGGTCGTTCCCAGCTCGTCGCTGATCCGCCTGATCGTCCCGCTCATCTCGGAGACGATCGAGGGCTGGACCCCCTCGCTGGGCTCGTCGAGCAACAGGAGGTCGGGATCGCCCACGAGCGCCCGGCCGACCGCGAGCATCTGCTGTTGGCCGCCGCTCATCGTCCCGGCCGTCTGGTCGCGGCGCTCCTCGAGGATCGGGAAGTAGTCGTAGACCGCGTCGTAGCGCGCCTCGCCGTCCTCGTTGATCGACTCGCCCATCCGGAGGTTCTCCGCGACGGTCAGGGAGGGAAAGACGTCCCGTCCCTGTGGGATGTAGCCCATGCCGCCGCGGGCACGGGCGTCGGCGGGCTCGGCGGTGACGTCCCGGCCGTCGAACCGGACCGTCCCCGAGTCGGGCTCCAGAAGGCCGATGACGCTCTTCATCAGCGTCGTCTTGCCCGCGCCGTTCTTCCCGATCACGCCCACGACCTCGCCTTCCCCGACCTCCAGGTCGACCCCGCGAAGGACCGGCGTCGACTCGTAGGAGGCGTGGAGGTCCTCGATCGCGAGCATCAGACCTCCTCCCCCAGGTAGACGTCCCGGACGGTCGGATCGTTCGCGACCGCCTCCATCTCGCCCTCGGTGAGGATCGACCCCTGATGGAGCACGGTCACCCGTTCGGCGATCGCACGGACGAACGCCATGTCGTGTTCGATGACGAGCAGCGCGACGCCCGCGGACTCGTTGAGCTCGATCAGCAGGTCGGCGATCCGCTCGGTCTCCTCGACCGAGAGGCCCGCGACGGGCTCGTCGAGCAGCAAGAGTGCGGGGTCGAGCGCGCTCGCCATCGCGATCTCGAGGCGCTGTTTCTCGCCATGGGAGAGCGCGTCCGCCCGGATCCCCGCCTCCTCCGTGAGATCGAACCGCTCGAGCGATGCGTCGATCGCCTCTTTGAGCGCCTCGCCCGACTGCCGGCGCTGGAGCGCGAGCCGGAGGTTTTCCCTCGTACTGAACTCGCCGTAGACGCTCGGCACCTGGAACTTCACGCTGAGGCCGCGATCGACCCGTTCGTGGGGCGAGAGCCCATCGATCCCCTCGCCGGCGAAGCGGATCGAGCCCGCCGTCGGGTCGAGCTGGCCGGTGATCAGCGAGACCAGCGTCGACTTGCCCGCGCCGTTCGGCCCGATCAGACAGCGGCGCTCGCCGGGCGAGACGGTCAGCGAGACGTCGTCGGTCGCGACCAGCCCGCCGAACTCCTTTCGGAGCGCGTCGGTCGATAGGAGAGGTTCGGGTTCGGCGGCCATCAGTCGGCCACCTCCTCGTGGCCGCGGGCGGCCGGATCGGTCCGGGCGTCGTCCAGCCAGTCGGCCACGGCTGGAGCGACGCCCTCGGGTAGCCAGAGGATCGTCACCAGGAGCAGGGCGCCGACGACGACCAGCGCGTACTCGCTGCCGGTGATCGAGAGCTGCTGGGAGAACCACTCGATGACGTAGGTCGCGCCGATCGCGCCCAACAGGGAGTCGCGGCCGCCGACGCTGACCCATACCACGGGGAGGGCGGCGAAGGTGATCCCGAAGACGGCGGGGTTCATGTAGTTGCCCCAGGAGGCGTAGAGAACGCCCGAGAGGCCCGCCAGCGCCCCGCCGAGCGTGAAGACGAGCAGCTTGATCCGTTTGGTGTCGTAGCCAAGGAGCTCGGTGCGCTCCTCGTCCTCGCGGACGGCGACCATCGCGCGGCCGAAGTCGCTGTTGACCAGCGCGCGCAGCCCGAGATACGTACAGAGCAGGGTGATCAGCACGGCGTAGTAGAAGGCGGTCTCGACGAGGACGACCCCTCCAAGGGCGAGGTCGGGGATGCCGGTCATCCCGTCGAAGCCTCCGAGGGCGGCCTCGCCGATCGCCCACTCGCTGCCGGCGGTCTGGCCCATGAACGTGTGGATCACGAGCGCGACGACCAGCGTCATGATGGTGACGTAGACGTCGCGAACCCCGCCGTAGAACATGAAGTAGCCGAGCACGAACGAGAACAGGGTGGCGACTCCGACGCCCGCGAGCAGGCCCAGCGCCGCGCCAGTAGTCGTAGAGAGGTTGATGCCGACGATCCCGAAGGCGTAGCCGCCGACGCCGAAGAAGGCGACCTGCCCGAAGCTGAGGATCCCGCAGTAGCCCCAGATCACACAGAGGCTGAGGCCGAGGATCCCGTACAGCAGGAAGAGCGAGGCGTTGGCGACCGCGTACGTCGAGGCCACCAGCGGGTAGAGTGCGAGCGCGAACACCGCGAGCCCGAACCCCGTCCAGAAGCGATCGGAGGTCCCGCGGGTGTTCGGCCCGTCGAGAACCCCGCGGAGGTCGGTCGGGTTCATTCGCCGCCCTCCGCGCGTTTCGCGCGCCACGATTCGAGCAGTCCGGTGATCCCGCCCGGCAGCAGCCGGATGGCGAGGATCGCCGCGAGCAGCATCGCGACCTGGCCGATGAACGTCCCCGCGAGGTTGGTGAAGGTGGCATTGACCAGTCCGAGAAGGCCGCCGGCGAGGGAGGTTCCCGCGAGTACCGAGGGGCCGCCGACGACCACGGTGACGAACGCCTCGACGAGGAACGTCGCGCCGAGCTCGGGCGTCATCGTGACCGTCGGGGCGTAGAGCGCCCCCGTCAGCCCGGCGAGCGCCGAACCCAGCCCGAAGGTCCCGAGATAGACCCGGTCGGTATCGACGCCCATCGAGCGCGCAGTGGGCTCGTCCTCCATCGTCGCGCGGGCCTGCGTGCCGAACTCGGTGTACATGAACAGCCAGTACAATCCACCGAGGACCGCGATCGCGACGCCCGCGAGGAGGACGCGGTAGGCCGAGTAGGAGAACGCGCCATAGGTAATGCTCCCCAGCGGCGTGCCGATCTGGGACAGCGAGTTGCCGAAGACGATCCGCGAGAGCTGGATGACGACGAGGCTCAGGCCCCAGGTCGCGACCATCGAGTCCAGCGGGCGGTGATAGAGCCGTCTCACTACCGTGCGTTCGAGAACGAGCCCGAAGACGGTCGTCGCGAGGACGCCGACGCCCATCGCGACCGGGAGGGGCAGGCCCGCGCCGTCCCGTAGGCGCCCACGAGGATGAACTCGCCGTGTGCGAGGTTGATGATGCCCATCATGCCGAAGATGACCGCCAGGCCGACGGTCGCGAGCACGATGAAGGCGAAGCTATCCAGGAACTGGAACAGCAGGCTGAGTGCGTCGTATATCATAGGTCGTACTCCTCCTCGGGGAGGTACTGGGTCGTTTCGGGCTCGTCGGGCAGCGAACAGCCGACCTCTTCGAGGAAGCCCGCGCCGATGTACTGCTCCTCGCCGAAGGTGAGCTCGTGGTTCGCGTCCGCGTGGCCGATCCGCATGTGGTGGTTCATGTGGTGGGTGTCGCCGTCGAGCTCGATCGTGCCCTCCGGGGCGTCGATCGTGACGCCCTTCTCTAACTCCTCGATCACCGCCTCCTGGTCCGTCGTGCCGGCGCGTTCCGCGGCCTCGGCGTACATGTGGATCGAGAAGTAGTTGTTCTGGGCCTCCTGGTTGAGATAGGGCGCGTCGGGCCAGCGGTCGTAGAAGCGGGAGACGAACTCGTCGCTCTCGGGGGTACCGATCTCCTCCATGTAGTTGACCCCGACGTACATGTCCGAAAGGGCGGGCGGGCCGAGCCGGCGGTGCTCGTATCCCTGGGCCATCGTCGTCGAGCTCCCGATCGGTACGTCGAGACCCGCCGAGGCGCGCTGGTCGTAGAAGGAGGTGTGGTTCTGGCCGACCAGCATCGACATCACGAAGTCGGGGTCGGCCTGCTGGATCCGGTTGATCGTCGCGCCGAACTGTGAGACGTCGAGGGGAATGAACTCCTCGCCGATCACCTCGGCGCCGTTCTCCTCGGCGAGGATGCGCACCCAGTCGCCGGAGATCTGCCCGAAGTTGTAGTCGGCGGCGATCGTGTAGATCCGGGGGCCGTACTCCTCGATCAGATAGGGAACCACCGCGCCGAGCTGCTGGCGGGCGGTCGCGCCGACGGGGAAGATCGTCGAGTCACAGACCCCGCCCTCGTACTGGGTGGTGTAGAAGTAGAGCTGGTCGTGCTGGTTGATCAGCGGGCGGATCGTCTCGCGGGCGGCACTGGAGTAGCCCGCCCAGAGCGCGTCGACGTTCTCCCGTTGGATCAGCCGGCGGGTCAGCTCCTGGTAGCGCTGGTTGTCGGACTGGGGGTCGGGGTCGAACAGCTCGATTTCCTTTCCCAGAATCCCGCCCGACTCGTTTATCTCCTCGACGGCGAGCACGCTGGTCTGCCACTTCGAGGTGCCGTTGAGCGCGAAGTCGCCCGATCGGTCCTCGAGCACGCCGATCCTGACGACGTCGTCGCCCCCGTCGGCGCTGCCCGTACAGCCGGCCGTCGCGGCCAGCCCCGCGGCCCCCGCCGCGAGGAACCCTCGGCGGGTGGATGAACGACCGCTTCTGGACGGGAACTCAGTCCCCATATCCCCTAATACACTCTATCGGTGATTGTTCGTCCATTCGTCGTTGACGTGGATCGGTTCCGATACGGGCGTAAAAACCTTTCCCGTGGAGCCTTCCGCATTCATTAATCCTCACTACAGCGTATAATGATCCCCGTCTGTTCGGAAACCAACCAGACGTCCGTCGGGAAACGGGAGAGTGGCGAGGTTGAAACCGAACGACCGTAACGAGGCTCCGAGCAGTGCTGATGGGACTGGACGTTCGTCCACGAGGACTGCCCGTGCCGTCGGGCGTATGATCGAGCGGTCACATGTCGTCCGAATACGAGCCCATAAGACGACCGCAGCGGCGCGAACTGGACAAATATTTCATCGACGGCAACCCCTATACGAGGGCTCCCGAAAGGGAGCGGCATGAACGACCGACGGCGGAGGCGGGGGCGATGAAGCCCGGGGAGCTGTTCCCGGCCGAGGGGCCGGTACGGATCAACGAGGGCCGCGAGACGGCGACGGTCGCCGTCGAGAACACGGGCGACCGTCCGGTGCAGGTCGGCTCGCACTTCCACTTCTTCGAGGTCAACCCCGCACTGGAGTTCGACCGCGAGGCGAGTTACGGAACCCGTCTCGACGTGCCCGCGGGCACCGCGATCCGGTTCGAGCCGGGCGACCGCCAGGAGGTCCCGCTGGTGGCGATCGGTGGGGATCGAGTGATCCACGGGATGCACGGGCTCGTCGACGGCGATCTCGACGACGAACGCGAGGACGCGCTCGAACGCGCCCGCGAGGGCGGCTTCGGGGGGATCGACTGATGCGGGAGATCGACCGCGATCGCTACACCCGGCTGTACGGCCCCACGGAGGGCGATCGGCTCCGGCTCGCCGACACCGACCTGATCGCGGAGGTCGAGCGCGATCACACCGAAAAGGGCGACGAGAGCGTCTTCGGCGGCGGGAAGACCCTGAGAGACGGCATGGGGATGTCCTCCGGGGTCACCAGCGAGGAGGGCGCGCTCGACTGGGTGCTGACCAACGTGACGGTGATCGATCCCGTGCTCGGGATCGAGAAGGGCGATCTCGGCATCAAGGACGGTCGGATCGCCGGCCTCGGCTCGGCGGGCAACCCCGAGACGATGGACGGGGTGAGCGAGGAGCTGATCGTCGGCCCGGGCACCGACTCGATCCCCGGCGAGGGCCTCATCGCGACCCCGGGCGCGCTCGACATCCACGTCCATTTCAACACGCCCCAGCTCGCGGATCACGCCATCGCCAGCGGGGTCACCACGATGATGGGCGGCGGGTTCGGTGGGGGTGCGACGACCGCGACCCCGGGCCCCCGAAACGTCGAGATGCTGTTGCGGGCGGCCGACGAGTGGCCCGTCAACGTCGGCGTCTACGGCAAGGGCAGCGCAAGCCGGCCCGCTCCCTTGAGAGAACAGATCGAGGCCGGCGCCTGCGGGCTGAAGGTCCACGAGGACTGGGGGGCGACCCCCGCCGCGATCGACACCTGTCTCGAGGTCGCCGGCGAGACCGATATCCAGGTCTGCCTCCATACCGACACCCTCAACGAGTCGGGCTTCGTCGAGGAGACCTTCGACGCGATCGACGGGCGGACGATTCACACCTTCCACATCGAGGGCGCGGGCGGGGGCCACGCCCCGGACGTCCTCGAACTGGTCAGCCACCCCCACATGCTGCCCTCCTCGACGAACCCCTCGATGCCTTTCACCGAGAACACGTTCGACGAGCACCTCGACATGGTGATGGTCTGTCACCACCTCAACCCCGACGTCCCGGAGGACGTCGCGTTCGCCGAGTCGCGCATCCGCGCGGAGACGCTCGGCGCCGAGGACGTGCTCCACGACCGGGGCGCGATCAGCATGATGGCGACCGACTCGATGGCGATGGGACGCCAGGCCGAACTGATAAACCGCACCTGGCAGACCGCCCACAAGATGAAACGCCAGCGCGGGCCGTTGCCGGGCGACGAGGGGACGGACAACGACAACTCTCGGATCCTGCGATACATCGCGAAGTACACCATCAACCCCGCGATCACGGCGGGGATCAGTTCTCATGTCGGGTCGCTCGAACCCGGCAAGCTCGCGGACGTCGTCCTCTGGAAGCCCGACTTCTTCGGGGCCAAACCCGAGTGGGTCCTGAAGGGGGGCTACCCCGCATCGGCGAACATGGGCGAGGCCAACGGCTCGCTGATGACCTGCGAGCCAAAGCGCCAGCGTCCCTGGTTCGGTGCCGAAGGAACGGCCCGCCACGCCACCAGCATGACGTTCGTCAGCAACGCGGCCGCGGAGGCCGGCGTCGGCGACGAGTACGACCTCCAGTCGGCGGTCGTTCCGGTGGAGGACACCCGCCCGCTGTCGAAGGAGGACATGGTCCGCAACACGTACTGCCCCGAGGACCTCGAGGTCGATTCGGAGACGTTCGAGGTGTTCATCGACGGCGAGCCGGTGACCTCCGAGCCCGCGGAGGAACTGCCCCTGACCCAGCGCTACCTGCTCTGAAACCTCCCACTACCCACCCACTGCAACATGAACCTAACACCCAAGGAGGAAGAACGCGTTCAGCTCTTCAACGTCGCACAGATGGCCCGCCGGCGCAAGGAGCGCGGCGTGTCGCTCAACCACCCCGAATCCGTCGCCTACATCGCCGACTGGGTCTGCGAGGGCGCCCGCGAGGGGAAAAGCGTCGCCGAACTGCGCTCGGAGGCGACCCAACTGCTCACCCGCGAGGACGTCATGGAGGGCGTCCCCGAGATGATCGACATGGTGCAGGTCGAGCCCGTCTTCCCCGACGGGACGAAGCTCGTGACTGTCCACGATCCCATCCGATTGGACGACGCCGAGGAGGGATCGCGAGAATGAGTAGCCAACCCACCCACCGGGACGTACCCACCGTGGGGATCGGCGGGCCCGTCGGCTCCGGAAAGACCGCCCTCATAAAACGGCTCGTCCCGAAGCTCAAGGACTCCGGGTTGAAGATCGGCGTGATCGCCAACGACATCCTCACCCAGGAGGACGCGGAGCAGTTCAAGCGAGCCTTCGCCGGCGAGATCCCCGAGGACCTCGTCGTCGGCGTCGAGACCGGCGCCTGCCCCCATACGGGAATCCGCGAGGACCCCTCGATGAACCTCGCGGCGATCGACTCGTTTCTCAAGGAGTACCCCGATCTCGACCTCGTCATCCTCGAGAGCGGCGGGGACAACCTCGCGGCGACGTTCAACCCCGAGCTCGCCGACTACTACGCGTTCGTCATCTCGACCGCCGAGGGCGACGACATCCCCCGGAAACGCGGGCCGGGGGTCGTCGAGGCCGACCTGCTCGTGATCAACAAGACCGACCTCGCCGAGCACGTCGGGGCGGATCTGGACGTGATGCGGGCGGACGCGGCCGACGTGCGCGAGGGGCCGTCGATCTTCACGAACTGCAAGACGGGCGACGGGATCGACGACGTGGTCGAGGACATCTCCGACCGGGTGCTGTTCTGATGGCCGCGGAGTCGCTGCCCGCCGCTTTCGAGGGCTACGCCGCGGAGGAGACCTCGACCCCTGCGGCATCGCCCGGCAAGGACGGCCGGCTCGAACTCACGTTCGCGCCCGATTCCTCGGGGGTGACCCGTTCGATCCGTGAGTACGTCGAGGTCCCCTTCCACCTGACCCGCGGGCTGTACCACGACCCCGAGCCGGGGTTGGTGACGCGCTGTGTCCAGACGCCGACCGGCGGGGTCGCACAGGGGGACCGCCATCGGACCGAGATCGTCGCGAAACCGGGCGCGAAGGCCCACGTCACCGGCCAGAGCGCGACGAAGGTCCAGTCGATGGACCGCAACTACGCCGGCATCTCGGTCGACCTCGAGGTCGGGGAGGGTGCGTACCTCGAGCACCTCCCCGAGCCGCTGATCCTCCACGAGGGGACTCGCTGTCTGCAGACCGCCGACGTGACGCTGCACGAGGGCGGCACGCTCCTGTTCACCGACGTCGTCGTTCCCGGACGCCTGGCCCGCGGCGAGCGCTTCGCCTACGACCGCTATCGCTCCCGGTTTCACGCCGAGGCGCCCAACGGGACGCCCCTCCTTCGGGACGACATCGACCTCGCGCCCGACGACCGATCGCCCGAATCGCCTGGCGTGCTCGGCGAGTACGCGGTCGTCGGCTCGCTGTATGCGCTGGGAATCGACGGGCCCGAGTCGCTCACCGACGCGATCCACGACCGCCTCGCTGGCGAGGCCCACGTCGGCGTGACGCTCGCCCCCGACGACCGGGGCGTGATCGTCCGCGCGCTCGCGGATCGACGCGCGCCCGTGACCGACGCGCTCCGGGGGGCGTGGGCGGCCGTCCGCGAGGCGAACCTGGGATCGGAGATCCCGGAGGCCCGCCCGTGATCGTGAGCCGCGAGGTGCTCGGCACCATCGAGGAACTGGCCGAGGAGCGTGCGGTTCACGAGGAGCAGGGGACTCTCGAAACGGTCTCGGTGAGCGAGCGCGAGCGCAACCGCTCGCGGTTCAAGACGGAGCTCGGGGACGGCACCGAGCTCGGGGTGGTGCTCGGGGACCGCGAGCTCTCGCCGGGCGACGTCCTCGTCGAGGACGACGAGCGGATGGTCGTCGTCGAGTTCGAACGCCGGGAGGTGCTCGTGGTCTCGGTCCCCGAGATGAGTTGGAGAGAAGCGCTCGAGCTGGGCCACCACATGGGCAACCAGCACTGGGAGCTCGCGATCCGCGGCGACGAGCTGCTGGTCCCGATCGCCGGGGAGCGCCGGCTGATGGAGCGGACCCTCCGTGAGGAGCTGCCGGACGGTGCGGAGATCGGCGTCGAGTCGGTCGACCCGGAGCTGTTCGACGACGCTGACCGTGACCACGACCACTCCCACGGGGGCGACGACCACGGACGCTCGCACGATCACGATCACGGACGTAACCACGGCTCGGCACACGCCCACGGGGAGCACTGATGGCCGGGAACGACGGCGGGCTGCTCGCGGCGCTCCGGCTGGCCGATTCCTTCCTCCCCGTGGGCTCCTACACCCTCTCGTACGGTCTCGAGTCGTTCGTCGAGGAGGACCGGGTCGAGGACGGCGACGACCTTCGAGAACTCCTCGCGGACTACCTCCGCGGGCAGGTCGGCCCCTGTGACATGGTCGCGCTGTCGGCGGCCCACCGGGCGGCCCGCGAGGAGGACCTCGAGCGCCTCGCGCGGGTCGACGACCGGCTCCACGCGACGCTGCTCCCCAGCGAGTCCCGCGAGAGCTCGCTGACCTCGGGCCGGCGGTTGCTCGACGTCGTCGGGGGCGAGGACGGGTTCGTCGATCGCTATGCCGACGACGTCGACGGTTCGGTCCGCGGCCACCACCCGGTCGCGATGGGCGTCGTGACCGCTGCGAAGGGGATCTCGGAGCGAGAGGCGCGGCTCGTCTTCGGCTACGCCTTCGTCACCGGGCTGTTGGGTGCGGCCCAGCGGCTCCTTCGACTCGGCCACACCGAGATCCAGGTCATCCTCCACGACCTCTTTCCCGTGATCGAGGAGGTCGAGCGGGAGGCCGCGGGGAGGGAGCTGGCGGAGCTCCGCTCGACCGTACCGCTGATCGACGTCGAGGGGATGCGCCACGAACGGGCCGAGCGGCGGCTGTTCGTCAGCTAGGGATGTGACCTTCCTCGCGCAGCTGCTCGGCCTCGCTCTGCTCGTAGCGATGGGTCACGTCGGCCTTCTCGTCCTGCCAGTCCCAGGGCTCGACCAACACGACGTCGTCCTCGCGGATCCAGACGCGCTTTCGCATCCGGCCCGGGATCCGCGCGGTCCGCTCCTGCCCGTCGGCACACCGGACTTCGATCCGGTTGGCGCCGAGCATCTCGGTCACGGCGGCGAACACCTCACCGTCCTCGGGCATGCGGAGGTCCGTCCGTCCCCCGCTCTCGTCGTCGCTCATCGCCACGATTTCGACCGGATCGTTTTTAAATCCGACGCCGACGCGCGCCGGGGTCAGGGGATTTATGCCGGGTGCGGACCCAGCCACGCCATGTTCGACAGACTCGACGCCGTCGGTGTCTTCGGCCTCCTGCTCGTGCTCGCCGGGCTCGCGCTCGTCGCCCTCGAGAACCTCCTGATCGCCGGCGGGCTCGTGCTCGTCCTTCTCGGGCTGGGGCTCGCCGTGAAGTCGCTGGTCTCGGGGATGCTCTCGGCGTTCGGGATGGGCGGGATGTTCTAGCTCCCCTCGGCGCGGTGCTCGCTGATCACCTGATCGACCATCGAGGCGTTCCGATCGCGCCGTCGCTCCTCGGCCCGCTCGCCCCAGCCCTCGATCACCGCCTCGACCTCGCTCTCGCGGGCCACGGCGAGCTCGTCGACCTCCCGGATCGTCACCTCGTCGGCGGCACCCACAGGGATTTCCTCCTCGAAGAGCACCTCGTCGGCGGCCTCCGAGAGCCCGCCGTGTTTGAGCACGACCCGCGGCGAGGTCTCGGCGAGGCGTTCGGCCGTGCGGGGTCCGGCGCCGCTTGCGTCCCGCAGCAGGATCACGTCGCCCGCCGCAAGCCCATACGAGTCCTCGGCGGCCTCGATCGCGCCCACCGTGAACTTCTCGATGGGTTTGACGGGGACGAGGTCGCGCTCCTCGCCCTCGACGTCCGCGAAGTTCGAGTGGTCGAGCTTCCAGAGGGCCTTGAGCCGGTCGAGCTTGCCCGAGAGCGCGTCGCGCTCCTCGCGGGCCTCGTCGCGCTCGCGTTCGAGCCGGTCGGTCTCGCGCTTCAGGCGGGTGACCTCGCGGTCCTTTCGGACCTCCGTTCGCTCCTCGCTGCGGCGCTTCGTGAGCTCGCCCTCGAGCTCGTCGATCCGCTCGTCGCGCTCCTCGACGGTTCCCTTGAGCTCGTCGGCGTGTTCCTTGAGCCGCTCGACCCGGCTCTCGAGCTCCGCGATCCGCTTCTGCTCGGGGCTGCGTTCGGGTTCGGAGTGCTCGGTCGAGTCCCCACCGTCCCCGCCGTCGTCGTCGGCGTAGCTCTCGAGGACGGCCTCGACGCTCTCGCCGCCGACGACCTCGGCGATCACCTCGCCGCTGTCGATCGGTGCGGGCACCTTTCGGGCGACCCGCTCGAACTGCTCGGCGTGGTCGTCGTGGGCGAACAGCGCCGCGGCGATCGCGTCGCGCTCGTGGTCGTTGTCGTAGCCCACCTCGCGGGTGCGGTGCTGTTTCTCGTCGACCGGCAGGTCGGTTCCGGGCACCCAGCTGGCCGCGTCGAAGCTCCGGCGGATCTTCTCGACGGTGTTGGGCATCGGCCGGACGTCCGCCGCGACGAGGAACGGTCGGCCGCGCTCGACGATCCACTCGATGACGTCGGCGGTGTCGGCGGTTCTCGTGCTCAGGACGTCGAGCAGCTCGCCGTCGATGCCGACGATCGCCACCGCGGTGGTCGTCCCGGGGTCGATTCCCACCAGCACGTGGTCGCGCCGTTTCGCGAGCGGCTCGAACTCGATGCCGTCGGTGCGTTCCCGCTCCATTTCGACGCGGGTGTCGCCGGCCCGGCCCGTCGAGACGGGGATCTCGCCGGGATCGGCCTCGACGGTGAAGACGGCGTTCGAGTAGCCGCCGTACTTCTCGGTCGGGCTCACCTCGTAGTCGAGGCCCGCCCCGTCGAGATCCGACTCGATCTCGCGCGAGCGCTTCTTCACCGCGCCGTGGATCCGGCGGGTGTAGCGGTCGGCGCTCCAGCCGCCCTTCCCGGTCGAGCGCCCGCGCGAGACCTTGATCCGGGTGGTGTTGGTGAAGGCCCTGACCTCCTGGCCGACGTTGCCCGCCGCGAGCCGGGCGGCGGCTTCCGCCTCCTTCATCGGCTTCTTGCCGTAGGGAACGCCGTGGCGGGAGGCAACTCTGGAAAGGGGTTCGGGCCGTTCGGCGCCGGTGACCTGTACGAGCTTCGTCCCGCTCGGCAGCTCCCGGAGGAAGCCGACGAGGGCGTCCTTGTTCTCGGCCAGCTCGTAGACGTTGTCGGTCGCGACGATCGCCGGCTCCTCCCTCCCTATCAGCCGTCGGAGCTTCCGGTAGGAGACCACGTCGCGGTCGACGTTCTCGCCGTCGAACGCCACGACGGCATACGAGGGCGCGTCGCCCCGGACGTCGCCGCTCTGGATGTCGACGCCGAGGATCAACGAATCGAGGGCACTCGTTCGCGCGCTCACGCGGGTCGCTAGGGTGGCTGCCGGCATAAATCCACGGCGGGGGCCGGCTCACAATGACTGTCCGGTCCGTTCGTCGTCTCGCTGTCGGGCTCCCCGTTCGTTCCTCAACCGGGGAACGGGACCTCGATCTCCCGGCCGTCCTCCGCGACGAAGGCGTCCTCGAACTCCTCGTTCGCCTCGCGGGCGAGCCGGGAGGCGTCGCCGGCGTACCGCGAGGAGATATGCGTCAGCGCGAGGCGCTTCGCTCCCGCCCGATCGGCGATCTCGCCGGCCTCGCGGGCGGTCGCGTGGCCCGTCTCGCCGGCGCGCTCGGCCCAGTCGTCGCCGAAGGTCGCGTCGTGGATCAGCAGGTCCGCGTCCTCCGCGGCCTCGACGGTCTCCTCGGTCGGGCGGGTGTCACCAGTATAGACGACCCGCCGGCCGGGGCGGGGCTCGCCGACGACCTGCTCGGGTTCGATCACGGTGCCGTCCGCGAGCTCGACGGCCTCCCCCGCGTGCAGCCGGCCGAACTCCGGGCCGACGGGAACGCCGAGCTCCTCGGCGCGCTCGCGGTCGAACCGGCCTTTCCTGTCCGATTCGACCAGCGCGTAGCCGACCGACCGGGTGCGGTGGTCCGTCCGGAACGTCCGGATCCCGTACTCCTCGCCTTCGTGGACGGCCTCGCCGGGGCCGACTTCGCGGACCTCGACGGGGAAACCGAGCCGGGCGTCGAGCGCGCCGACGAGCTTCTCGACCGTTCGTCGGGTACCGCGGGGCGTGTGGATCGTGAGGGGCTCGGCCCGGTCGTTGAAGTCGAGCGTCTGGAGCAGGCCCGGCAACCCGAGGACGTGGTCGCCGTGAACGTGCGTGAGGAGGATCGCCGAGATCGAGAAGCCGGTGCCGAAGCGCATCATCTGGCGCTGGGTGCCCTCGCCGCAGTCGAACAGCAGCTCCTCGCCCTCACGGTTGACGTAGATCCCGCTGGGGTTGCGCCGCGCCGTGGGGACCGCGCCGCTGGTCCCGAGAAAGGTCACGCGTAAAGTCATACCACGGGGTTGTGGGCGGTGTGCCTAAACGGGTTCGCATCCCGGACGGGCGCCGATCACGCCCGCCAGTCGCGGTGTTCGCCGTCAAGCGCCTCGAACGAGAGGCCGAGGACCAGCCCGTAGACGAGATGCGCCAGGAGGCTGGCCGCGATGAAGGGGAAGAGCTCCGTCACGTCGAACGCCGGGACCAGTGCGACGAAGAACGCGATCCAGAGCAACAGCGCCAGGACGACCCCACGCATCCCCTCGCGCGTCGGGGCGAGGTTCTCGCCGACGATGAGGAAGACGGTCGGCCAGACGAGGACCCCGAACGCGACGAACACCACGAGCCCGACGGTCTCGGGGATCGTTACGACCCCGCCGAACAGCTGATAGACGAGGACGCGGTAGCCGGCGACGACCTCGGCGAGGTACACCGCCGCGAGCATCGCGGCCGTCGCGAGCGCGCCGCTTACGAGCGCCGTGATCCGGTCGTCCATGGGGGCGCTACGCGGACCGATCCCAAAAAGGGTGGCTCGTCGATGCCACCTATCGGTCGCCGTTGGACTCCGTCTTGAGCGAGCCCAGATCTTGTCCTCGCGGTGGTCGTGCCAACCATCCGCCGCCAGCCTTCGTCAGTGAGTTCGGTATAGAAGATCCGACTAGACGAGGGAGGTCAGTTTTCGGTTCGCGGTGAGGGTAATGGGCGGGTAACTACTCCTACTCATACAACCGGTGG
The DNA here is from genome assembly GCF_037996645.1 of Halalkalicoccus tibetensis. Lineage (NCBI taxonomy): Archaea > Methanobacteriati > Methanobacteriota > Halobacteria > Halobacteriales > Halalkalicoccaceae > Halalkalicoccus > Halalkalicoccus tibetensis. The sequence continues at coordinate 767,705 of NZ_JBBMXV010000003.1, forward strand.
AGGAGGTAAATGAACGCCGCCATCCCGAGCGCGAGCGCCAGAACCCCTGGGTAGAACGAGAACTTCTCCTGCGGAATGAAGTAGGAATTGACGACGAGGTGGGCATAGAAAAAGCTCACTAAGATGGTCATGATTCCGATACCCCCTTGCAGTGCGATGATGAGGGTAACTAGGGAGTCCTCAAATCGGCCCGCCGGGAACTTCAGCTTCGGATCTGCTTGGTTTGTGGACATGATTAACCAAGCTATCGGGACTATATTAAGTGTTGCTGATATTTCAGTCAATCATGAAGACCGAACCTACGGTAAACGGCGGGCATGGACCACATACAAGAGAAAACCAATTCAGAGGAACCCCCTGTAGGACTGATGACCCTTACTACCCGTTGAACTCCGCCTTGAGCGAGCCCAGCTCCGCGACCCGCTCGGCGTGGGCGTTGTGCTGGTGGATCGACTCGTCGTTCGACTGTTTCATCGTCACGACCGCGTCGTCGGGCAGGTCGGGGAACTCCCGGATGACGCCCTCGGCCATCGCGCGCACGCAGTCCTCGACGAACTTCGCGTCGGCGTGGCTCTCGTAGGTCATGTGGTCCTCGTCGGGCCGCTTCGCGAGGTTGTAGATCCGCGCGCTCATCGAGTCCCGGGCGACGTCGATCAGCTCGCGGAGGTCGACCTCCGGCGCGCCCTCGCTCTCGACGGTCAGCGTGGCGTGACCGCGCTGGGAGTGGCCCGGCTGGGGCACCCGGTCGAGGAACTCGGTAATGGTGTCGTCGTCGACCTCGAGCTCCTCGAGCGTGTTCCGAGCCCGGGCCGCGGACATCCCCTGCGAGCAGGGGCAGACGGTCATGCCGGTGACGCGGGTGCCGATCTCCTCGCGGGTGCCCTCCTCGGTCGCGGTGGCGCCGGCGATGATATCGACGGTGCCCTGGGTCTCGCGGTCGCTTTCCGGAGTTCGGTCCCGGGTCATGTACTCCGCCTCCATCGAGACCTCCGCCCGGCTGGTGTAGTCGTGCCGGGAGAGCAGCCGTTCGGCGGCGTCGCCACAGACGTCCTCGACCCGGTAGCTCGGCTCGCTGACGGCGTCCTCGAGGATCTCGTTGATGACCTCCATGTTCCGGCTCATGTCCGCGCCCTTGCGCCAGGAGGGGAGGTCGACGAACACCTCGAACTCGGCCATCAGGACGATCGGGCGGTCGTCGGGCCGTGCGATCTTGACGAGCTTCTCGACGCCGGTGACGCCGACCTGGCTCAGTCCGACCGTCACGTCGGGCTGTCCGGCTTGTACGTCCGGCAGTTGCTTGCTCATTGTATATGCCTAGTGGGCCGGCGCGATTCAACGTTTTCATCTCGGCCGGTCAGTCGAGCTTGCCGAGCGCCTCGAAGAAGTCCACCGACGGCCCCGCGAGGTGGGCCGGTTCGTCCGCAAGCCCGATCTCGACGCTCGTCGGCGGTTCGATCGTCCGCTGGTCCTTCCCGTCGCTGATGGCGTAGGCGTGGCTCGCGTCGTCGACCCGGACCGTGAGGCGTTTCTCGGGGTCGACCACCAGCGACGGCATCGCCTCGGTCGCACACATCTCGGTGATGACGACCCCCGGGACGCCCGGGTGTACGAGGGGACCGCCCTCGCTCAGGTTGTAGGCGGTGCTGCCCGTCGGCGTCGAGAGCAACACGCCGTCGGCGTGCCCGCCCGTGTAGAGCGAGCCGTCGACGCGGACCTCGATCGTACAGCCCTGGCCGCGACCCCGCTGGGGCCCCTGGACCACGACCTCGTTGAGCGCGGGCGTGAGCGACCAGTCCTCGCCGCGGGCCTCCAGACGGGGGACCGACCGCGAGCGGACGGTACCGGTCCGGCGGGCGTACTCGATCTCCTCGAGCACCGACGAGACGGCCTCGTCCGGTGCAACGGCGTTGAGAAAGCCGACCTCGCCGAGGTTCACGCCGAGGATCGGGGTCGCGCCGACCCCGCGGGCGGTGAAGAGAAAGGTGCCGTCGCCGCCGATGCTCACGACCAGGTCGCACTCGCGCATCGCGGTCGGATCGACGCCCGAAAGCGAGAGCGCCTCCGCGGTCGCGTCGTCGACCTGGACGGCCACCTCGACCTCGCGGAGGGTTTCCCTGATCTCGTCGGCCAGGTTCGTCGCGCGGGCGTTGTCCTTCTGTGCGACGATGCCGACGTCCATACCGACCCTGCGCCCCCGCCCCCTAAAAACGCCTCGCCCGCGAGACGGCTCACTCGATGCGCCACTCCCGACACCGGACCGATCCGTCCTCGACGACCAGCAGCTCGCCCAGATGGGCAGCGGGCAGGTCGCGCTCCTCGATGTAGCCGGCGGCCTCGGCGAGGACCGACCGTAACTCCTCCCGTTCGGGGACCTCCCCGAGCCTGTCAACGTAGACGCCCTCCTCGCGCTCGGCCCGACAGACGACCCGCCAGCCGTCCCGATCGTCGCGCCCGTCGCGCTCGCCGAGCAGGCTCGGGCCGTCGGGACGACCGAGTTCGAGCCGATTGGACTTCCGCCGGACCCACTCCCACCCCGTGGGGAGCTCGTTCGACCTGTCGGTGGGCATACCCGGTCCTTCGGTACGGGCCGCCCTCCCTGTTGGCCCTGCCTGTGCGCGCCCACTATATCGGCAAATAAAGCCGCGAGCTCCCCGCCGCCCTCCCCGCGATTCGCCCGCAACGCCCCGCCCTCGCGGGCGACGAACACGTTACCTATCCATTAATTCAAACCGTAGCCAAAATACTTTTATCTGATACGTTCGGATACTGTCATGGAGGTGAACGATGATCCCCGTACAGACGATGACGCTGTTGGTCCCGCTGGTCGCCGGACTGATGATCGCGGAAGTAGCGGCGTCGTGGTATCTCCGGCTCCGTAGACGCCGTCCCTGGTGATCGGCGTCCGCAGGTTTATGGCCCATGGGGCGGGCAAGCGGGGTGATGTCCCCCACAAACCCCCATCGACGCACCGCCCTCCGAACGCTGCTCTCGCTCGGCGCCGTCCTCGCGGTGCCCTCGGCGATCGCGCGCGGCGAGGACGCTCCTTCTGACTGTCCCGCTACCTCCGTCGCGGTCGTCGATCGGATCGTCGACGGCCGGTTCGTCGTGCTCCTGCTCGAGGACGAGGGCGAGGTCGTCGACCAGCTCGTCGTCCCTCGTGAGGAGCTCCCTACGGTCGAGGAGAGCGACGTGCTGTGTGTCGTCGTCGAGGACGGCGAACTGCTCGACGGCGAGCCGCTGGAGGAGGAGACGGAACGACGTCGGGAACGGGCCAGGGAGCGATTTTCGGAGCTCTCGGTCTAACCATACTGACACTTATATATACGACCACATAGAAATTGACTATTATACGATACTGGGCAAGCGGGCCAATGTACGAACTGACAGGACTATTTATAAGTGATTAGAAAAGACTTTAGCTTAACGAAAGGCAAAAATGCTCAGAAATCGGCTCAATCAGAATCTCAAAGATAACGACTTAGTTTTAGCTGTTTTACTATTTATTACTTCTATCCTTTCTATCGCGATAATATATAACTTGACGCAAGAACCCACAACTCAATCCAATATATTTGAGGGAATTGGAGTTGTTGTCGCTCTTCTCAGTATTTGTGCAAGCCATTACCAGATGAAAACAAAACAGGAGAGCACTGAAAGGCAAATCAGAGAACTTCAAAAAAAGCGCCTACAGCCGGAATATGAGGAGCGTGTCGAAATCATAGACAATTCTATAGCCAAAGCCAGTCAAAATATCGAATGCCTAACTGGAAAAGGCTTCACGGGAAATATAGACACAATATTTGAACTTGAAAATATAGAACCCTATCACCAAAATATTTCGAAGAAAATCACACAGAATTTATTGATAGCTTGGGTAAACATCGAGAACTACTCCGGCAGCTAGAGAGAAAACAACGAGAAGCGCGAAGAGAACTGCAGAATCATCCAGAGGTAGAATTATTTGTAGACGAACACTCTACAGAGGGAGCCGATCCAATTGATTGGTTGATTGATCAAATTGTATCCTTCTCCGATACTAGCTGGGAGGAGATTGAAGAACACTTTGGCATTCAAAGAGATAGTTCTAAAATTCCTGTGCAAAACGCTATATCTGCCACACAGAGATGTAATGTGTCTGGTATATTTTATCACAAACCACAGCCAGACTGGATGCAGGAATACATAGATAAGAAAGAAGAGACTGTTGAATATTTCAAACACCAAAGAGAAATGCTAAACGATATTAGATATCAACAGCAAATCTAACAGCATAACCCATTATGGATACAATATTTGGCAATAGTACTATAATATATAATATAAATATATTACACGATCTATTGGGGACTTGGTTGGTTTGTCTGTTCAAAGGCATAAATTAGAGCCGTGGACCACGTAGAGATACAATATCTGGGGAGGGCTCCGAACCACGATCACTCCGCTTCGCTTCGTTCCCTGTTCTCGGCTCGCTTCGCTCCCCGAGACCCTACGGGTTCGTCGCGTCTTCCGGGCAACTTTTCGAGCGTTGCCACTCGTCTTCGACTCGTGGCGGTTCGAAAAGTGCCCGGGGAGGGCTCCGAACCCTCGATCTCCGCATGACCCAGATTCGAGCCGTGGCACGGCGCGTGGGTACGGGAGGCTTCCAAGGCAGCCGCCTCGACTCTGAAACCCTATGAGTGCGGCGCTATGTCCAGCTAAGCCACCCGGGCGCGTTCGTCGGTTGTCGGCTGGCGACCTTTAAGGTTCTCATCTTCGCTCACTCCCGGCCCGTCACCTTCCGGATGCACGACGAGCCGAAGGGGCCGAGTTCGCCCGACTCGAACCGGATGAAATGGCCCGTCGAGAGGCCCGCGCCACAGCGCCGACAGGTGAACTCCCCTTCCTTCGTCACTACTTCGCTCTCGAAGCTGACGAACGCGCCCCGTTCGGGACGGATCAGGCCGTCCTCGCGGGCGATGATCCCGCGCGTCTCGGCGGTGTCGAGGATCTCGCGGGTGAGATGCGGGTCCGTGGTGATCGTCTCGAGGCGATCGACGGCCTCCGACAGGTCCAGGGACTCGTCCTCGCAACGTTCGAGCAGCTCACAGCCCAGCTCGACCGGATCGCTCATCGCCCTCCCTTCCCGGCGGGATCACAAAGCGCTTCTCACACTGCCTGGCGCTCGATCGAGAGCAGGAGGGCGGCGGCGACGACGCCCGCCGCCCCCAGCGCGAACCACGCGGCGCCGTAGTCGAAGAGGTCCGCTACCAGACCGAACGCGGGCGGGCCCAGCAGCGCCCCGGCGTTCAGCGTGAGCTGACCGCCCGAGGTGGCCCGGCCCATCTCCTCGCTGTCGACCAGCGTGCTCATACAGGAGTAGTACATCCCCGTGAAGCCGAGCACGAAGAAGCCGAGCAGGGTGAACGCGACCAGCGCGGCCCACGGGGAGTCGACCAGCACGACCCCGACGAACGCGAGCGCGCTCCCGACGGCCTGGACGAGCAGGATCCGCGTCGTGGCGACCCGCTCGGAGCCGGGGAGGTAGTCGCCGACGGCCCCCGAGAGGACCCGGCCGGCGCTGCCGCCGACCTGGACCGCCGCCAACACCACGCCGGCGAAGCCGACGCTCGCGCCGATGCTCTCGACGTAGAGGACGGTGTAGCCCGTCGTCGTGAACAGTCCCGCCCCGAGGAAGAAGCCCGCGGCGGTCAGTCGCCGGTACTCGGACTGGGCGAACAGGTCGCCCAGGCTCGGTACCGAGACGGTCCCGGTACCGGTCTCCTCGCGATAGACGACGGCGAAGGCGCCGGCCACGAGGAGGGCGACCCCGCCGGCGACGAAAAAGCCGGCCTCCCAGCCGAAGCGCGTGCCCGCGATCCAGGTCACGAGCAGGGCACTGATCCCGCTACCGGCCGTGACCCCGACCTGCTTGATCCCGAGCGCGAGATGCTGGCGGCCCTCGGGGATGTTCTCGAAGATCGCCCGGTTCGTCCCGGGGATCGCGGTCGCATAGAGGGTTCCGAGCAGGGCGACGACGACGAGCAGAACGAGAAACGACGGCGAGAGCGGGACCAGCACGGCGACCAGCCCCATCCCGATCAGCCCGGCGATCAGCACCTTCCGCTCGCCGTAGCCGTCGATGGCCGCGCCCGTCGGGAGCAGCAGAAGGGTGTAGCCGAGCGTCAGCGACGTGATGACGAAGCCCACGAGGAAGTTCGAGAGGCCGAACGCCTGCTGGAAGAACGTCGTCGAGGCGAAGACGGCGTAGTAACAGATGCTCGCCGCGACCTGCCACGCCAGTACGACCGCGACGAGTCGGGTCGAGCGCTCCATCTACATGGCCCACTCGGGTAGCGTCGTGATGTCGATCCCCCACGCGACCGGCAGCCACAGCAGCGCCAGCGCGGTGATCAGGAGGATCCCGATGACGTTGAGCCCGATGCCCACCTTCGCCATCTGCGGGATCGTGATGTAGCCGCTGCCGAAGACGATGGCGTTGGGCGGGGTCGCGACGGGCAGCATGAACGCGAAGGAGGCGGCGGTCGCGCCCGCGACCATCAGCGCGAGCGGGTTGACCGAGATCCCGATCGCGAGCGCGGCGAGGATCGGCATCAGCATCGTCGCCGAGGCCGTGTTCGAGGTGACCTCCGTGAGGAAGATCGTCATCGCGACGACGACAAGCAGGACGACGACCATCGAGACGCCCTCGAGGACGACCAGCTGCCCGCCGAGCCACTCGGCGAGCCCCGTCTCCTGAAAGCCCGCGGCGATCGAGAGCCCGCCGCCGAACAGCAGGATCACGCCCCACGGGATCTGCACGCCGTTGGTCCAGTCGAGCAGGAACGTCCGGCCCCCCTCGTGGGTCGTCGGGATCGTAAACAGCGCGAGCGCGCCGCCGATCGCGACGATCGTGTCGACGTCGTCGGGGACGATCGCCTCGGGCAGGAAGCCCGCGCCGATCCACGAGGCCGCCATCCCGACGAAGACGACGAGCACCAGCTTCTCCTGTTTGCCCGTCTCGCCGAGCTTCGCGAGCTCCTCGTCGATCACGTCGCTCCCGCCGGGGAGCTGGTCGAACTCGGGGTTCATCGCGAGGCGCGTGACGTAGACGTAGACGATCGCGAGGCCGATCAGCGAGATCGGCACGCCGTAGAGCATCCACTCGGCGAAGCCGATCTGCTGGTCGAACAGCTCACCCGCGATCCCGGCAAACACCAGGTTCGGGGGCGTCCCGATCAGGGTCGCGACCCCGCCGACGGAGGCGCCATAGGCGACACAGAGCATCAGCGCCACCCCGAAGCTGAACTCGCCCTCTGCGACGTCGATGTCGAGCCCGCTCTCCTCGACCAGATCGGCGGTCTGGTAGATCACCGCCAGCGCGATGGGCACCATCATCATCACCGTCGCGCTGTTCGAGACCCACGCCGAGAGGAACGCGGTCGCGATCATGAACCCGAGGATCATCCGTTTCGGGTCCGTGCCCACGAGCTTGATCGTCCGCAGCGCGATCCGCCGGTGGAGCCCCCAGCGCTGCATCGCCATCGCGAGGAAGAACCCGCCCATGAACAGGAAGATCAGCGGGTCGGCGTAGGGAGCCGTCGTCGTCCCGGCGTCGAGCGCGCCCAACAGCGGGAACAGCACGATCGGCAACAGGGAGGTCGCGGGGATCGGGATCGCCTCGCTCATCCACCAGGTCGCGACCCACGCCGTCACGGCGCCGACCGCCTGTGCGCTCGGGTCGAGCCCCGCGGGCGTGGGCGCGAGCATGACCAGCGCGAACAGGACCGGGCCGACGACGAACCCGGCCCGCTTTCGAAGCCCGTAGTCGCCGCCGACGTCGAACGGCGAGTCGTCGCCGGAGCCACGCCCCCCGTCGCTTCCGGAACCCGCCGAACCGCCCTCGCCGGCCTCCGTCCCGCCCCGGTCGCCCCCGTCGGCGAAGACCTTCCGGGCGAGCTCCTTCTCGCGTTCGCTCGCGTTGGTGTCCTCGGCGATCCGCCCCCCGTCGAGGCGCAGATACGCCTTCGTCTGTTCGTTCAGCTCCCAGAGATACCCCCATAGCTCCCGCGCCCTCCGTGTCATTATTTCACTGGCTCGCCCGACTCGCCGCTCGTAGTTTAACGGTCGTGTATTACCACCATTTTCCGGTATGGGCCTCGATCCCACCCGGCACGGTCAGTAGAAGGTGTCCGCACAGTCGTAGATCACGCCGTGGTTCGGACAGACGTACTTGCAGTGGCGGTGGTACATCGCCGCCCCGCACTGCGGGCACGGCCGCCCGCCCCGCTCCGCCCCGTCCACCCGTTTCGCCCGACCCTCGTCGCCCATACTCCCCCTCCCGTCGCCTCGTCCGTCAGTCTGTCGCCCCGAACGGGTCGGTCTCGAGGCCCCGCTCGACCACCCGAACCCCGTCGAGCTCCTCGAGAGCGTCGAGGACCTCCCGCAGGTGCTCGGGACCGTTGCCCTCGACCGCGAGCTCCATCGGATGGCGGTTCGGGTCGTCGCCCGGACGCGGCTGGCCGCTCCCGACGTCCGCGAGCTTCGCCCCGCGCCCCGCGACCGCCTCCGCGATCGCGCCGACCCGCGAGCGGTTCGAGACCGCGACGCTGGGGGTCGCGTACCGCCCGAGCTCGACCAGCCCCCGCTCGACGAGCTCCGCGTGGTCGGTGAGGTCGGCGTTCCCCCCCGAGATCACGACCGCCACGTCCTCGCCCTCGACGTCGACCGCGCCCGACAGCAGCACCGCGAGGGGGGCCGCGCCCGCCGGCTCGGCCACCGTCTTCGCGCGCTCGGCCAGCAGCGCAGTCGCCGCCGCGATCGCGCCGTCGGAGACCGCCACGACGCCGTCGACCCGCCCGCGCATCGTCTCGAACGTCGTCTCGAGGAGTCGAGTGTCGGCGATCCCGTCGGCGACGGTGTCGACCCCCTCGAGCTCGTGGATCTCGCCCTTCTCGAGCGACCGGCCCGCGTGGGCCGCGCCCTCGGGCTGGACGCCGACCACCCGAACGTCGGGGTCCTGGGCCTTCAGCGCGGTCGCGATCCCGCCGATCAGCCCACCCCCGCCGATCGCCACCAGGACGGTATCGAGTTCGGGATACTGTTCGAGCAGCTCGAGCCCGACCGTCCCCTGCCCGGCGATCACCCGCTCGTCGTCGAAGGGATGGACGAACTCCAGCCCGTCGCGCTCGGCGAGCTCGAGGGCGTGTTCGTAGGAGCGCTCGTAGATGTCGCCCTCGACGACGACCCCCGCGCCGTAGCCACGAGTCGCGGCGATCTTCGCCGCCGGCGTGATCTCCGGGACGACGACGGTCGTCTCGATCCCCAGCAGGTCGCCCGCGAGCGCGACCCCCTGGGCGTGGTTGCCCGCGCTCGCCGTGATCACGCCCCGCTCGCGCTGGCCCTCGGAGAGCTGGGCCATGCAGTTGTACGCGCCGCGGATCTTGAACGAGCCCGTGCGCTGGGCGTTCTCCAGTTTGAGGCCCACGGAGCGCGCCCCGCTCATCCACGCGAACGTCGTCGAGCGGTCCAGCGGCGTCCGGTGAACCACCTCTCCGAGCCGTTCGCGGGCCGCCTCGACGTCCCCGACCGAGACCGGGCGCTCCCCGCTCATCCCGACCTACCCTCCCGTGGCGTGCTCACTCCCGACATACCTGGTCCATGCCGCGCCCCTCACTTAACTGTACACAGCGACCGTTGACCGAGGAGACGGTTACGGCCGATTGAGACGTCCGGATCCCGCCACGAGAATCGAATTCCGTATACGGCACTTTCGGTAACCGTTGATAAGCTATTTAGTGGTGGTCGCCATGGGGTGGCACATGGCAGGACCACCGATCGAGGAGCTCCACTTCGACGCGCCGGACGTCGGCGAGGTGCCGGGATCCGAATCGAAGCGGCTGCTCGAGAGACAGCGCGAGATCGACAGCAGCGCCGTCGCCTACCCCAACTCCATGCCGCTGGCCTTCGAGGAGGGGAAGGGGGCGACGCTCCGGGACGCCGACGGCAACACGTTCATCGACCTCTTCGCGGGGATCGGCGTGCTCAACGTGGGTCATTCGAATCCCTACGTGATGGAGGCGGTCCACGAGCAGGCCGACAAGCTCGTCCACACCGTCGACTTCCCCAGCGAACCGCGCCTCGAACTGATCGAGAAGCTCGACGAGATCGCGCCGGGCGAGCTCGCGGGCGATAATCGAGTCGTCTTCGGCGGGCCGACCGGCAGCGACGCGATCGAGGCCGCGATCAAGCTCGCGAAGTACAACACCGGCGGCACCGGTCTGATCGGCTTCCGTGGAGCCTATCACGGCCCCACGAGCGGCCCGATGAGCCTCACCTCGAACAAGAAGTTCAAGGGCCACTACACCCCGCTGCTCCCGGACGTCGTCCACGCGCCCTATCCCTATCCCTTCCGGCAGGGCAAGACCGAGGACGAGGCCGTGAAGGACGCCCTCGAGGAGGTACGCTCGATCGTCGAGGACCCCTACGGCGGGCTCGCCAACCCGGCGGGGATCTTCGCCGAGCCCATCCAGGGCGAGGGCGGGGTCGTCGTCCCGCCGGAGGGCTTCCTCGAGGGGCTGCGTGAGATCGCCACCGACAACGCCCTCCCCCTCGTCTTCGACGAGATCCAGTCGGGACTGGGCCGCTCGGGCGAGTGGTTCGCCTGCGAGCACTTCGACGTGACGCCCGACGCGATGACGATGGCGAAAGCCTTGGGCGGGGCCGGCTTCCCCCTCTCGGCGACGATGTACCGCGAGGAACTCGACACCTGGGGCCCGGGCGACCACGCCGGCACCTACCGGGGCCACGTCGTCGCGATGCGCGCGGGCACGCGGGCCATCGAGTACATCCAGGCCCACGACCTGCTGGCTCACGCCCGCGAGCTCGGCGAATACCTCCGGCAACGGCTGCGCGAGGCCGGCGAGGGCAACGAGCTGCTCGCAGAAGTACGAGGAAAGGGGCTGTTCATCGGCGCGGAGTTCTCGCTCGACGGCGAGCCCGCCGACTGGGTCGTCGACAATATCCAGCAGTACTGCTACGAACACGGCGTGCTCGTCTGGACCGCCGGCCGCCAGGGCAACGTCCTTCGCCTGCTGCCGCCGCTCGTGCTCACCCACGAGCTGGCCGAGGTCGCGATGGACGTCGTCTGCGACGCGATCGAGCAGGCGTCCCTCTGATCCCGTCCGGATCCGGACGTTCGTTTCGCTTTCCCCTTCTCTCGGCAGTCAGTAAACGTAATATGTGTGTGCTATCTACAGTAATCGGAACCGTTATTACGGTTGTTGACGATTGTGGTCGATAGGTGACAGCACATACCATGATGGGGGATGGATGGCGAGAGGCCCTCGGGGCGAGCCCCGAGGGCGGCCGAAACGCCGTACCGAGAGATAGTTACGACCGACCCGTCGCCGGAAGGGGAGCCTGACCGTGTCCGACGACGAGCTCGGCGCGTTCGGCCGGTTCCGCGAGGAGATCGACCCGATCGTCTTCCTGGTCGGCGCCGCGATAACGATGAGCGTCATCGTGACGTTCTTCATCGATCCCACCGCCGTACAGAACGCGATCGGCTACCTCAACGGGGTGATGAACCAGTACCTGAACTGGGTGCTGCTCGTGATCGTCTTCCTGATCGTCCTCTTCCTGATCTTCCTCATCCTCGGTCCGTGGGGCAAGATCAAGTTCGGCGACGAACCCCCCGAGTACAGCTTCGTCTCCTTCTTCACGATGCTCTACTCGGCGGGCTTCGCCGCGGGCGTGGTGTTCTGGGGGCCGACGGAGGCGCTGTTCTACTACGCCGACCCCTCGCCGCTGTTCGGCGTCGAGGCGGGGTCGGCCGAGGCGATCACCATCGCGGTCCAGCAGACGCTCTTCCACTGGGCGCTGCCCCAGCTTGCGGTCTTCACGATCATGGGGATCGCGATCGGCTACTTCGCCTACAACTACGAGGGCGTCCCCCTGCGGGTGTCCTCGGCGCTGACCCCGATCCTCGGCAAGGACAACCTCGACGGCCCCGCGGCGAAGGTGATCGACATCCTCGCGGTGTTCGCGACCATCGGCGGCGTCGCCACCTCGCTGGGCTTCATCGGCAGCCAATTCATCAGCGGGCTGGAGTTCCAGTGGGGGATCGACCTCGGCAACACCGGCATCCTGCTGGTGGTGACGACGATGACGCTGCTCTTCACCGTCTCGATGGTCCTCGGCGTCGACAAAGGGATCCGGCGGCTCTCCAACTTCAACATGATCCTCTTCGTCACGCTCATGCTCGTGACGTTCATCGTCGGACCGTCCGTGTTCCTCGTTCTCCTCGGAACCCAGGCCGTCGGGGGAATGATCAGCGACTTCGTCTCGATGAGCCTCTTCACCGGTGCCGGCGTCGAGGGCGGTACCGAGTGGACCAACGCCTGGACGGTCTTCTACTGGGCGTGGGCGCTCTCGTGGTCGCCCTTCGCGGGCCTGTTCATCGCGCGGATCTCGAAGGGGCGGACGGTCAGGGAGGTCGCCTTCACGGGCATCGCCGCGACCTCCGCGGCGACCATCCCCTGGTTCACCTTCATCGGCGGCACGGCCGTCTGGGCCCAGCACACCGGCGTCGCCGACTTCAGCGCGGTGATCGCCGGCGAGATCGGCCCGGAGACCTCCGGCTTCATCCTCTTCGAGGCGTTCCCCTTCGGGACGGTCCTGATGATCTCCTTTATGATCCTGGTGACGACGTTCTTCATCACGTCGGCGGACTCCTCGACGCTCGCCGTCTCGATGATGACCACCGGCGGGAAGGCGAGCCCCTCGACGATCAACCGGGTCTTCTGGGGCGTCGTTCTGGGGCTGACCGCCGCGATCCTCATGATCATCGGCGGCGAGGGCGGGGCCGAGGCGCTCCAGCAGGCGGTCGTCATCACCGGCGCACCGTTCGCGTTCGTCTGTTTCCTCGCGATGCTCGGGCTCGCGAAACAGTTCAGCGCGAACCACGGCCGCGTGATCCTCCAGGACGGCGCGTGGATCATCGGCTCCGGCCCCGACCGTGAGCAGCCCGCAGAGGCCCCGGCGACCGGCGATGACGATTGACCGATCCCGGGCGACCCGGCCGCATCCGGAAGGGTTTTCAGACGACGTACACGGTTTTTGTGTATGACGGATGAGGGCGCGGCGAACGAGCAGTCGGTGGTCGACGGCCTCGCGTTCGATCCCGACCGGGATCGGGGCGTGTTGACCCCGAGTGACCGGGAGTTCCTGCTGGGCCGGAAGACCGACTACACCGACCACTCGAAGAAACAGAAACGAAACCGGATCCGGCGGCGGGTCCGCAACGCGCTGCTCGACTTCACCATCCTCTTCGATCACCTCGACGAGCGCGACCGCGAGACCGTCTTCGACCCCGAGGACGAGGAGCGCGACGCCTACACCCGCGGGATCACCGACACGCTGGCCTTCCTCCACCTGGGGACGATGGGCTACTCGACGCCGTTCAAACAGATGCTCGCCCGCGGGGTCTCGAAGGGCGAACAGGAGCTTGCGGGTTCGGACTACCGGATGGTCAACGTCGAGTTCAACGTCGACCCCGTCGGACGGATCGACGTCGACGAGGTGGTCGAAAAGCTCGACGACGGTCGGTTCGATGAGCTCACCGACGAGGAGCTGCGCGCGTTCGCCCGGCTGCTGGCCGAGAGCGGGGAGTTCTCGGCCGCCCCGATCCGCGAGGGGATCAAGGGACAGATGGACGAGTTCGCAGAGCGGGCCGCAGAAGCCGCCGACCGGCGCGAGGAGCGCATCGACGAGCTGACCGACTAGGGACGTTCGGCCGCGATCCGCTCGATCGAGCCGACGAGCACGTCGACGGCGATCCCGAGGCTCTCCTCGTCGACGTCGAAGTGGGGGGTGTGGTGGCTGTCGGGGTGGTCCGTACCGACGACGAGATAGGAGGCGAGCCCGCCGGCCTCCTGGACCGCCTCCATGAGGAAGGTGGCGTCCTCGCTCGCGCCGAACTCCGCGCTCCTGAGGGGAGTGTCGACCCCGTCGGTCCCGGACGCGACGCCGTCGACGAGGGCCGCGAGCTCGGGGTCGCTGTCCGCGCGGGGCGACTCGCTGTGGACGTCGACGTCGACCTCACAGCCGTGCATCCGCGCGGCCGCCTCGAAGGTCCGCTCGAAGCGTTCCTTCATCGACTCCATCAGCCGGGTGGTCTCGCCGCGGACCTCCGCGGTGACCGAGACCTCCTCGGCGATGATGTTGCTGGTCGTCCCGCCCTCGACCCGGCCGACGTTCACCCGGGTCATGCCCTCGGCGTGCCGGGGGATCCCGTAGGCGTTGCTCACCGCCGTCGCCATCGCCTGGATTGCGTTCGCCCCCTCGTCGGGCTCCTTGCCCGCGTGGGCCGACCGGCCGTGGATCTCGGCGTGTAGGTGGCTCATCGCGAGGGGCTTCTCGATCCCGGCGACGACCTCGCCGGTGGGATGGTCGAGCCCGACGTGGACACAGAGCAGGTACTCGATCCCCTCCATGTAGGGGCCCTCGGCCATCGGCCGCCCGCCGCCGCCGTCCTCCTCGGCGGGCTGGAAGAAGACGGTGAGGGTGCCCTCGAAGTCGCTCTCCTTCACTGCCTCGAGCACCCCGAGCCCGATCGTCATGTGGGCGTCGTGTCCGCAGGCGTGCATCACCCCCTCGTGTTCCGAGCGAAAGCCCTCGCGCGCCGGGAGGTGACCCTCGTCGGCGGCCTCCTCGATGAACAGCCCGTCGATGTCGACCCGCAGCCCGATCGAGGGGCCCTCGCCACACTCGAGGACGGCCACACAGCCCGTATAACCACCCTCACAGGCCGCGAGGACGTCCTCTCGCGCGCCGGCGGCACGCGCGCGCTCGAACCATCGCTCCAGCTCCTCGTCGTCCGGAACCGCCATCCGTTCCTCGCCGTCCATCGCCTCGCGACCCACCGCGAGCTCGTCCACTCCCACCCGCTCGAGCTCGTCGACCAACAGGCTCGTCGTGTAGAACTCCCGCCAGGCCGGCTCCGGATACCGGTGGAACGCCCGTCGCCACTCGACCAGCCGGTCGTGCATCACCCGTGCCATTCTCTCACAACGTCGTTGCTCCACCCACTTAAAAATACACAGAAACCGTGGACGTCGAATACGAAGACTTTAGCGCGGGGCGTCCGATCGGGGGGAATGGTAGCCATGACCGAAGACACACCGGACGTAGTGGTGTTGCGCGAGGGCACCGAGGGGCTCTCGACCGAACCGTACGCCGCGGAGCTACGCGAGCGACTGCCCGACCACGACGTGCGCCGGGCGGGGACGCCGAGCGAGGAGCGCGAACTGATCGAGCGCGCCCGGGTCGCCACCGGGGTGCGGATCGACGAGGCCCTCCTCGAGCGCGCCGAGGAGCTCGAGCTGTTCGCGTGTGCCTTCGCGGGCACCGAACACCTCCCGATCGAGGCGCTGCGCGAACGGGGCGTGGCGGTGACCAACGCCGGCGGGATCCACGCGCCCGGGCTCGCGGAGGGCGTCCTGGGGAACATGCTCGTCTTCGCCCGCCGGCTCCACGAGGGCTGGCGGCGCAAGGGTAACAGGGAGTGGCGTCACTTCCAGTCCGGCGAGCTCACGGACAGTACGGTGACGGTCGTCGGCCTCGGATCGATCGGGCAGGCGCTCGTGAAGCGACTGGAGGGCATGGAGGTCGACACCATTGGAGTGCGCTACTCGCCCGAAAAGGGCGGGCCGACCGACGAGGTGATCGGCTTCGAGGAGGATCCCCTTCACGACGCGCTCTCGCGCACCGACTACCTCGCGATCGCCTGCCCGCTGACGGAGACGACGAGAGGGCTGATCGGCGAGGCGGAGTTCGCGACCCTGCCCCCCGAGGCGGTCCTGATCAACACCGCCCGCGGGCCGATCGTCGACACCGACGCGCTGGTCGGGGCGATCCAGACCAACTCCATCCGGGGCGCCGCGCTCGACGTGACCGACCCCGAGCCCCTCCCGCCGGAGCACGTCCTGTGGGGCTTCGAGAACGTGTTGATCACCCCGCATACGGGCGGGCACACCCCGAAACACTGGGAACGACTGGCGGAGATCGTCGCCGGAAACGTCGGGGCCCTCGAGGAGGGCGACGAGCTCGAAAACCTCGTGGCGTCGCCCTAAACCGGGAAGACCTTCTGGGGGAACGACGAGAACCGTTCCGCTCCGTTGGCGGTCACGCGGAACGACTCGCTGATCTCGACGCCCAGCTCGTCGGTCCAGATCCCCGGAATCATGTGGAAGGTCATGTTCTCCTTCAATACTGTCTCGTCGCCCGGTCGAAGGCTCGCGGTGTGCTCGCCCCAGTCCGGCGGGTAGCCGAGGCCCATCGAGTAGCCGATGCGGTCCTCCTTCTCGATGCCGTGTCTCGCGATCGACTCGCGCCAGGCGAGCTCGACCTCCTCGCAGGTCACGCCCGGTTCCGCCCGATCGAGCGCCGCGTTCAGCCCCTCGACGACGACCTCAGAAACCCGCTTCATCTCGTCGGGCACCCCGCCGACCACGGCGGTCCGCGCGAGCGGCGAGTGGTACCGGTGGCGACAGCCCGCGAGCTCGACGATTACGGGGTCCCCATCGGAGAAGGGCTCGTCCGACCACGTCAGATGCGGCGTCCCGGTGTGCTCGCCCGAGGGCATCAGCGGGACGATCGCGGGGTAGTCGCCGCCGAACGCCTCGGTGCCCGCGATCAGGGTGTGGTAGATCTCCGCCGCGACCGTGGACTCGGGGACGCCCTCGCCCATCGCGTCGATCCCCGCCTGCATCGCGGCCTCCGAGAGCTGGGTCGCCTGCTCGATCAGCTCGATCTCCCGGTTGGACTTCACCACGCGCACCCAGCTTACCAGGAGGGTGGCGTCCGAGAACGTCGCCTCCGGGAGCTCCCTCTGGAGACGCTGGTGGGACTTCGCGGTGTAGTAGTAGGCGTCCATCTCGACGCCGACGTGGGTGTCGCCCCGGCCCATCTCTTCGATCACCCGGGCGACGAAGTCCATCGGGTGTTTCCCGACCGGCGACTGGACGTGGTCGTCGCTGTAGGGCCGGATGTTGTCGTGGTCGATCCAGACGGTGGCTCTCGCGCCGTTCGCGTCCATCTGCCGGCCGACCCAGACGGGCTGGTCGTGGTCCAGCGAGACGATCAGCCCCTGATGGACGTAAAACGACCAGCCGTCGTAGCCCGCGAGGTAGTTCATGTTCGCAGGGTCGGTCACGAACAGGGTCTCGATCCCCTCCTCGCGCATGCGGTCTTTCGTTCGCTCCAGTCGTCGCTCGTACTCCGGTTGCTCGAACGGCTGCACGGTAATCACTAACGAGTGCCACGACACGGCGCCGCCACTTATGTTTTCGTATACGAGAACAACGGAATCCGTATATCAGGCCGCGTCGATCGCCTCGCGGAACAGCTCGATGCCGAGCTCGATCTCGCGTTCGGTGACGTCGAGCGGCGGCAGCAGTCGGATCGTGCTGTGGCCACAGCCCAGCGTGAGCAGCCCGCGCTGGAGGCCCGCCTTCACGACGGCGTTCCGGCGCTCCTTCGTGTCGAACTCGACGGCGAGCATCAACCCCTTCCCCCTGACGTCCTCGACGCCCTCGGGGTCGGCGTCGCGCAGTAGCTCCTGCACCTGCCGGCCGCGCTCGACGGCGTTCTCGAGCAGGTCGTGCTCGTCGATCGCGTCGAGGGTGAGAACCCCTTGGGCCGCCGCGACGAGATCTCCCCCGCCCCAGGTTGAGCCCAGGCGGTTCTTCTCCTCGGGGAAGACGTCCGAGCGGGAGATCGTCGCCCCCGATCGGAGCGCCTTCGCGCTGCAGATCACGTCGGGCTCGATCGAGTAGTGGTCGGCGGCCCACATCTCCCCGGTGCGGCCGACTCCCGACTGGATCTCGTCGACGATCAGGTGGACGTCGTGGGTCTCACAGACGCGCTGGACTTCGTCCATGAACGCGTCGCTCGGGAACCGGTAGCCGCCGACGCCCTGGACCGGCTCGAGGACCATGAAGGCGACCTCGGCGGGGTCCATGTAGCCCCGTTCGGGGTCGAGCATCCGCTCGAGCTGCGAGCGCCCGCCCGCGAAGAAGCCACACGAACAAGTCGACTCCTCGCAGGTGCGGTCCTCGCAGAACGGGACGGTCCGCGTGCCGGCGATCTCGGGATAGGCGCGCGTGTAGACGTCGCCGGCGCGCGTCATCGAGAGCGTTCCGAGCGTCCGGCCGTGGAAGGCCCCGAGGAAGGTGATGCCGTACTTCCGTTCGGGGGTGTTCGCATACGAGATCTTCATCGCGTTCTCGATGGCCTCGGCCCCCGAGTTCGAGAGGAAGACCGTGTCCATGTCGTACTGCGAGGACGCCTCGACGAGCCGCTCCATCAGTTGGGCCGCCCCCGGGATCTCGGGATCCTCCGGGCCGCCCGCGGACCCGGCGTAGAAGTCCTGGCCGGCGATCTTCAGGGGATCGACGAGGTCGAACTCGGCCATTCGATCCGTTATCTTCGGGTTGTTGTATCCCAGCGGCGCGGCGCCGATGTGGCAGGTGAAATCGAGGAAGACGTTGCCGTCGAGGTCGGTACAGAACGGTCCCTCCGCCTCCCCCGAGACGTCCCACGCGAACTCGTGGGCGTGCTCGCTGGGCGCGGAGTACTGGTGGTGGTACTCGACCCATTCGCGCGTGCGCTCCCCGGGGAGCCGCCGAACGCTCGGCTCCGCGTTATCACGATCCATACACAGGAACCGTATACATCGTTATTAACTCTTGTCGTCGGCGGGCGCGAGGGCGGGCGCTACCGGGTGGGGCCAGAACGGAAAAATCGAGAGGACTACCTCAGCACTCCGACCAACCGCAGGACTCGCAGGTCTTGCAGCCCTCCGAGTAGTAGAGCGTCATCGAGCCGCAGTCGGGACACTCGGGGCTCTCGCCCGCGTCGATGAGGTCCTGGGGGGCGCCCTCGCTCGCGTCCGATCCGCCGGAGTCGACGGCGGCCCCGCCGTCCGTCTCGGGGGCGTCGGGCTCCACCGAGCCCTCACCCTCGAGCTCGGTGAGGTTCTGCTGTTTGGGGTAGCCCCGCTCGATGTCGCCGTCGAGATACCGGCGCAGCGCGGTGCCGATCGCGTCCGGAATGGAGTTGACCTGCTGGCCCTTGTCCCAGGCGACCTTCGGCGAGCGGATGCCCTGGAGCTCGCTCGCGATCTCCTCGGGATCGACGCCCGACCGCAGCGCCGTCGAGATGGTCTTCGCGAGCGCCTCGGTGAAGCTCGCGGTGAACCCGCCCGAGTTGCCGATGTTGGCGAACAGCTCGAACGGCCGGCCGTTCTCGTCCTCGTTGATGTTGACGTAGAGCTTGCCGTAGCCCGTGTCGATGCGCTGGGTTACGCCGTGGAGCACGTCCGGCCGGGGGCGCTTCGTGGCGTACTGGCCCGATTCGCGGGTGATCTCGAGGTCGTCCTCGAGGACCGCGCGGACCTCCTCGTGGGTGAGGAACTCGTCGATCCCGCCGAAGACCTCGCTGATCTGCTCGACGAGCGCTTCGGCGGCCTCCTCCTCGTCGGCGAACTCGGCGTTGTCCGCCCGCGTCGTGAGCACCTGCTTCGAGCGGGTGCCGTCGCGGTAGACGGTGACGCCCTTGCCGCCGTTGTCGTAGATGTAGCGGTAGACCTCCTCCATGTCCTCCTTCGAGGCGGAGTTGGGGAAGTTGCAGGTCTTCGAGATGGCGCTGTCGACGCCCCGCTGGCAGGCACACTGCACGGCGGCGTGGTCCTTGCCCGCGAGGTCCGACGTGACGACGAACAGCTCGCCGATGGCGTTGGGCACCGTCGAGAGCCCTTCGACGCCGTCGAACTCGTTGTTCTGCATCTGCTCCTGGGCCTCGTGCTTGACGGCCTCGACGTCGACGTCGTTGTCCTCTAGAACACGGAGGAAGTAGTCGTCGAACTCGACTAGCATCTCGTCGCCCTGGACGTCGTCGCTCACGTTCTTGTAGTAGGCGACGTTGTAGATCGGCTCACAGCCGCCCGTAGTGTTGCCGACCATCGAGGTCGTGCCCGTGGGCGCGATGGTCGTCGTGTTGTGGTTCCGGATGGGGTAGCCGTCGGCCCAGTCGTCGGCGTCCTCGCCGGTCTGGCGCTCGAACCACTCGCGATACTCGGTGGGGTTCGCGTACTTCGAGTCGGCCCAGTCCTCGAACGGGCCGCGTTCGCCCGCGAGCTCGTGGCTCGCGCGCTTCGAGCCGTGGTTGATGTGGGTCATCAGCTGGCCGGCGATCTCGTTGCCCTCTTCGCTGCCGTAGCGAACGCCGAGCTGGATGTAGAGCTGTGCCAACCCCATGACGCCCAGCCCGATCTTTCGCATCTCCCTCACTTTCCGCTCGATCTCGGGCACCGGGAAGTCGGACATCGTGACGACGTTCTCGAGGAACCGGGTGCCGAGCTCGATCCGGCGCTCGAACTCCTCGACGTCGATGGCCTCGTCGAGGTAGGCGTCGACCGCGGCCTCGAGCGAGTCGAACTCCGCGCCGTGCTCGTCGTGCCAGACCCGCCAGTCGGGCGCGTCGGTCGCCGCGAGCGTCGAGAGGTTGATGTGACCCAGGTTGCAGGCCTCGTACTCCTCCAGCGGTTGCTCGCCACAGGGGTTGGTCGCGAGGATGCGGTGGTCCGGGTTCTCCTCGACGTCGAAGGAGTGTTCCTTGTTGACCCGTTCGAGGTAGATCACGCCGGGCTCGCCGTTCTCGTAGGCGCCGTCGAGGATGCGGTCCCAGATGAGCTCCGCCGGAATGGAGAGCTCCTCGCCGACCTCGACGTGCTCGCCGAGGCCGTACCGGGAGTACATCTCCTTGGTCTCGGCGGTCGCGATGTGGGGCTCCTCCGTCCGGGGGTTCTCGAAGACGTACTCCTCGTCGTTGTACAGCGCCTCCATGAACCCGTCGGTGACCCCCACCGAGATGTTGAAGTTCGAGAGGTGGCCCTCGACGGCGTTACGGAGGTGTTTGGGGACCTTGCCGTCGTCGTCGATCAGCTCGCGGGCTTCTTCGAGTGCTTCCGAGAAGGTGGTGTAGGTGTAGTCGTCGGGGTCGTTGAGCTTCAGCGTGTGGGCCAGCGAGACGTCCTTGTTCTTCGCGTGGATGAACTCGATGACGTCGGGGTGGCTGATCCGCATCACGCCCATCTGGGCGCCGCGTCGCGCCCCGCCCTGTGCGATCGTCTCGCACATCTGGTCGAACGTGCGCATGAACGTGATCGGGCCCGACGCGATCCCGCCGGTGCTTCCGACCGAATCGCCGTAGGGGCGTAGCCGCCAGAACGCATAGCCCATCCCACCGCCCGACTGGAAGACCTCGGCGGCCTCCTTTGCGGTCTGGTGGATGTCGCTGATGTCGTCGTCGGGCGAGTCGACGAAACACGCAGAGAGCTGCTGGAGCTCGTCGCCCGCGTTCATCAGCGTGGGGCTGTTCGGGATGAACGAGAGCTGCTCCATCAGCTTCCGGAACTCGTCGGCCTTCTCCTCGACGTGCTCGCGAACCCCGCCGGGCAGCTCGGGGACGACCGTCTCGTAGGCGAACTTGTTGACGTTGTACACCGAGAGCTCGGCCTCGGCGTCGTCGTCCGCCGTCGTTCCGGCCCCGAAGACCTCCGCGGCGAGCTCGTCGCGCCGTGGGTGGTCGGGCTTGAGCTGGTCGGGCGAGACGGTGACCTCGACGTCGCGCTTCTCGGCCTCGAAGACGGCCTCGGCGAGCGCGATGTTCCGTGCGACGCGAACGAAGAGGTCCTCCTGGGACTCGACGAGCTCGCCGTCCGCGTCCTTGCGGAGATACCGGGCGGGGAGGATGTTCTCGTAGGCGTTGGCGGTCAGGCGCTCCTTCAGGGTCTCGCCCTCGGTACGCTTGACCGGGAGGGTGAGCTCCTCGGCGTCGAGGTCCGCGCGGCTCACGCGCGCACCTCCGCGACACCGGTAGCGACGGACTGGCCTTCGATCTGACTGGATAGATGGTTTCGGCTACGTACCATTTGTAACGGCAACCGAATACACAGCCAGTCCTATGAAGCTTTACTTTCCAGAAATGGGAATTGTGAAAGAATAACAGGGATGCCTCTGTCCATCAGAGTGGCGCCCCCCGTTCTCACCGCTCGTGAGAGGGTAGGGGCGGGGCCCACTATAACCTGTCCAAACCGGGGTGGAAGTGAACCGGCCGCCCGACGCGCATCGCCCCTCGGCAAGAAAGCTTATTTATTCCTATACTAATGTGGAGTTATGGACGCACAGATGCCCATGGAGGCCTCCCTCGTCGGCGACCCGAGCATGGTACTGCTCGTGTTGGCGGCGCTCGTGGTGGTGATCCTCGTCGGGCGGTTCCTGTTGAAGCTCGCGTGGCGGTTCGTCGCGATGACGACCGCGGCGATCGTCGCCTTCTACGCCGTGACCGTCGTGGTTCCCTCAGTGTTCGCACTGGTGTAGGAAGTTCTCGATCACGTCGTGACCCACGCCCGTGAGCACGCTCTCGGGGTGGAACTGGACGCACTCGATGGGGTGCTCGCGGTGGCGGATCCCCATCACAAGCTGCTCGCCGGCGTGGTCGGTCGTCGCCGTCACCTCGAAGCAGTCCGGTACGTCGGTCGCGATCAGCGAGTGATAGCGCCCGGCCTGAAACCCCTGTTCGAGCCCGGCGAAGACGCCCCGGCCGTCGTGCTCGACGGGAAAGGCCTTCCCGTGGATCGGCTCGGGCGCGCGACCCACGCTCCCGCCGTAGGCGTAGACGGCGGCCTCGAGCCCGAGACAGACCCCTAGGGTCGGGATCTCGGGACTCACCTCGCGAAGCACCTCCGTGGTGACGCCGACGTCCCTCGCGTTCTTCGGGTGGCCCGGCCCCGGCGAGATGACGATGGCGTCGGGCTCCGTGGAACGGATCTCGGAAAGCGAGGCGGTGTTGCGAAGCACCTCGGTTTCGGCGCCCTGTTCTGAGACGTACTCGACGAGGTTGTAGGTGAAGGAGTCGAAGTTGTCGACGAACAGCACGCGCTTCGTGCGGGCGAGGCTCATTGGAGCACCCCCTCGGACTCGACCTCGATGCGCTCGATCGCGTCGAGGACGCCGCCCATCTTCTTCTCGGTTTCCTCGTATTCGGCGGCGGGGTCGCTGTCGGCGACCAGCCCCGCGCCCGCCTGGACCGTGATCCGATCCCGCTCGCCGTGCTCGATCGTCGCCGTCCGAATCGCGATCGCGGTGTCGGCGTCGCCCGTCCAGGAGTAGTAGCCGATGCCCCCGCCGTAGATCCCGCGGGGCTCTCGCTCCAGTTCGTCGATGATCTCCATCGCGCGGATCTTCGGCGCGCCCGAGAGGGTGCCGGCCGGGAACGCCGCCCGGGTGGCGTCGAACGCGTCGAAGGGGCCCGTCCGTCCGGCGCCCGAGGGCTCCTCGTCGACGTCCGAATCGGCCGCGAGCTCGCCGGTCACCGTCGACTCGATGTGCTGAACGTGGCTGTACTTCAGCACGTTCATGAACTCGTCCACCCGTACGGAGCCCGGCTTCGAGACCCGGCGGACGTCGTTTCGCGCCAGATCGACGAGCATGGTGTGTTCGGCACGCTCCTTGTCGTCAGCGAGCATCTCGCCGGCGAGCCGGCGGTCCTCGACCGGGCTCGACCCCCGCGAGCAGGTGCCCGCGATCGGGTTGCTCGTCACCAGCCCGTCGCGCACCGAGACCAGCGTCTCGGGGCTCGCGCCGACGACGGTTCGCTCGCCGTAGCCGAGCAGGTACATGTACGGCGAGGGGTTGATCTCCCGCAGCGCCTCGTACAGCCCGAGGGGATCGATCTCGCCGACGAGCTCGCGTTTGCGCGAGAGCACGCCCTGGTAGATGTCGCCGTCGAGCACGCGCTCTTTCGTCTCCTCGACGATCGCCTCGTACTCCTCGCGGGGGTCCGCGCGTTCACCCTCACGGACGAACCCGCCGGTCTCCGGTTCGTCGGCGTCCTCCAGCGCCTCGCGAACGCGCTCGACCTCCGCCTCGAGCGCGTCGTAGAGCTCGTCGGGGTCGTCCTCCGGGAAGACGATCGGGGTAAGTGAAAGCGTGAGCGTGCCCTCGACCTCGTCGAAGACGAGCGTCCGGGTGCTCAGGACGAACTGAGCGTCGGGCGTTCCACCCTCGTGGCGTTCGACACCCACCTCCGAGAGCCAGAGGTCGTAGACCGCGTCGTAGGCGAGAAAGCCCACCAGCCCGCCGTGGAGGTGGCCGTCCTCGGGGAATCCGATCCGCGGGACCTCCGGTAGCGTCTCTCGGAGGGTATCGAGGGTGTCGCCGCCGTTGGGCTCCATCAGCGCCTCGAGCCGTCCGTCGCCGAGCACGTCGACGTCGGCCGACTCGGGCCGGACCGTGACGACCGCCTCGGGGTCGTAGCCGACGAAGGAGTAGCGTGCGTGGCGGGTCGCGGTCGCGCTCGCGGGCTGAAAGGCGCCGTCGGGATCCGAGGAGGCGACCTTCTCGGCGCTCTCGAGCAGGTAGCCGTACTCCGTGTTGAGCGCGCCGTAGGCCGCGAGCGGCGTCGTCTCGCTATCGAGCTCCGCTCCGACGTAGACGACCGACGGCTCCTCGACGTCCGTGCGCTCGCGGAACGTCTCGCGGTCGATCATCGTGCCGGCACCTCCTCCTTCGCTTCCTGCGCCCGGCGGACGAACTGGTCCACGGCCTCGTGGTCCTTCACGCCGCCCTCGCTCTCGACCCCGCTGGCGGCGTCGACGCCGAAGGGCTCCGCGCTCTCGATAGCCCGCGCGACGTTCCCGGGGGTGAGCCCGCCCGCGAGGATCACGGGGGAATCGAGCTCCCGGACGAGTTCGCCCGTCCGCTCCCAGTCGTGGGTTCGTCCGGTGCCGCCCGCCCCGCTCGCGTCGGTCGAGTCCACCAATAGGGTGTCGGCGACCGAATCGAACGCGCGGGCCTCCTCGGGCTCGCTTGCGTCGACGGACTTGATCACCGGCCGGGTGATCGTTTCCTTCACTGCTTCGAGGTCGGTGGGCTCGAACGGGCCGTGAATCTGGAGGACGTCGGGGCGGGTGCGTTCGACCAGTTCGATCGCCTCCTCGGGGGTTTCGGGCATCGTCACGAGCACGCCGGTCACGAACGGGGGGACCCCTTCGAGGAGTTCCGCGGCCCGCTCGGGATCGACGGCACGGGGGCTGTCGACGGGGACGCCGCTGATGACGCCGATCGCGTCCGCGCCGACCTCTACTGAGGCCGCGACGTCGTCCTCGCGGGCGTGCCCGCAGACCTTCACGCGGGTCACTGGACCACCGTCCCGCGCATCGATTCGAGCTTCTCGGCGGCGCCGCCCCCGTCGATGGCGTTGGCCGCGATTTCGGCGCCCTCCGCGAGCGAGTCGGCCTCGCCGGCGACGTAGATCGCCGCGCCCGCGTTCGCGAGGACGATCTCGCGTTTCGCACCGCCGACCTCGCCGGTGACGATCCCCTCGAGGTCCGCGGCGTTCTCCTCGGGCGTGCCGCCGGAGACCGCGCTCACGGGGTG
Organism: Halalkalicoccus tibetensis; assembly: GCF_037996645.1. NCBI lineage: Archaea > Methanobacteriati > Methanobacteriota > Halobacteria > Halobacteriales > Halalkalicoccaceae > Halalkalicoccus > Halalkalicoccus tibetensis. The sequence goes on from NZ_JBBMXV010000003.1 coordinate 793,183, forward strand.
GGATTCGAGCCCGAGGTCCGCCGGTTCGAGGCTGTACTCCTCGATTTCGTTTCCGCGGACTTCGGCGACGCGAGTCTCGCCGTGGAGTCCGATCTCGTCCATGCCCGCGCCGTGGACCACGAGCGCGCGCTCGACGTCCATGTGTGAGAGCGCGCGGGCGAGGATAGGTACCAAGACGGGGTCGTAGACGCCGACGACTTGGGCGTTCGCGCCCGCAGGATTGGTCAGCGGCCCGAGGACGTTGAACACCGTGCGCATCCCGAGCTCCTTTCGGGGACCGATGACGGCCTTCATCGCGGGGTGGAAGACGGGCGCGAGCATGAACCCGATCCCCTGGTCCTCGATCGCGCGTTCGACGGCCGGCGGTTCGGCGTCGATCTCGACGCCCAGTTCCTCCAGGACATCCGCGCTGCCCGAGTTCGAGGAGACCGAATAGTTGCCGTGTTTCGCGACGGGGACGCCGGCGCCGCTGGCGACGATGGCGCTGGTGGTCGAGACGTTGATCGTGTCGTAGTCGTCGCCGCCGGTCCCGCAGGTGTCGACCAGCGGGGTTCTGTCGGGTGCGATGGTCCGCGCGGCCGCGCGCATCCCCTCGGCGAAGCCCGCGATCTCCTCCTCGGTCTCGCCCTTCGCGCGCAGCGCCGCGAGCAGCGCGCCGATCTGGGCCTCGGTGGCGCCCTCGAAGACCGCCGCGGCCGCCTCCCGTGCCTCGTCCTGTGTCAGGTCCTCGCCCTCGGTGACTCGCTCGATTGTGTCCTTCATGAGTGATCTCCGATGTACGATGTCGGCTTGTAATGGACAAGTAAGTACATCGGCTTAAGCGTGTCGTCGCGCTTTCTTCGAGTCGAAAGCTTCAATTACTCCGGCGGGGTATCCGGAAGTGCACGAGGCAGCGAGGGTTGGTGGTCTAGTCAGGCTATGACACCTCCTTGACATGGAGGAGGCCGGCGGTTCAAATCCGCCCCAACCCATTTCTCGACGACACAACCTGACGAGCGCAGCGAGTCAGCTGCGTCGGCGGAAATGGTTACGAAGGATTTGAAGCAGGGAGTGAAACGAGCGTTAGCGAGTGGAATGACCGAGGTTCAAATCCGCCCCAACCCACTAATTTTGCGCCGAGCACTCTCGCGAGGCGCAAATTCGTCACGTTGGTAGGATTTGAACCCAGAGGACGAGCGGAGCGACGTTCTCGCGGTTCAAATCCGCCCTCACCCACTGTTCTGTACCGGGCGGTAGAGACGAAGTGTGACTGTTGTATTCAGCAGAATTGGGGAGGCCCACATCACTCGTCGTCGGGCGGAGTAATGGTGAAGACGTTTTCCATTATCAGCCTGTGAGCGCGCCGAATCCGGGCGGAGAGGGCCTGTTGGGAGATCCCGAACTCCTCGGCCAGCTCGCTTCGCGTTATTCCTCGTGGGTTCTCGTAGTATCCCCCTTCCAGTGCCGCGATGATCGTTTCATGTTGGGCCTCCGTAAGCGCTAGCTGGGACTTCGAGAAGGGACGTGAGGGACGATAGAGACGCGTGATGTCGATCTCGAAGTCGTTATCGTGAACGTATCCACTGAACTTCGAGACGGAGTTCTCATCGTCGAACCGTAGCTGGAGCTCCCATTCCCTGTCGTGCCCCATCGCATTGAGCAGAACCGCACCCGTCTCCGTATACGCGTAAGCGACCGTTTCGACGTTCTGCACCCAGACGGCCCGGTAGAGAACGGCTTTGTTGAACTCGTCGAGTTTGACGAGGTCATGGACTGACGGGTCGTTCCTCGCCGCCGTCTCGAACGCCTCGTGATTACCGCGTGATGCCCAGAAATAGGGCATGATCTGATCGGGGCCCTGAGCGACGAGGCGTTCGATCTCGATGAACATGCCGGGGATTCGATCTAGAGTTTCGGCGAGCGCGAAGCGCTCGGTTGGAACGGTACACTCGACGATCACACTCATGATTCACTCTCAACACGTCTACGCCTCATATAAAGGCATTTCATATACAATCTGTGCCGATTCCCGATCCAGCGCTCTAAGCCGCCCTGTCCACAGGGGAATACCATGGCGACCATCATCGAGATCCGCATACCCGTCGAGGAGTTCGCATTGGCAGAGACCATCGAGAACGCATCGGAGCTTCGTATCGAAATCGAGCAGCTCGTCGCTCAGAACTCCGAGTCGGCCATGCCGTTCGTGTGGGCCACTACCGATGATCACGCCGCCTTCGAGCGAGCACTCTCCGGTGACCCCAGCGTCGAGGAGTTCTCGGCGCTGGCCGAAACCGGCGAGGACCGACTGTATCAGTTGAGATGGGCCACCGGGGTCGAGCACGTACTCTACCTCATCTTGAAGAAGGGGGGAGGGATACGGAACGCAAGCATACATACGAACGACGACGCATGGACTGTTCAACTACTCTGCCCTGCGCGCGATATGAGCTCGGAGATCTACGAGTTCTGTGAGGACAACGATCTCTCGCTCACCGTCGATGCTATTTATGACCTCGACGGCAATAGGGGTTCAGGACACGGACTAACGAAACGTCAATACGAGTCGCTCCTCGAAGCCGACGAGATGGGCTACTACGACGTCCCACGGCACATCACGCTCTCGGAGCTCGCAGAGCGGCTTGACGTCTCACACCAAGCTCTCTCCGAGCGCCTCCGACGTGGGCATGGCGCCCTCGTCGACCGGCATCTGAACTCGACGGGCCCGCTTCGGCTCGAAGAACCACACAACCGGTAGTATCGGTCCGATTCGTTCCTCCACGGGTTTCTTTACCCCCTCGCCCCCTTCCATCGGGTATGCCAACTGATCTCGTGGTACCCGAGGAGACCATCCGAGAGGCCTGCGGGGAGGTCGAGTTCCCGCGGATGGGAGTGATCGAACAGATCTGGGAGACCGACCCCATACCCACCGACGAAATCGAAGATCGAGCAGCAGCAGCGGTCGAAGAGCTCCCCTTCGACGAAGTCCCGGAGGGCGGCGAGGTGGCGATCGGCGCGGGCAGTCGAGGAATCGCGAACCTGCCCGAGATCGTTTGCGGCGTGGTCCGGGGCGTCGAGGAGTCGGGCTACGAGCCGTTCGTCTTCCCGGCGATGGGCTCTCATGGGGGTGCGACCGCGGAGGGACAGGTCGACAAGCTCGCCACCCTCGGCGTCACCGAGGAGTCGGTCGGCTGCCCGATCCGGGCGACGATGGAGGTCGTGGAGGTCGGACGCACGCCCGAGCGCGACGTACCCGTCTATGCCGACGCCAACGCCGTCGAGGCCGAGGCGATCGTCCCCGTGAACCGGATCAAACCCCACACGGACTTCGGCGGCGACGTCGAGAGCGGGCTCTCGAAGATGCTCGTCATCGGGATGGGCAAGCAGCGCGGCGCGAAGACCGCCCACGACTGGGCGGTCGACTGGAGCCTCCGGAACATGCTCCCCGAGATCACCGAGATTCTCTTAGAGCGACTGCCGGTCGCCGGCGGCGTCGCGATCCTCGAGGACGAGCACGACGACACCGACAGCCTCGAGGCCATCCCTCCCTCCGGGTTCCTCAAACGCGAGGCCGAACTCCTCGAGACCGCGTGGGAACGCATGCCCAAGCTTCCGTTCGACGCTATCGACGTCCTCGTCGTCGACCAGCTGGGCAAGGACGTCAGCGGGCAGGGGATGGACACCAACGTCACCGGCCGGCGCCATTTCACCATCAACGAGCCCGAGCCCGACTCGCCCGAGGTGAAGCGGATCTACGTGCGCGGCTTCACCGACCGGACGAAGGGTAACGCGATGGGGATGGGCCAGGCCGACTTCGCTCATCGGGACGTCTTCGAGGGGCTCGAACCCTCCAAGACCCTGATCAACGCGATCACCGCGAGCACCGTTCGCGGGGTGCGCCTCCCGCCGGTGGTCGGGAGCGATCGGGCGGGGCTGACGGCCGCCCTCGGCACCATCGGCCCCGTGGCGGGCTCCGAGGCGCGCGTCCTCCGAGTGACGGACACGATGCGCCTCCAGCGCTGTTACGCCTCCGAGGCGCTCTGTGAGGCCGCCCGCGAACGGGAGGACCTCCGGGTCGTCAAGGAGGCGGAGGAGCTCGAATTCGACGCCGAAGGGGAGTTCGCGGCCGGCGCCCCGGAGTAGGGGTTCGGGGCGGCGATAGGGCTTACCCGCTGGATCCCCAGCCTATCCCATGCAGCTTCCCGACCCCGGCCTGCTCTTCCGGCTCGCGGTCGCGGTCTTCGTGATCGTCACGCCGACGCTGATGTTCCTCGGGCTGGTGCGCCTGCTCGAACGCGTCCGCGACGACGACCTGATCTACCGGCTCATGACCGAGGAGGAGCTCCGAACCGTCGAGCGCTCGCACTCGCTCGCGGGCTTCGTCGAGGAGGTCACCGGGACGACCCCGGGGACGGTCCGTTGTCCCGACTGCGGGGCGATCAACGCCGCGGGCATGGGGAGCTGCGTCGAGTGTGGCGCGAGGGTCGGCTGACCGATAGCTTATAGGGGTGCTACCGCTTCACTCGGAGCATGGCTACCGAGGTGCGCGTCGAGACGGAATCGGAGCTCGAACGGACCCTCGGACTGCGCGCGGCGCTCGCCATCGGCATCGGGACCATGATCGGGGCGGGGATCTTCGTCTTCCCGGGCATCGCCGCCGGCCGGGCCGGCCTCGCGGCGACCGCCTCCTTCGGGATCGGCGCGGTGATCGCCCTGCTCGTCGCGCTTCCGGCCTCCGAGCTCGCGACGGCGATGCCCAAGAGCGGCGGCGGCTACTACTTCGTCTCGCGGGGCTTCGGCACGCTTCCGGGCTGTGTCGTCGGGATCAGCCTCTGGATCGGTCTGGTGTTCGCCAGCGCCTTCTACCTCGTCGGCTTCGGCGAGTACGCCGCCGCGATCGTCGGGACCGGCGGCGGGAACGTGGTGGTCGGCGTCGCCCTCCTCGGGGCGGTCGTCCTCACCGGCGTGAGCGTCGGCGGCACCGAGCGTGCGGGGGACCTCCAGAACGTCATCGTCACCCTCTTGCTCGGTATTCTCGCGGCGTTTCTCACCTACGGCACCCTCGACTCGCTGGGCGTGATCGGGGCGACCAGCCCGCCGGAACGCTTCGCGCCCCACGGCGCCTGGCCCGTCCTGACCACCGCCGCGCTCGTCTTCACCTCCTATCTGGGGTTCGTCCAGGTCGCGACCGTCGCGGGCGACATCCGGGATCCCGGGCGGAACCTCCCGATCGCGATGGTCGGGAGCGTCCTCGTCGTCGGCGTCCTCTACGTGACGATGATCTACGTCTCGACGGCGGCCTTCGGCAGCGCCCGGCTCGCCGAGCTCGGTGAGACCGCCCCCGTCGAGGTCGCGCGCAGCTACGTCGGCACCCCCGGCGCGATCGCGATCCTCGTCGCCGGCCTGCTCGCGACGGTCTCCAGTGCGAACGCCTCGATCCTTTCCGCCTCGCGGGCGATCTACGCGCTGAGCAACGACGCGCTCCTCCCCGACGAGGCGGGCCGGCTCAACCGACGCTACAGCACCCCACACGTCGCGATCCTACTCGCGGGCGGGCCGGTGATCGTTCTCGTGCTGTTCGGCCCCGTCGAGACCCTCGCGGAGGTGGCCTCCTTCCTCCATCTGGTGATGTACGGGCTGATCTGCCTGACGCTGATCGAGCTCCGCCGGAGCGACCCCGACTGGTACGACCCGGTCTTCCGGGCGCCCGGCTACCCCGTCCTTCCGGCGATCGGCGCGCTCGCCAGCTTCGGGCTGATCGCCTTCATGGCGCCCGCCTCGCAGGTCGTCGGGCTCCTCGTGCTCGCGACGGCGGCGGGCTGGTACCTGCTCTACGGCCGCGAGGTCTCGCTCCGGGGTGTCCACGGATGAGCCCGGACCCCGACGCTTCCCGGTCGGTCGGGGCCGACCCGACCCGGTTCCGGGTGCTCGTCCCGATCGACGCCTCGCGCGACGTCGAGCCGTCGCCCCATCTCTACCGGCTCCTCGAGGCGTTCGACCCCGTCGTCCTGGGCTACTACCCGATCCCCGAGCAGACCACCCCCGAACAGGCCCGGGGGGAGTTCGAGGACGAGGCCGTCGACCGCGTCGAGGGGGTCCTCGCGCCCCTGCTCGCCGACCGGGCCGGCGTCGAGTCGCTGCTCGTGTTCACGCCCGACCGGGTCGAGACGATCGAGCGGGTGGCCGAGGAGTACGCCTGCGACGCGGTGCTCGCACCGGGGGCGATCGAGCGCCTCGAGCGCGTGCTCGTCCCGGTCCGGGGGGGAACGAACGTCGGGCGGATCGTCGCGTTCGTCGACGCGCTGGTCGAGGAGGTCACCGTCGGGGTGACGCTGCTTCACGTCGCGCCCGAGGAGGACCGCCGCGAGGAGAGCGAGCTGGTCCTGCGTGGGGCCCGCGAGCGCCTCGTCGAGCAGGGACTCGACCCCGGATTGTTCGACCTCGAGGTCCGCGTCGCGGATCGCCCGATCCCCGCCATCGCCGAGGTGGCGGCGACCCACGACGCGGTCGTGATCGGCGAGACCGAGCCCTCGATCAGGGACCGCCTCCTCGGGGACCGACCCGAGCGGCTCGTCGAGGCGGTGGGCTGTCCCGTGCTGATCGTCCGGCGGGATCACGACGAGTCGGTGTCGGGTTCCGAGACGTCGTGAAGCGTCTCGTGAAATCCGAGCACGAGCGAGGGGACGACGACGATGAAGCAGTGTTCCTCGATGGGGATGCCCGCGACCTCGTAGCCCGTCCGCTCGACGATGTCGAAGACGCCGACCTCGAGGGTGTACCAGTCCCAGAAGTACGCGACCGGATAGAGCACCGCGATCGTCTTCGCGGCGCGTCCGAGCGCGCCCGCCCGGCGGAGCAACAGCCCGGCGATCGCGCCCCAGAAGACGATCGTGGCGAGATACGTGTAGCGTCCGAGGACGGTGATGTCGAACCGCATACCGCATACGAGGGGTGGGGAGTGCTAAACGGTATCGCCGTGCGAATGACTAACGTTGATTACGGTGGACGGCGAAGTTCGAACGAGACGATGGATATCGATGATATAGCGACCACCGAGTACACGGAGGCCGACGTCGGAGAACGCTTCGGGAAGATCCGAGCCGCCTTCGAGGAGTCGAACCCGAAGGCGATCGTGATCACCGATGACGGCGAGTACGCCGGCATCGTGACCGAGCGCCAGATCCTCCAGTCACACGTCGAGGACAACACCAAGGCCTCGGCGTTCATGCGTTCGGCCCCGGGGATCGACCGCGGGGAGGACATCCGTGAGGTCGCGCGCATGCTCGTCGAGGGCGGCACCTCCGTCGCGCCGGTCTTCGAGGGCGAGGAGCTGTGGGGAATCATCACCGCCAACGCGGTCCTCGAGAGCGTCCTCGAGAACCTCGACGCGATCACCGTCGAGCAGATCTACACCGACGAGGTCGTCTCGGTCAACCGCGACACCACCGTCGGCCGGGCGATCAACCTCCTTCGGGAACACGCCATCTCCCGGCTGCCCGTCCTCGCCGACGACGGCCAGCTCGAGGGCGTCGTCACGACCCACGACCTCCGGGACGTGATCATCCGCGACATGGACAAGGCCACCGTCGGCGACCGGGGCGGCGACCTCGAGCGCATCCTCGATATACCGGTGTACGACGTGATGAACAGCCCCGTCGAGACCGCCTCCCGCGAGGAGGCCGTCAGCGCCGCGGTCGGTCGGATGTTCGACCACGACTACAACGGGCTGATCGTCACCGCCGACCCGGACGACCGGCAGGTCACGGGCGTCGTCACCAAGACGGACGTCCTGCGCGCGCTCACCTTCACCGAGGACGAACATATGGACGTCCAGATCACCAATATCGCGCTGCTCGATACCCTCTCCCGGGAGGACGTCCGCGCGGACATCACCGGCGTCACCGACAAGTACCGCCGGATGCAGGTCCACCACGCCCACGTCCGGTTCCAGGAACACAAGGAGAAGCTCCGCGGGACGCCGCTGATCCACTGCCAGATCCGCCTGCGCACCAACCGCGGGCAGGTCGCCGGTAGCGGCGAGGGCTACGGCGCGAACTCCGCGTTCCACGTCGCGCTCGACAAACTGGAGCGCAACGTCCTCGAGATGAAGGGCGTCGAGAGCGACGAGGAGTACGAGGGGCAACTACTGAGAAAGCTCAACGAGATCTGAGACTCCCCGTTTCGATCCGACTGCGTCACCGATTCGGCCACAGACCTTATCGTCAAACGATATACATGTATGCTATGAGTACACAGAACACCACCCCACCGAAGTCGTCGCTCGCGACGAAAGTCCTCTATCTCGTCGCCTCGGTCGTCCTCGCACTGGTCGCCCTCTGGATGACACCGCTCCTGATCGGCCCGGTCGGATCGACGACCGTACTGATCGTCTTCCTCGTGACGCTCGTGGCGTCGTTCGCAGCGTTGTTGCTCGTCGACGCTCGTCAGTAGTCGAACTCGGCCATCCCGATGATCAGTACGATTCGACGGTCAACCCGTCGATCCGCTCGAAGTGATCGACGTTTCGCGTCAGGACCGGTTCCTCGTGAACGAGCCCCGTTGCGGCGATGATCGTATCACCCATACCGACGGCCCGGCCCTCGGCCGCGAGCCGTCCGTCGATGCGTCCGGCCTTCTTCATCACGGCGCTATCGGCGGGGTAGACCTGTTTCGAATCGAGAACCGCTTCTATCCGTTGGCGTCGGTTCGCGGGATCCCCGACCCGCTCGATGCCGTGGTATAACTCGAACAACGACACCGACGAGAGACGGAGCGGGATCCGCCGGGACTCTAGATCTCCGATCCGCCCCGTCGCCCGATCGTCGCCCTGCATCACGTCGATCAGAACGTCGGTATCGACGATCACGGGTCCATCCGGTCCGTCAGCCGGTCGAGACGTTCCCGGGAACGGTCCTCGCTCCCGTCGATCGCCTCGCGCATCTCCGCAGCCTCCTCGTCGGTGAGGACCCCCGACAGATCCAGCAAGGAGCGCTCGCCGGCGATCCGCTCGACGGTATCAGAGAACGACTCGCCGTCCCGTTTCCGGCTCTCGAGACGCCGGTAGGCCTCCTCGGTGAGCCGGACGTTCCGGTACTCCGTCTCGCCCATGTATACAGATGTGTGCAGGAATCGCTTAACCGTTGTGGCGGCTTCGAGCGAAGTCGAACTACCCGTCCAGAAGCTCCCACAGCCGCTCGTGGTCGCCGCCCATGCGCTCCAACAGCCCGCGCGCACGCTCCTTCGTCCCCTCGTCGACCTCTACGTGGACCATCCCCTCGCCGGGCTGGCCGTAGACGACGCTCGCGCCCTCGGGCGCGAGGACGAGCGCGGGCAGAACCACGAGGTCCTCCTCGCCGTCGACGTCGATCGCGACGGGCTCCTCGCTCCCGAGCGCCTCCCGGAGCGCCCGGAGCATCGACTCGGAGAGGGTCGCGGCCGGGTTCGTCGCGGTGATCCGGCGGGCGCTGCTGGTCTCGAGGACGTCCGCGACCTCGGGCTCGACAGCGTCGCGCTCGGTCAGCCCGTCGACGACGGCGACGTCGGGGGTGTGGCCGATCCGCTCGAAGTGGTAGGAGACGACGTCGCCGACGGCGATCAGGGGTCCCGAGACGTCGCCCGAGAGCACCTCGGCGTCGGTCTCGACCGGCCCCATCGGGTCCTTGAACGCCCCGCGGAGCTCGTCGGGCAGCGTGAGGACGACCTCGCTGTCGCCCATCAGCGGACCTTGAGCGCGTACTCGCCGGGCTCGGTGACCTGCATCTCGCTCGCGATATCGCTGTCCTCGGGGTGGGAAATCACCACGTAGCCCGCCCAGTCGTCGGTGAAGGAGGTCGACCCGCAGGAGGGACAGGCGTTGGTGTCGGGCTCGACGACGCGGTGACAGTCCCGACAGACCTGGCGGTCGCGGGCCATCTAGTCGTCACCCGCCGCCTGCTGGCGTCCCTCGTGCTCCTCGGCGAGCCAGCCGTGTTTCCCGAGTCCGGGCTGTTTCGCGGTCAGCCCGATCTTCGAGTCCCGGGGGTTGCGTTCGTCGATGCTCTTGGTGACGATCCGCGCGCGTACGGCGTCGTCGACCCCGAGGGTGCGGTTCGACTCGTTGGAAGCGAGCTGCTGGTTCTCCGCGTCGTAGGAGAGGTACTCGTCGGAGATCTGTGAGACGTGCAGCAGCCCGTCGACGGGGCCGATCCCGACGAACGCGCCGAACTCCACGACCTCGACGACCGTCCCGTCGATGACCTCCTGCATGTTGGGATCGAACGTGACGGCGTCGAACTCCGCCTCGTAGTAGACGCCCGGCCGGTTCGGGAGGACCGCCCCCTCGCCGATGTCGTTGACCGAGACGACCGAGACGACGCTGCCGACGTCCTCGTCCATTCGTCCCTCGAGCTTGTCCTGGAGCAGCTTGCGTACCATGTCCGTCGAGACGTCCGCGAGCCGCTCGGGCGGCACCTCGACCGTGTCCGTGAGTGTGACCCGTTTATACATATTATGGCTGAGTGACTGCGAGTTCGTTCCGGCCCCTTAAACCAATTACTGGAACGCCGGCGTCGTGCAGGCGCTCGCGCAGCGGACCGTCGTTCGTGACCACGTAGTCGCACTCGCCCGCCCGCGCGAGCGAGACGATGGCGTCGTCAGCGTGTGACTCCCCGCTCTCGACCGCGATCGGCCGACAGCGCTCCGCGAGGTCCAACCCGACCGAGGCGGCGACCGCCTCCTCGCTCGCCCCGCCGGCGAGGTTCCGCAGCTCCCGACGAACGGCGTCGGGAACGACGAGCTCCGCCTCGGGAAGCAGGCGCTCGACCTCCTCGAACACCCGCAGGTCGCATTCGACCGGCATCATCAGGGCGTTGGTGTCCATGCAGACGACGGTCATCTACTCCTTCAGGGTACCGATCCCGATGAGCCGCCAGCGCGTGCCGACTCTGCGGTTCATCGCGATCTGCGCGCCGACGGGCGCACAGACCGGCCGCTTGAGCGAGACCTCGCACTCGCCCTCGCGGGCGCTCGTGACCGCGCCGACCGTGGTGGCGGTGCCGATCGTCATCATCAGGGGCTCGCCCGTGGAGATCGGATCGACGGTCTCGCCCTCGTCGGCGCCGACGACCCGCTCGAGCAGGTCGACGTCCATCGTGAACGACTCCCAGGTCGGCGGCAGCGTCCCCGGGATCCCGGCGATCTGGCCCGCCAGCGCGTCGCCCTTCGTCAGGCTGGGGTCGAGCCCGGTGCCGACGCCCAGCAGGCCGCCCGGCACCGCCCGGTCGACGTCCTCGCCGCCGGCCTGGATCGAACGGACGTCCGTGTGGATGGGCTGCCACTCCGACTGGCCGCCCTCCTCGACCTCGCGGCCCGGTCGGACCTCGAGCTCGTCGCCGACCTCCAGATGGCCCGAGACGAGGCTCCCGCCGATCACGCCGCCGGTCAGCCCCTCCCAGGTCGTCCCTGGGCGGTTGATGTCGAAGCTGCGCGCGACGTGCAGTCGCGGGTCGGCCTCGGGGTCGCGCTCGGGCGTGGGGATCTCCTCCTCGATGGCGCCCATGAGGTAGTCGATGTTGACCTCCTGCTGGGCGCTGATCGGGACGATCGGGGCGTCCTCGGCGACGGTGCCGGAGACGAACTCCTTGATCTGTTCGTAGCTTCGCTGGGCCTGCTCGCGGTCGACCAGGTCGACCTTGTTCTGGGCGACGACGACGTTCTCGATCCCGATGATGTCGAGCGCCATCAGGTGCTCCTCGGTCTGGGGTTGGGGGACGTCCTCGGTCGCGCTGACTACGAGGACGGCGCCGTCCATGATCGAGGCCCCCGAAAGCATCGTCGCCATCAGCGTCTCGTGGCCCGGTGCGTCGACGAACGAGACCGTGCGGACGACCTCGCTCTCCGAGCCGTCGGGGCAGGTCTCCTCGACGGTGTAGCAGTCGGGCTCCTCGACGCCCGGACAGCGCCGGAACGTCGCGTCCGCGTAGCCCAGACGGATGGAGATCCCGCGTTTCATCTCCTCGGAGTGCTGGTCGGTCCACGAGCCCGAGAGGGCCTGTACCAGCGTCGTCTTGCCGTGATCGACGTGGCCGACCAGTCCGATGTTCACCTCCGGTTGCTGTTGGTCTCTCGCTAGGGTTGCCTCCATAGTAATTTGATGACTGTTCGCCCCGAACGACTGATAAACCTACTGTTCTCCTACCTTCGAGCGGTGTGAACGCACCGCGTACGCGGCCCCGATCACCCGTTCCCGATCTCGTCGGGCTCGTCCTCCGGTTCGGCCGGCAGTTCGAGGGAGATCTCCCTGTCCTCGCCTGCCTCGATCGAGAACGCCGCCTCGTCCTCGCCCTCGTCGTTGCTCGCCGTGACGGTGTACTCGCCGGGTTCGACCCCCTGGAGGACGACGGTTCCCTCGGGATCGGTCTCGAACTCCTCGTCGTCGTACGTGCCGCCGTCGACCGTCACGGTGGCACCCGGAACGGCCACCTCGTTCCCGTCGACGACCTCGATGAAGACGTTGGCCCCCTCGATCTCCCGGGTTTCGCCCCCGTCGGCGGGCTCCTCCTCGACCTCGCCGGGGTCGGTGCCGCCCCCGCCGCCCGTACAGCCGGCGAGCGCGGCGCCGGCGGTCGTGCCGGCGAGCGCGACGAACCCTCGTCGGCTCGTCCGTTCCCGTTCCATGTTTCGAGGGAGGCGCCGCTCGCTGAAAACCCCCCGCGCTGCGAGGGAAAGGCGGCCGTCGGCTCGTCGTCCGGGGTCTGACCCGCCGTTCGACGAACGAACCAGTAACGGAATGGGTGTCGGACGCCAAGCTCGGGACACGAGACAGATGAAGACGCGACTCCTCTCTATCGTCGGCGTACTGGTGTTCGTCTCGGCAGTCATCCACCTCTCGTTAGGGATCTCGGGGCTGGTCGAGGCGGTTTCGGGCGACGGATCGGTCCTACTGCCGGCCCTCTACCTGCTGGGCGGGCTCGCGGCGATCGCGCTGCTCGGGACGATCGTCCTGACCCCCGTCGCCACGACGGCCTACGCGGCCGGCACCGGGTTAATGGCGCTGTTCCTGCTGGCGTACGCGGACGTTCACGCCTTCGGCGTCGCCGAGTCGACCCTCGGGGTCGACCTCCACGACCACGGCGGCGACGGCCACAGTCACGACGATGGACACGATCACAACGGCGACGGTCACAGCCACGATCACGACGAGAACGGTCACGGACACAGCCACGACGACGACCACGATCACGACGGCGACGGCCATAGCCACGACCACGGACACGACGATCACGACCACGACGACGGCACGCTGACCGTGCTCGCCGACCACCTCCTCGAGGACGCCTACGCGCTGGTCTCGAAGTCAGTCGAGGCCGGCGCCGCGGTCGGATTCGCGGTCCTCGCGTCTCTGGGTGATCGCGAATGAACGGGCGCGTCCTCCGATACGCCGCGGCCGCCCTCGCGGTCGTCGTCGCGGCCCTGCACCTGTTCCATCCCGACTTCGGGATCTTCGCGCTGATGACGTATCTCTCGATCCCGGCGCTTCCCGACCCGCGGCCGCTCGCGTTCGTCCTCTCGGCGGTCGCGATCCTGCTCGGAATGGCGCTGGTCGCCGACGGGGCCGTCCCGATCCGGACCGCCGCGCTCGCGGGGATGGGGCTCATGGTCGTCTACGTCGCGGGCTACTTCGGCTGGCACATGTTCGGCCACGGCGTTTGGTGGCCCTGGGGGTCCGGGCTCGGCGGGCACAGCCACACGTTCGGCGAGGTCCTGCTCGGCGAGGGCCACCTCCGCTCGGACCCGATTGCGCTGGGCTCGAAGGTCGCCGAGCTCGCGCTGTTCGTCGTGCTCGCGCTGCTCTACGCCGAGGAGTCGGGCTGAACTAGTTCAGCTCCGCCTCGATCGCCTCGCGCAGCTCCCCGCTGTCAGGCGCCTCTAGCTGTTCGTCGTTGACGAAGACGGTCGGCGTGGCCGTGACGTCTCGGTCCTCGGCCTCCGCGACGCTGTCGTTGATCTGCTCGCAGAAGGGTTCCTCCTCGATCGCCTCTCTGACGACGTCCTCGTCGGCGCCCAGCTCCGCTGCGAGTCCCGCGACGTCGTCCTCGCTGTACTCGCCCTGGAACTGATACACTTCCTTGATGAACGCGTAGTAGGCCTCCTCGCCGGCGTCCTCTGCGACCGCGAAGGCGGCGTTCGGCACCCGCCAGGACCACTCGTCGCCGATCGTCACCGGGAAGTCGCGGTGCTCGTAGGCGACCTCGCCGGCCTCGACGAACTCCTCGACGGCCGCCGGATAGACCTCCTGGGCGTATTGGCCACAGCCCGGACACTCGAAGTCCTCGTAGGCCGCGACCGTCACGTCGCTGTCGGGGTCGCCCGCCGGCTCGACGTCGACGTCCCGCTGGTCGCCCGAACACTCGCGCTCACCGCCGTCGTCGCCGCCCGTACAGCCCGCGAGCGCGCCGGCAGACAGCGCGCCGGCGCTCGCGAGCAGCGCCCGCCGGGAGTATCCCTGCATGCCCGACGGTTCGGGAGGACAGGGTTAGGCCTGTCGTTCGATGGGTTCGGGTGACAGGCTTTTCTCACCGCGGCGCCTCCCTCCGGTGTGCGTGAGTTCGCCTTCGAGCTGTCGGTCTGTGCCCGTCTCGAGCGCGAGACGGCGGGAATCGTCTCGCGCCAGCTCGGCGGCGCGGTCGCCGCCCCGGGCAGCCGGATCCTCGACGTCGTTCACGTCGAGCCCGGCCCCGACTTCGACGAGCGGGCGGCGATCACTCCCGAGACGATCCCCGCGCTCGCGATCGAGGCCGACGTCGGCACCGGACGAGCCCGCTACTGGCGGGAGGCGGTCGCGGGCGGCGGCGAGTACGTCCGGGAGGCCCTCGAGCGCGCGGTCGAGATCGGATTCCTCGAGCGAACCCGCCGCGGCGGCCGGGAGTATCTCCGCCAGACGACCCGCTATACCGACTGGTTCTCGACGATCACCGCGATCGAGAACAAGCCCGACCTCGCAAGCCCGGGCGACCTCGAACGCCAGCTCCGCTTCGACGTCTCCCTGGGCTTGGTCGACCGGGTGGTCCTCGCGACCGGAAGCTACGTGACCCGCGCGCATCTCAACCGGATCCCCGAGTCGGTCGGCGTCTGGCGGCTCCACGACGGCGAGCGTGAGGTGATCAGGGAGGCTACGCCGCTCGACTCCACGGGATGGGGCCTCGAACTCGGCGAATCCCGGCCGCTTCGGACCGACGTCTCGCCGGTCCCGCCGGCCGAGAAGGCACGGAAACGCCGCCGGATCGCCGAACGCGCCTACGGCAAGGGGTGGCGCCTCGACCCGCCGGCCTGTGCTCACGGAGACGTCGGCGAGGTCGAGGGCGCGAGCGTCCCGTACTGTTCGTACTACGACCGGGTCGTCGACCCCGGCGAGTGTGGCCCGTCCTGCCCCGGCCACGAGCCCGCCGATCCGCCCGAGGCGGAGCCGGCCGCCGAACGAGACCGTCGAACCCCCTGGGTCACCGACCCCGAGGGCACCAAGCGCCGCCAGGCCGGCCTCGATAGCTTCCGCTGATCCGTTCCTCCCGGCTCGTGTTCCGGGCTTCTCGTTCTCACCCCTCTCCCCGCCCGGGGACGACCGCATCCGACGAACGTTTTAGGTCAGCCAAAAGGAGAACGCTTTTCTATTTTTAGGTAAGCCTAAAACACGTATGCAACGCAGACGACTGCTGACGTCCGGTGCGGGACTGATCGCGGCCGCCGTTGCGGGCTGTATCGGCGGGGACGACGACGAGGCGAGCGAGGGAAGCGAGGGGGCCGGGACCGGAAACGAGGAGGAGACCGGAGCGGGCGACGGGGACGGCGGGACGCCCTACGAGGTGACCGTCGAGCCGGCGGGAACACACACCTTCGAGGAGGTGCCCGAGACCTACGCGACCATCCCCGGCGCGTGGATGGACCTCTCGATGGCCTTCGGCATCCAGCCCGAGGGGCTGGCGTATCTCGAACGCCACCCGACGAAGTTCTACGACCAGCTCCCCGGCGTCGAGTTCGACGAGGAGGAGGTCGTGATCTTCGGCGACGGGGAATCGGCGCGCAGCTACGACAAGGAGGTCTTCTACGAGATGGACGCCGACGTCCACCTGATGGACCCGCGCATGCTGCAGGAGTACTCGGGCTGGAGCGACGAGGACGTCGCGGAGATCGAGGGGAACGTCGCGCCGTATCTGGGCTCGCAGATCCGCTTCGACTTCGACGGCCAAGAACCGTACTACACGATGTACGAGGCCCTCGAGAGGAACGCGGAGGTCTTCCAGCGCCAGGAGCAGTACGAGGCGTGGGTCGATCTGCACGAGGAGTTCATCGCCGACGTCGAGGCCGAACTGCCCCCCGAAGACGAGCGGCCCTCGGTCGCCGTCTTCTGGCGCGGGCTGGACGCCGACGCGGGCGAGTTCAATCCCGCGCCGATCCACGAGAAGCGAAACGACACGCAGAGCTACCGGGATCTCGGGCTCGTCGACGCCTTCGAGGGCCAGCACGTCGACGGGCCCGTGGGCTACGAGACGCTGCTGGAGATCGAGCCCGACTACCTCTCGGCGCTGAACCTCTCGTCGATGACCGGCGAGGAGTGGCAGACGGAGGTCGTCGAGCCGCTGGAGAACCACTCGACGGCGAGCGAGCTGCAAGCAGTGCAGAACGGCAACGTCGTGCGCGCGGCGGGCCAGTTCATGGGCCCGATCGTCCACCTGTTCTCGACGGAGGCGCTCGCGAAGCAGGTCTTCCCCGACCGGTTCGGCGAGTGGCCCGGCGATTCCGAGGCGATCCCCGACGGGGAGCAACTGTTCGACCGCGAACGCGTCGCCGACATCGTCAACGGCGTCTGAGCGGGCGGCGCTCATCGCGAGCCGTGGATCGCCCCGGCTCCGGGCGGGCTCGGACCGTTTTCGGCCGGCGGACACTCCTGATGGACGACGACGTCGTAGCGCGGAAGCGTCGGATCGTAGCGGCGAAGCGCCGCCCGATACTGTTCGGTAACCCGGGCCGCCACACGGGCGGCCGGTCGGCTCTCGAATCGCAGCCCGGCCGCCGGGACCGGCCGATCGCCGAGCCGACGGCAGCGCAGGACGTACTCGCCGGTCGGGCTCGCGAGCGCCTCGACCCGCGTGCGGAGTTCGACCAGCGGGGGGTTCGTGGTCATCGTGAGGTGGCTGATCGGCTCAGTCCTCGGGCTCGTGGCGCGCGCGGATCGGCATCACGCGGGGGCCGCGTTCGGTGGGTTCGACCGCCGCGTCGACGCCGAACACCTCCGCGAGCAGCTCCTCGGTGACGACCTCCTCGGGGCGGCCGCGCGCGTGGATCGCGCCCTCTTTCAACGCGAAGACGTGGTCGGCGTAGCGGGCGGCCTGGTCGATGTCGTGGAGCACGACCACGACCGTGATCTCGCGTTCCTCCTTGAGGGTGCGGACGATCTCCATCACCTCGAGCTGGTGGTGCATGTCGAGGAAGGTCGTCGGCTCGTCGAGCAGCAGGACGTCGGTCTCCTGGGCGAGCACCATCGCGATCCAGACGAGCTGCTTCTGCCCGCCGCTCAGGCTGCTCACGTCGCGATCCCGCAGGTGGTCGATGCCCGCGAGCGAGATCGCGTCCCGGACCGCACACTCGTCCTCCTCGCCCACGCTCTCGAAGAAGCCCCTGTGAGGGTACCGGCCGTGATAGACCAGCTCCTCGACGTCGATCGAGCCCGGCGCGACGTTCTCCTGGGAGAGCAGGCCAAGCCGTCGGGCCAGCTCCTTCGCGCCGAGCTCGTGGATCTCCCGGCCGTCGAGGACGACCGAGCCCGAGTCGATCGGGAGCTGGTTCGCGAGCCCCTTCAGCAGGGTGCTCTTTCCCGACCCGTTGGGCCCGATCAGCGCGCTGACCTCGCCGGGCGGGACGCGGATCGACTCGCCGTCGATCACCGGCTCCGAGCCGCCGTAGCCGATGGTGAGCCCCTCGCCGGCGAACGTCGCGCCGTCCGTCCGTTCGGGCCCGCCGCCCGCGCGCGCGTCGGTCGAAACGCCCGTGTCCGCGGGGGTCGAGCCGGTCGATGCACCCAGTCTGGTTCGGAGGTTCGTGTGGTGGCTCATCAGATCTCACCGAGTTGCTGTTTCTTGCGCATCAGATAGAGGAAGTACGGCCCGCCGATCAGCCCGGTGACGATCCCGACGGGGATCTGGACCGGGCTGAGCGCCAGGCGCGCGCCCACGTCGGCGGCGACCATCAGCGCCGGGCCGGCGAACAGGCAGCCGACGATCAGGCGCTTGTAGTCGCTGCCGACGACGTTTCGCACCACGTGGGGGACGATCAGGCCGACGAAGCTGACGATCCCCGCCGCGGCGATGCTCGCGGCGGCGGCCAGCACCGCCACGCCCGAGAGCGCGAAGCGGACCTTTTCGACGGACATCCCGAGCGCGCTGGCGGTGCGCTCCCCCAGTAAGAGAACGTTCAGCTGCCGGGAGCTCACGAGCGCGAGCGCCATCGCCACCAGCGTCCAGGGCAGGATCATGCGGACCTGCCCCCAGTCGGTGCCCGTCAGCGAGCCGGTCGTCCAGGAGATGGCGTTCTGGACGACGCCGATGTCGTCGGCGAAGAAGAAGATCCCCGTCTGTAGGGAGTTGAGGACGGTGCCGACGATGACGCCCGCGAGCACTAACCGGACGGGGCTGGTCCCCCCCTTCCAGGCGATGGCGTAGACGATGAGGAAGGCGGCCGCGCCGCCGACGGAGGCGATGACCGGCAGCAGCGTCGTCAGCCCGCTGAAGACGACCAGCGTCAGCAGGATCATCAGACCCGCCCCCGAGGAGACCCCCAGGATGAACGGGCTCGCGAGCTCGTTTCGGGTCACCGCCTGGAAGATCGCCCCCGAGACCGCGAGGTTCATCCCGACGAACGCGCCCACGAGCACCCGCGGCATGCGGATGTTCCAGACGATCAGCGTCTCGCGGGAGAGCTCGACGCCCGCCGAGAGCCCCAGCGTCGCCGCCAGCTCCTCGCCCAGCAGCAGCTCCGCGATCACGCCCGGGTTCGTCCAGACGACGGGATCGAACACCGCCCGCCAGGCCTCCGCGAGGCTCATCGAGTAGGCGCCGAAGCTGACCTGGACGAGCCCCGCGGCGACGACGATCAGCGTGCTCGCGAGAGCGAGCGATATCAGCTGGGCGTCTGCCAGCCAGCCGAACCGTCCCGCCCGGGTCGAGCGCTCGGCGGCTCTGTTCTCCCCCGCCATTCAGACCCGCCTCACGAGGTGGTCCCGGACCGTCCGCTGGGCCTCAGTACATAGTCCGTCGAGGCGCGTCGCGGTGACGGGCACCGGGTGGTCGACGGGAAGTTCCTCGTAGAGGTACGCCCGGAGGTCGTCGTGGCGCACCCCCGCCTGGCCCTCCGCGCCCGTCGTTCGGCCGAGATGGGCCTGCCGATCGGCGACGAGCCCCTCACAGTCGTCCCGAAAGCCAGCGAGACGTGCGTGGCGCTCCCGGAGCTCCTCGAACCCGAGCTCCGGGAGCGGCCTCTCGTCGACTTCGATCAGCCACTCGCGGACCGAGTCGACGACGTTCGCCGCGCGTTCGAGGGAATCGGCCTCGGCCCCGAGGGCGCCGTCCATCGCGGCGAGCTCGGCCCCCCGGCGCTCGCTCTCGGTTCGGACCGCGCGCCGCAGCGCCGGCGTTACCCCATTGGTCGTGAGATGGGTCGCGACCTCCTCGCCGAGCTCCGCCGCGAGCAGCTCCCCGGTCGGGCGCTCCTCACAGACCGTCGCCACCGTCTCGGCGAACGCCTCGCGGATCGGCCGGGCCCGTGTCCCGCCGCTCGTGGCGACGAGCGTCTCGCCGGCCCCGCTCGACGAACTTCGCGTGGAGACGGACTCCAGGCGCACGCGGAACCTCCGGTAGGCCGTTTGCTTCGCCTCGATCGCCTCTCGTTCGCGGCGGACCCGCTCGTCCGCGCGGTCGATGGTGGTCGTCATTGGCCGTCGACGATCCCCGAAAGCTCCTCCCGATCGAAGAGCTCCTCCTCGTCGAACTCCGCGGGAAAGAACGCCCGGGCGGCGCGTTCGGTCGTAAAGAGATTCTGGATCGGGCCCTGGTAGATCGGGCCGCCGCGGAACACCCGTCCCTCCTCGACGGCGGTCAGTTCGCTCGCGACCGGGTGCCCCTCCATGAACGTCACGACGGTGTCCTCGAACTCCTCGGCCGATTCGTCCTCGTGGCCACGCACGAGCAGGGCGTCGGGGTCGACCTCGAGCATCGTCTCGAAGTCGATCTGCCCGCGATCGCTCGTCGAGAGCCCCTCGATCCCCGTCCCGGCGAGCGCGTCCTCGATCCCCAGGTCGTGGAACTGCTTCTTGTTCGTCCCCTCGTCGGCGAGGCGGTACGGCGAGAACTGCTCGGGCTCGTCGCCGTCGCCGAAGACCAACAGCGCGTTCGGGCGCTCCTCGGGCAGTCGGTCCTGCACGTCGGAGACGAACCCGTCGTGGAACTCGACGAACGCCTCGTAGCGTTCTTCCTCCCGATAGACCCGTGCGACCCTCTCGAAGGCCTCGTAGAGTGTGTAGTACTCGTAGTCGTGCCACTCGTCCGTTCGCCGGAAGATCGTGTTCCCGAGGAAGGGGGCGACCGCCTCGTCGATCTCCTCGACGTCGCTCTCGTCGAGGCCGAACGCCTCGTTGTTGATGAGCCATTCCGGGTCGATCAGGTGGAGGTCGGCGTCGAGTTCGTAGAAGACCTCCCGGTCGATCCCGCTCTCGCCGAGGACGTCCTGTACTCCCTCCGTGTCGATCGACACGCCGTCGAGTTCGTCGTAGTACTCCGTGTGATAGCGGTTCGTCTCGGCCATCGCTATCAGGGAGTCCTCGACGCCGAGCGCGACGCACATGTCGGCGTAGCCCGGGAAGTAGGTCACGACCCGCTCGGGCGGCGACTCGAACTCGACCTCGCCGACGGGCTCCATCGAGACGGTGTATGAACCCTCTCCGCCCTCGTCCTCCCCACCGCCCTCGCCTCCGTCCCCGCCCCCGCTGCCCTCGTCACCGTCTTCCCCCTCTTCGTCCGAGCCGCCGATACAGCCGGCGAGCGAGAGCCCGACGGCCGATCCGCCGGACAGCAGCACGGTCCGACGCGTGTGTCTCCCCTGCGGGCTATCTGCCATACGGTTTAGGGCTACCTAAAGAGATATAGTCCTTTCCGTTTTTCGGCGACCCTAAACCCTCTCGGTCGTCGTCGAAACCAGGGCCGGATCCAGGGTCTCCTGGCGAACAGGACAGTCGAACCGGATGTAATGGAGAATGGACGCGCCGGTCGCCCGCGGCAGTGGCCGGCGCTCACGAGAAACGAGCTCTTCTGGCTTCTAGAGGTCGACCGGACAGCCCGCGACCTCGCCGCCGCGCATCCCTTCGGCGAGCCAGTATGTAGAAAGCACGAGCACGACGATCCCCAGCAGCGCGAACTCCAGCCCTTCGAGCGGCAGGAGCGCGAGGACCCAGCCCGCGCCGAAGACGCCGAGCGCGCCGGCGACGACCGCCGACCCGCAGGCCGCACAGCCCGCCCCGAGGGTGCCGAAGACCACGCCGCCGACGCTGCCCGAGCTCCCGCCCAGCGAGACGCGGTGTTCGCGCAGGTGATAGAGCAGCATGGCGACGTTCACGCCGGTGAGCCCGCCGATCGCCACCAGCAGCAGCGAGGTGGGCAGATCGAAGCCCGTCCCGACGAAGGGAAAGAGGTTGAGCAGGATCGTCAGCCGGTCCCCGAGGGGCAGCGGGCCGAATATCACGAGATCGCGCACGAGGGGGACGTTCTGCGTGACGACGAACAGCGTCAGCCCCACGAGTCCCGCGAACAGCGCGACCGCGGCGTAGAGGGGGATCGAGAGGACGAGCCGCGCGGTCCGGCCCATCCGCCGCCAGTCGCGCTTCCGGGTGGGCAGCCAGCCGCGTTCGCTGCGCTTGGCCGCCATGGTCAGAGCTCCAGGGCGGTCCTGAAGACCTCGATGTTCTGGTTGCCCCGGATCTCGGTGACGAACTCGCCCTCGCGGAAGAGGTAGAAGACGGGCGTCTCGCCGCCCGCGCCGGCGTCCATCCCGGCGTCGAGGTTCGCGTCGAGCTCGGAGCCGTAGGCCTCGCTTTCGGCGTCCTCGGCGACCGCGTCGCCGTCGACGTCGGTGTTCTCGTTCAGGAACTGGGCGGTCCGGTCGTAGACGTCGTCGAGGCCGAACGAGCCGTGTTCGTCGTAGTAGAACTGCTTGAGCTCCCAGAACGCCTCCTCGTCGCGGTCGTGGGTCGCGAGCAGGGCCTGCGAGCCGGGCTCGCTGATCTCGTAGTCACGGACCGGGTAGGGCCGGAAGACGACCGCCGCGTCGCCGGGCTCGACCAGCTCGCTCTCGATCTCCTGGAAGTTGCCGTCGTGGAAGGCCGCACAGACCCCACAGGAGGGGTCGGAGAACTCGACGATCGTCCCAGGGGCGCTCGCGGGATCGCCCAGCGTCGGCTGGTCGTCGATCCCTTCCGCCGCCGGGTGGTCCTCGGGGGTGTTGTCGCCCTCCTCCTCGTCTTCCTCTTCTTCCTCCTCGCCGTCCTCGGGCTCGTCGGCTTGCTCGTCCTCGTCGCCTTCGTCGTCCGCGCCGTCGGTCGGCTCGTCGTCCGCGTCGTCCTCGGGTGCGGCCGGCTCCTCGCCGTTTCCGTTCCCGTCGTCGGCCTCGCCTTCCTCGCCGCCGTCGTCGGTACAACCGGCGAGCAGCGCCGACAGCGCGGCCCCATACGCCAGTATCTCTCGCCTGCGAGTCATTGTACGTGACCGGCCGGCCGCGCCAATAGGCGTTCCGATAGCGAGTTCCGGTCAACGACGTATCAGAACCGCCGGGCTATCGGAGCTCGTAGCGCTCGCCGTCGATCGCCAGCGGCTCCTCGAAGGCCTCCCCGGGCGGGTAGAAATGCGCGAGGTGGACCAAACGGGTCCGCCCGGCGTCGAGCTCGTCGGCCAGCGCCAGCGCGCCCTCGCGGGTCATGTGTTTGGTCCCGAAGGTGCGGGGCGTCCCGTCGGGCGCGTGGTGGTTGCCCCCGATCGGGTGGTGCTCGCACAGCGACGCGGGAACGATCGCGTCCGCGAGCAGGAGGTCCGGGTCGGCGAGCGCTTCCTTCGAGCGGTCGGGCAGGTCGTAGCTGGTGTCGCCCGTCAGCGAGAGCTTCGCCCCGTCGGTCTCGACCACGAGGCCGTAGCAGACCAGCGGCGGGTGGTCGACCGGGACGAGCGTCACGTCGAACCCGCAGGTCTCGAAGCTCTCGAAGGGCGCGTGATCGTGGACCGTGATCCGGTCGAGGTAGTCGTACTTGTCCCTGATGGTGCCGGCGACGCTCTCGCCGGTCGCGGGATCGACCTCGCTTGCGGCGTGAACCGGGAGATCGTCGAACAGCCGGTAGGCGTTGCCCAGCCCGTCGAGGTGGTCGAAGTGGATGTGGCTGATGACCATCGCGTCGGGGAGGGGAACGTCCTCGGTGAGGAACTGGTGGCGGAAGTCGGGGCTGGCGTCGATCAGCAGCGACTCGCCGGTCCGCTCGTTCTCGACGTGAATCGAAAAGCGGCTGCGCTCGACGCCGAGCTCGCGGGCGCGCTCGCAGGTGCCACAGTCACAGCCCGGCGTCGGCGTGCCGGTGGTGTCGCCCGTCCCCAACAGCGTGACCTGCATCAGTGGTCGTGATCGTGGTCGTGGTCGTGCCCGCCGGGGTCCCCGCCCGCGACCAGCGCCTCGTGGTCGCCCTCGATCATGTCGAGGTCCTTCAGGGTGTCACGCTCCTCGAAGTCCGTGACCGCGTCGAGCAGGTCGCGCTGGGTCAGCGTGCGGCGGTTCTCGGTCAGCGCCTCCAACACCGCCTCCCGGAGGACCATCCGGAGGTCACTGCCGGTCAGCCCCTCGGTCTCTTCGGCGACCTCCTCGGGGTCGAACCCGGTGATCTCCATCTCGCGGGTGATCACCGAGAGGATGTCCGCGCGCATCCGGTCGTCGGGCTTCGGGAAGTTGACGATCTCGTCGAAGCGGCGCCAGGCGGCGGCGTCGAGCTGGTCGGGGTGGTTGGTCGCGCCGATCAACAGCACCTCGTCCTGGATCAGGCTCACCTCGTCGATCGACTTCAGCAGGGTGTTGACCGCGCGCTTGATCGCGGCGTGCTCGTCGCTCTTTCTGGTCTTGGCGACGAAGTCGAACTCGTCGATGAAGAGGATGCAGGGCGAGAGGCGTTTGGCGACCTCGAAGACCTTGTCGACGTTCTTCGCGGTCTCGCCGAGATACTGCGAGGTGATCATCGACAGTTTGACCTCCACGAACGGGAGGTCGAGGTCGTGGGCCAGCGCCCGCGAGGTGGTCGTCTTGCCGGTCCCGGGCGGCCCCACGAACAGCAGCTTGCCGATCTCCCGGAGTCCGATCCGTGCGAGGTAGTCGCGGTGCTCGATGGCCTTGACGATCTTCGCGATCTCGGCCTCCTGCTGTTCGGTCAGCACGAGGTCGTCGAGCGTCATCTCGATCTCCTCGGGCGCGCGGATGTCGACCAGATCGAGCATCTCGGCCTCCTCCTCGTCGTCGGGGTCGAAGTAGGTCTCGAGCAGGTTGTCGATCCAGACCCGGTCGGCCTGGATCGGCCGGGCGTTCTCGCGGGCCCGTTCGTAGTCGACGGGGACGTCGATGTCGCGGTCCTCGTAGAACCCCGAGAGCGTCGGGTTCTCCGCCAGTCGCTCCTCGTCGGCCCGATCGGCGAACCAGTCGGCGGCCAGATCGGGATCCGACAGCGAGAGCCCGCCCGAGAACTCCTCGCGCTGGGTGAACAGGAGGTCCGAGACCGCCTCCCAGGGCTCCTCGACCCCCGTCGCCTCGCGGGCGACCTCCTCGGTCACCGAGAGCGGCCGCTCGATCTCCCCGTCGTCCCAGTAGACCTTGCGGTACTCGGCCGGGAGGTCGTTCTCGTCGAAGCGCCGGTCGGTGCTGTAGGCGTGGGCCGTCAGTAGAAACTCGACCACCGAAAGCGCCGAATTGCTCATTCCTAGCCCCTTTATGGTCCTGGATTCTTAACGCCATCGACCGAGCGGTGACCGCGTCGTCCCGTCGCGCCCGATACTTATAGAATAACCAACCTTTTTATCTCCGAAACTCTAACTATCAGTCATGAGGACACGATCCCGCGACCTCCTCGAGCTCGTTCGCCGCCGAGAGGCGGTGCTCGGGTGTCTGGTCGACACCCCGCGGGACAAACGTGACCTCACGTGCCAGCTCGACGTCTCCCGCCAGACGGTCGATCGGGCGATCCGCGAGCTCGAGTCGGCCGCCATGGTCGAGCGGGTGGAGGGCGACTATCGGCTGACGCTGTTCGGCGAGCTGCTCTATCGCGAGTTCGCGTCGCTGCTCGATCGTTTGGAGTGTCTCTCTTCGGTCCTCGATCTCCTCGCTCACCTCCCGCCCGACACCGCTATCAGCGCGGACGTCCTCGTCGGGGCGGAGGTCGTCCCTGCCGGCCACCCGTTGCCCCACGAGCCGATCCGGCGCCTCGAGGAGCTGGTCGAGGGCGCCGATCGACTCGCGGGCTACTCGCCGGTCGCGTTCCCACAGCACGTCTCGCTGTTCCACCACCAGATCACCCGAACGGACACCGAGATCGAGCTCTTCCTCGATACGTCGCTCATCGAAGGGCTCCGTTCGGGGTACGACGAGGAGCTCCGGGAGGCGCTCGCGGCACCGGATTTCACCCTCTATCGGCTCCCCGAGGCGGACCGCCCCGACCTGGGGATCGTCCTCCTCGACGATTCGACCGTCTGGCTCGGCGTCTACGGCGACGACGGAAACGTCCGAGGCGCGGCCGTTACCGGCACCGATGCCGCTGTCGCCTGGGCCCGCGACAGGCTCGCGGACTGCCGTGCCGCCGGTCAGGCGGTCCCCGCCCCCTCCCCCGATGGATAAACTCAACGTTCGATGACGATAGTTTCGGGGCCGTTTAAGTTCGTCCCGCCCGAAACGGGTTCGATGCCATCCGATACGACGCCGGTGATCGTCCAGGCGCTTCGCACCCCACAGGGGAAACAGGACGGCGCGCTCGCGGAGGTGCGCAGCGAGGACCTCTCGATCCCGCTGATCGACGAGATCCTCGCCGAGACCGGCCTGAGCGGCGACGAGATCGACGACCTGATGTGGGGCTGTGCACAGCAGCGCACCGAACAGGACAACAACGTCGCGCGCGTCATC
>NZ_JBBMXV010000005.1 GCF_037996645.1 Halalkalicoccus tibetensis
ATGTCAGCACATACTGTGTTTCCACAGTTTATTAAGAATCCTTCTTTTAACGGAGGTATGTCCGCAATCGAGCTTACAGCGAGTCAGAAGAGTATCCTCACTGCACTTGTCGACCTCCACCGTGATCGAGAGAATGCAGTGAAAGGTGATGAGATAGCCGGAGAAGTCGACCGCAATCCAGGAACGATCCGCAATCAGATGCAGAGTCTGAAAGCCCTGCAGTTGGTCGAAGGAGTCCCCGGCCCAAAAGGCGGATACAAGCCGACAGTAACGGCGTTTGAAGTACTGGATGTGGATCAATTGGACGAACCAGCAGCGGTTTCGCTGACTCACAACGGGGAGGCCGTCGAAGATGCCAATATCCGCGAAATCGATCTTTCGAGCGTTCAGCATCCTGAGCAGTGTCGTGCGGAAATTCACATTCAAGGATCAGTTCAGGACTACCAGGACGGTGATTCAGTTACGGTTGGCCCAACGCCACTCTCAAAGCTTGTGGTCAAAGGGACGCTCGACGGCATCGATACGACCAATAGGATTCTCGTGGTGCAGGTCGATCGACTCGAAGCGCCTGTTGGTGAACCGGATCACTAACAGTAGATATCGTCTCGCCCTCAGGAGATCCATAGCTCCGTAGTGTAGTCGGAACGCGACGATTCTCTCCGGGGCAGGGTGATCCCAGCCCCGACAGGCAGCAGGATTGCAATGGGCCACATCAGATCCCGTGCCCGTGTGAGCCATCGACGCTCTCTGCGAAAAAGCTACGGACTTGTTCGGCTAAACGAGAGATTGTCATCTTGACGAAGCAGAATCGGCTAAGCTGCGAATGTTGGTGAGAGGCGGGGGCTGGTATGGAATCCAGCCCACCACGGATACGGGGTACGGAGCCGCAATGTCTGAACGGCCAGTACCCGTGTCGTATACTGACACCTAGTGATTAAAAGCTACGGATGTATTCGATGATTGATAGAGGGTCGCTTCTCTACTGCACTGTTCAGTCACCGGATAGCTATCCATCGTATTAGATGCCATCTCCGTACGGACGGATAGCTGATGCATTACCCTCTATGCGAGACGCTATCTCGTAATCATAGCGTGTGTTTCCATCGAAAGCCTATCCGAAGTGGATAGGCGAAATGCCAGCACTAACCAGTAGCGATCGGTGGGGATGGATCGCCAGACAGTGCTGTCGTTCCATACGACTTAATTCCTCTGCAGGATCGGGCCTCCTAGCTCGTAATAGGAGTTGGAATTCGGTATCATCACTCCTCACAGAGGGTAAACGTCTGTTGTGCGATCATCCGAGACATCCTTGGTAACAGTGCGTCCCCCACCAACCCTCATCAAAACGCGATACGACATCGCAGGTGTATTAGAACCGGTCATGAGACAGAGCGCTCAAGAGACCTGCTCTATAAGCAACGAGCAGTGAGCCAAGGTTTGTAATCACAACAACAGAAGCATGTCACTCCTCAGCCTGAATTGAGTTCATCGTGCCGCACGCGAGCAGCCCATCGAGCAAGTAGTGGCTGATCAAGACAGCGTATGAGTTCGTGACGGGGATCACAACCAACGATGCCAACGTCACTGAGGACCGGGAGATGCCACTGATAGAGGTCCGCTGCGATATCCTGGTAAAGTTCTCGGGTGAGGAGCTGTCGGAGCACGGCAGCTTCAAGAGTTGCGACATCCTCGATTAACGTCTCGAACTCGATGGGATTCTCTGAGGAGTCAAGCAACGAATACAGCGCAAAACGGCGTCGCTTGTTGGCTAATAGTTCGAATACTGTATCGAATGAGGGAGATGGGTGTTGGCTGCTCGATCCATATGTCATTAGCAGGTCTACTATAATTCACAGATATAACTCTGCTGCATTATAGTGAGACGTGGGTATGAATCAGTATTGTTACTCCTTGAAGAGGTCGACCATCTGTTCTATGAACATCTGATAGATTTCTTCGGCCTGTATGGGATCTAAGGCAGCCCATTTATAAGAGTGATGATAGGTAGATGAAGTGCTATCCTCGGAAGGATATCAAGGCCACAGACCGCGAGCACTATGTGCTTTCGCAATCCGCGAAAGCGCTACGATATATGCGGCATCTCGCCACGAAATATCTTGGTTCTCGAATTCCGAGCGGACTGCTTCCCATGCAGCCACCATTTCCGTCTCGAGCTCATCATTGACTCGCTGGAGCGACCATGATCGTCGGTTGATGTCTTGTAACCATTCGAAATAACTGACAGTTACTCCACCAGCATTCGCCAAGATATCGGGAATTACCGGAATCTCGCGCTCGCTGAGGATCGTATCTGCAGCAGATGTAATTGGACCATTTGCCCCCTCGATGATAATATCGGCTTGGATCGAGTTCGCATTGGTCTCTGTGATGACGTTTCCTAATGCTGCCGGAATAAGAACATCAACGTCGAGCTCGAGGAGCTCGTCGTTCGAGATCACGTCAGTAGCGTATTGTGTAACTGCTTCTGGCTCTTCGTCGTGTGATGGGACAGTTCGTGTGTCAATTCCTGCAGCATCGTACATTGCCCCGTTCACGTCGCTGATCGCGACAACGGTTGCACCCCAATCATCAAGCAGCCGTGCAGCGTTCGCTCCGACGCTTCCATACCCTTGTAATGCGACTGTCGTCTCCGAAAGCGGCCGTTCATAGTGCTCACAGGCTGCTCGTGTGATAATAGCAACGCTTCGTCCGGGAGCCTCCTCACGGCCTTCACTCCCGCCAATGACTGGCGGTTTCCCCGTTACGACACCAGGGGTTGTCTCTCCTTCCTGCATCGAGTACGCATCCATGAGCCACGCCATCGTTTGCGGATCTGTCCCCATATCAGGTGCCGGGATATCCTGGGTCGGACCGATTACATCCCGCATCTCCTGTGCAAATCGACGTGTCAGTCGCTCTTTCTCGGCTGTACTCAGGTCTTTGGGGTTGACTGCGATCCCACCCTTCGCACCACCAAACGGCAGCCCCATCACGGCACATTTCCACGTCATCCACATCCCGAGACCGACACATTCGTCCCGTGTTACCTCGGGATGATATCGAAGACCTCCTTTGTACGGTCCTTTGACGCTGTCGTGTTGAGCACGATAGCCCGTAAACACCTCGACAGAGCCATCATCTCGTTTGATTGGGACCGTGACTTCATGAACTTGTTTTGGATATTTGAGCCGCTCGACGATGCTTGAATCAATATTGAGATGATTCGACGCGTGGTGGAGCTGCCGGCGTGCCGTCTCAAGGGCCGATTCTGGTTTTTCTGACTCTGGCGCTTCGCGTTCTGAATCCGTCCGTTCGTTGCTTGTTGAAGTCATAGCTATTCGAGGGGTATTAGCCGGTTTCGCATCTGACCGCCACAGTTGGGGCAAGATGTTGCTTTCTCTTTAACACAGATTGTGCCACAGTTGAAGCACTCATATGGACGTTTCCCATCAGGTTCTGAGTAGCTGTCTTTCATGGTTTGGTGTAGCGCACCGATTCAAGCACGGTGCTCTATAAATCAATAATAATTATAGATAGTAGTGCTCTTTGGTTGAATATAGAGCTACTGTCGAATAGAGAGCCTCATTATTCAACTCTCCACTCTCAAAGCAGCTGCAGTAACTCCCGCACTATCAAACAGGGTAGTAAACAGTTTATATTGAACAATCCGCGCATGCTGATAGAACGCTGCCGGTGAGATCCCGAGTGTAGCCGCGACCTCTTCACCGGTACTTTCACGGGGCGATTCGAAAAAGCCACTGTAGTACGCTGTCTGAATCACTTCAAGCTGGCGATCGGTGAGCTGCTCGAGGATCTGTGATCTGAGATCAGTTTGGGAAGGATGATCGACCGTTTGCTTTGATCGGAGCTTGACGTCGGCAAACGTTTCGCGTAGGAAATGATCGATCTGCCGCAGATGGCCACTGTCAGGGATATCCATCACAAGCGTCGCCATGTTTGGCTCTACTGTTGCGCTTTGGAGAATAGCTCCATGATTGGCTAATTCAAGCGCAAGAAATGGTTGGGTGAGTTGCAGTCGTAAGACCCCGCCAGTAGCATCGGTGTTGATTCGCTGGGTTGTCTCGATGGCAACGGATTCAGCAGCTACCTGTTCAACTGTATCTATCGATCCGTTTTCAATAGTGAGGAATACATAACATCCATCGTCTATTTGCTGAACACCTCCTCGATAGGAGATCGTACAGTCCGCTTTTCGAGCGAGCCAGGAGAGAATAAACACTGGATCGTTGATTGAAAACTCAGCTTGAGTCACAGATGTAGTGAGTAGCGCGTTTTTCTGTTCGATAGTGCTGATCGCAGAGGCGATTGTCTTCCCGAGTTCGACAAGTACGTCACGGGATAACTCATCGAAAGCGTCCCGTTGCCCCGCATACACGGCCAAAACACCATACGATAGGCCATCATATTCAAGTGGAATACTCAAGATGGAGAGATAATCCCGCGAGAGAGCGCTTTTTCGCCAGTCCTCTTCCCGGAGTCCATCCGCAACGTTAGTAATCATCGTCATTTCGCGTGTTGCAGCAGTTCGTCCTGTCGGGTCTCCCTGTGAGGCTTCGACTGAAAATGCAAGGCTATCTAGATACCCTTGTTCGGTCCCAGCCCATGCGCGAGGTTGTACTGTTTCTGTCGGTGAATCTATCGTGCCGATCCAAGCGAAATCAAACCGGTCATCAGCAGTGAGTAGTTCACAAACGGTATGCTCAATTCCTTCCCGTGTTTCTGCTTGGACGAGAGCTTGATCGATCTCCCGGATCGTCTCATTGATACGGTTGAGTGTTGTGAGTTGATCGTTTTGTTGTTGTAGCTCCCGCTCCTGTTTCCGAAGGCGACTTTCGCGTGTAACACGATCAAGTGCAGCCTCGGCGGTTGCAGCGAGTAGATCAACAAGCTCCCGTGTTATCTCGTCGAATGCACCGACAGTCGCTGAACCGACGAAGAACACGCCATGACTTCCAAGTGGAATGTAGGCAGCACTCCGAATATCCGTCGCCTGGTTCTTCAAGCGCGTTCCGGTATGGACGTCGCTGAAGAAGAGTGGTTCATCCTGAACGAAGCTATAGCTTATCAACCCATCACCGTTTGCGTGGATTGTCGGTAGTGGGCCATTCAAACGCTCCATTGCGGTCGAATACGCAGACGGGATGAGTTCATTGTGATTGTCATCGAAGAGATAGACACCACTCGCATCGAGATTCAGAACGCCGGGTGTATCGTCAACGGTGTGTTGTGCGATTTCTTGGTGTGTTCCGGCATAGAGGAAATCACGTGCTGTCTCTTGGAGGGTTGCTAATGCCTCTTCGCGCTGCTTTCGCTTCGTAACATCTCGACAGCTATACAGCAGGGTGCCGTCTTGAATCGAGACTTCCCGAACGTTAACGAGCAGGGTGTGTTCGTAACCAGCCTTATCCGTCGCCGTACATTCAATGTTTTTCAGTACACCCTCGCTTGCGAGTTCCTTGCGATCGAAGAGGTTCTCTCCAAGAAGATCGTCAATTGACCCTAGGTCTCGGATCTCATCGGAGGTATATCCGAAAATAAAGTGAACGTTTGGACATACATAGGTGTACTCTCCCTCCTCATCTGTAATAAGAATTGTATCGGTCATATTATTAAGTGTTACACGATGCAATTCCTCGGATCGGCGAAGATCTCGCTCGAGGGTAACTCGATCCGTAATATCGACGCCTTCGACGACGATCGAGACGATCTCTTCGCGTTCATTCCGAACTGGGCGAGCAGAGAGATCGAGTATCCGTGACTTTCCGTGGTCGGGAGAACATGTGATCACTGCGTCTCCCAGCTGACCGTTGACTGCTGTAGTGATAATCTGGTGGATATCTGCTTGGAGTCCATCCGACTGTGCCCACCAGGGTAGAGTCCAGAATGATTCTCCGATGAGTGTCTTGACGGGTTCATCGAACATCTCCTGGGCAGTCTGATTGATTCGCACTATCGAGCCAGTTGAATCGAGTATCCAGGTGGCTGTTTGCGTGTCGTGGAAAATCGCATCGAACTGTCGTGCCCGGTCCTGTTGTGTCTTCGTTCGTCGCGTAGAGCGGAGATTCTGTTCAATACGCGTGAATAGATCCGCCACATCGACTTCGTCCGGTAATTTAATGTAATCGGTTGCACCAGCACCGATCGCCTCACTTGCAATTTCTTCGCTTCCTGAATCAGTACAGAGAATGATAGGAAGGCTCGACGTGTCCTCTCGAAGTGAACGAAGGAGATGAATGCCTGTTGATTCCTCGAGTTCATATGCGCTGATAACACAATCAATCGGCGCAGTATGAACGATCTCAAGAGCGTCTGAGATCGTTTTCGTAGTTCGAATGGTTGTCGACGTGTGGCGATCAAACAACTCTGTGATCCGCTGAAGCCAATCAGATGAACCAGCTAGGAGAACATGAGATGAGTTTATCAGTCTGGTTGATGATGACATCCGTTGATCCTAGCTGCTAGGATCGATTTAAGCTATCGGCTCGTTGGCGATCGAGGGATGTCTCTACTGTACCCAGCAACCTCCAGATTGTCGTGTTCTCTCGCTACTGACTAAGTATGTGAATGGTTTCTGTAATTCAGCAGGATTCAACAGATTCAATATGAAAACGCCCTGCTGTGACCGAATGTTCTCAGTATAACTGACTTGGCTGTTACTCCGCATCCAGATACGGGTCAAGTATAGTATTCTCATCTACGATATCCGTCGTGTGTTGCTATCCTTGGCGAACACGGAGACTGTTTCCGATCGCCAGCAGTTCGGATCCTTCGTGAGCGACCACAGCAGCAGCGATTCCAAGTATTCCTATTAGTGCACCGGGAATAAGCACCGCCAATACCAGCACCGAAAAGACGATGTTCTGACGGCTGATTCCCTGTGCTCGCTTGCCGAGTGCGATCGCCTCTTGTACCTTCGTCAGATCGTCGACCATTAACGCGACGTCGACCGCCTCAATCGCTGCATCCGTCCCTACAGTACCCTCCGTCGTCTACGCCGGAGAGGTGTCACCGCCTAACAATTAGATAGCCTGCTAAGAGAAGTCCAGTCGTTGGAAAGACGGCAAGAACGACGAAAAGCAGCTGAATCCCTCCATATGTAAGCGCAACACCTGCAATCGAGGCACCACCAGCACCAATACCAAAGACACCAAGGTACGTATATCCGAACGAGAGTCCGTGGATATCTGCGGCTGTGTATTTGCCGATTAGTGCCTGATGGATCGGTGCTTCCATGAACACGAAAAATCCGAGCGCAGCACAAATAATGATCGTCGCGATAAGTCCTGCTCCAACAAAGAATGGAAACGACAAAGACACGAGTATTAATGCAGTGAACGCTCCGATTATTGCCCACTCTGGAGAACGGTAATCACTCAATTTACCTCCGACATACTGACCTCCGCCCCCGAGTAACAGGAGCCCTGCGTAGACGTACTGGCTTGATTCAATTGTTTCTCCAGCAATTTCGACTGATCCGAATACAGGGAGGTCAGCGAGAATTTCGGGAAGGAACGTGAATACACCACGATAATATGTTCCAGCTAGCATTGCAATCACGAACACGACAACGAACCCACCAACGAACAGTCTCTTTGTTTGTGCAAGAAACTTTGCTGCTCCTTGCAGTTGGTCTGCGATCACGTTACCCTCCTCAAGCTGAGTACCTCCTCTTTCGTCAAACTCCAAACGATACGCCACAAATACTCCTATGAGTGCTGGGAAGATGAGGAGGATTGCGACAAGTCGCCACTCGAGAACAGTGAGTAACAGTACTGTCACAAGTGGTCCGATTGCGGTTCCGATATTTCCGGCAACACCATGGTAGGCAAGGGCCGTTCCTTGTTGCTTGGTGCCTCGAGTGATTAGTGAGAGTCCAGCTGGATGATAGAGACTAGCTGCTGCCCCCCAAATAACAAGAGCGATACCAAGAAGCCAGACCGTCGGTGCCAGACTGATGAGAACGAACCCACCTGCCATACCGACCATCGAAAGAACGACAAGTCGTTTCGAACCATATCTGTCAGCCAGCGCTCCACTCGGAAGAGCTCCAACGCCGATCAATCCGTACCCTATTGCGACAACTGTCCCTAGGACTGCTGCTGAGACATCGAAAATATCGAGCCAGATCACGACGAACAGTGGAATCACCATCTCATAGATATGAAACATCCCATGACCGATCATTGTAAAATATGTGATAGTCTTATCGTTCTTGTCCATAGACGTCATGAGCCAAACGATAGGTAAAACAACTGGTCCCTCCCATGGGAGGTAGCGGTATCGTCAGCGAATTACGACCTGTGTCACTATGTAGACTCAGAACGAATCGATCCCGGTCAGGAGTTTGGCCTCGGCTTTTCGGAGATGTTCTAAGAGCGTCGTTTTCGAAATACCGAGTTCGGCAGCAAGTTCACGAGCAGTTGTTTCGCGTGGATATTCGTAGTAGCCCCATGAACGAGCGAGGAGAAACGCTTCCCGTTGTCTTACTGTGAGATGACCACCGCCCTTGATGGTTGTTTGATCGTTGTTTGATGGTGGTGTGTTATAAGCACTTGATGCAGCAGCAAGCTTGAGGAGAGTAATATCTGCGCTATATTCGTCTTCTATCTCCGCAAGTTGTTGCTGCAAAGTTCGACGGTCCGTCCGAACAATCAGTGACCGCTGTTCGCGTCCCTGTTCGTGTCTGGTTGGCCCATAGTGGATAAACCCACGTGAGGTGAACGCTTGTTTGATGCTTAGACTTGATTCAAATTCGACTAAAACGGGCTGTGTTGTTGATCCCTGTAGTGATTCTGGGTTGATCGGCGGTCGGGACAGAACGGTAACCGATTCGGTTAATGCTGATTTTCGAACGCTCCCTATGAGGGCGTTGAGTGCCTCCTGTGTGTCCGTAGAATGTGTACAGACCACTGCTATTGTGTTTCGATGGTATCGTTGTATGGGCGTAGAGTCCAGCGTCCACTTCACGTGTTGTTTCGAGGGTCCAGCAAGATGGATGCCAGATATCGACTGTGACATGAAGCAATTCGCTCTTAGTCGTACTCATGGCTGTGGGTTACTGTGACACTGCATATGTGTTCCGTCGATTCAGTGGCAGATACTGGAGGATGAGAAGAGTAGGATAGTTTCAGATTGGGCTCTTCCTGACTGTCGAGAATACTCTCATATGTCGGTAGTATTGACAGAGACTGATACACTAATTGTAAATCATAACTATTGCCCATGGTGGAAATGGTTATAGTTTGACCGGTGGCATTAATTACCACGCCATTCATCATCGGCGTTCATCACTCAGTCGACGAACTTTTCCCGCCATCCGTCTACGCGACCACTTCAGCCGTCTCCTGAGGAAGGCAACTCAGCGTACGAGCGCGGTCTCGAAAGAACAGACGGTTCGGGAATTCAGTTCGATCACCGGCTACGGTGCTCAAGCACAGCTCGTCGAAGAGATGTTGTATGTCGGCAAACCAGGACTATTCGAACGATTCGATCTCGATAGTAAGGAGATCACAGCGGTTGATGAACTGCGAGCGGAGGGCAAGACTGTCGGACTCGTTGGGACCGAAGGCGGATCACGGGTGTGATTGCTCTTCGGGATGAGCCACGACTAGAAGCAGCGGACGAGATCGAGCGGGCTGACGCTGCCCTGGCTGCGCTCGCGGCCCAACACTTCAGTACAGGCACAGCAACTGTGGTCTACATCTATACAACCGATACTGCCACTGGTGAAGGAGCTGAAACCGTTCTGGCCAGTGAGGGATATGGTGATTCGGTCACGTGCGTGAACGGCTTCCGGTTTATTAAGGATTTGCTTGCAGACGGTCTGTAACCGGACCAGTCCACTGACAGCCGTTGTCGGGAGTGGGACCTCTCAAGTAGGTCCGTGGCTAGAGCCGTCACCAGCCGTTCACGGGACGTACCTACTAGTACGCGTACCGTATGAGTAACCGCTTGCGTGGGTGGTAGGTTGGATCATATTAAATAATCAACCAATCCACTGCTGGGGAACACTAGGACCACGAACCTGAGCCACTGTTGGAGCATTCCGCTGTAGAGAAGGACAGGATCGAGAGCAATGTCGAGACGGAAAAGTGACCATCCACCGACCCCTTCGGAAAACCGATTCCATCAAATGGGGTGGTCCAGTCCCATTCATGTAGTAGATCCTCCTCAGGAACTATCAGCGATTAGCAGACATGGAAGGCAACCGACTACACTCTGATTGGGCCGAGGTGATGAGTAGTCGAACCTACTGAAAACCGATATGCTATAGTGTCGATACTATGACTGGATTTTATCGACGATCTCCTTCGCTTGTTCTTTCGCTTTCTCCTCACCAACGTTCTTTTTGATGAGTACGCTTTGCACTTCCCAATCATCATTATCTTCTGTCTGGCCAGTGCGCACCTCTGCCCCCTCTGAAACGGATTCAGCGGGTTCATTCGCCCAATCCGGTGTACGGATCGTCTCATAGTTGTCGGGGTCACGAAACCGCACGTGAATATATTCATCCTCGGTTTCGACGGATTGAATCTCAGTCATCAACTTGGAGCACGGCACGCAGACGCTAAATAGTGAGGGTGATTCGGTATCTTGATGAACGAACTGAGGAGATGTATATCCCTGTTTCTGGATTATTCTGCTTCGAAAACTCGTCCCTATAGTTACTGAGCAGAACCGTTACAGGGTTGTGACAGCTGAAGTAGCCCTATTTCTTGAATTCCCACACGCAACATGATAGAACGCAGATGGACTCGCTAGTACGGTATTGAGTACTGACTAACTGCTTCGACCATTTCCCATACCAAAAATACGTAGGGATGAGAGATGGATAGCCGTCGAACTATCGTTCATCCGGAGCGTAGCCAGGTGATTGGGCCTCGATTACTTTGGCAGCCTCCTCGAGCTGTTCAGCGTTCGTTGCGATCACATCATCGAGCGAAACGATGCCTTCGAGCTGCCCTTCATCATCGACAACTGGGAGTCGCCGAACCTTTGTCTCACCAAACTGAACTGCGAGATCGTAGGCCTCTGTGTCGGCTGACACCGTCTCGGGGTCCTCACTCATTAGCTCCTCAGCGGTCAAGCTCGTTGGATCGTCTTCTTGACCCACGGCGAGTCCGAGAGTACGATCAGTAACGATCCCGACCGGTTTGGAGTCCTCGGTGACGACAACCGCACCAACCCGCTCATCATTCATCGTTTGAGCGATCTCTGTCGCTCCAGTATTCGGTTCAACTGTTACGACGTCCTCTCTTGCAAGATCTTGAGCAGGCATTACACTCTTCGGTACAATGCCTCTGTCAGTAAGTAGCTTGGTTGCAGACGCTACCATTTTACGAGCCGACTGCTCTTTATCGATCTCATCCGCTTCAACTGCTATGTGGCGGCTGATATAGACATAGACCTCAAGCCGCTACCAGGAAATATATCGATCAGTACAATTTCACAATGCCGAAAGCCGATTCACTCTTCCGTTTCGTCACTGCCGGTGATTAACGTCGACTCAACGAGTTCGCTCATTCCCCGTCGGAGCCGTTCAGAGAGCGCTTGATGTGATAACCCGAGTTGCTCAGCAAGTTCTGTCTGTGTTACCGATCGTGGGACAGTGAAATAGCCGGCTTCAAATGCTGCGACGATCGTCTCACGTTGCGTTTCAATCAGACCGTGCTGGATATGGCCGTCGTCTGTGGCTTCATATATCGCTCCAACCGTCAGCGAAAAGCCCGCTTCTTGGAGATAATCATGAGCCTCAGAGAGTGCTTCTCGATCTGGAAACAGAACGCGAAGGCTCCAGCTA
This sequence comes from Halalkalicoccus tibetensis, assembly GCF_037996645.1. Taxonomy (NCBI): domain Archaea; kingdom Methanobacteriati; phylum Methanobacteriota; class Halobacteria; order Halobacteriales; family Halalkalicoccaceae; genus Halalkalicoccus; species Halalkalicoccus tibetensis. The sequence goes on from NZ_JBBMXV010000005.1 coordinate 11,822, forward strand.
TCAACCGAACCAGTTGCGTGAGTAATTGTTCCCTCATGGTCGGTCAGAAGTGGAACGATTCGATCGATCGTCCCTGCCCACGTCATTTGGTACGAGCGTTCGTCATCCATCTCCGAGAGCCTGGTTAGGTCCTCGACGGTTGGATCGTCGTCGAGGGTGGCTTCGAGTGCTGCAAAGTCGTCGGCGCGCGCCCATACGTACGGAGTGATTCGGTCTGGATCATTCGCAACGACTCGTTCGATTTCGATGATTGCCTCCGGGCATTCTATCAGCGTTTCTTCAAGCGCGAATTCGTCGGTTGGAATCTCGAATTCGAAGATCGTCGCCATGCATATGTATTGTCATTTTCCGGGATAAGTGTGTACTGAGTTATGGTCTTGTCTCTGAAGTCTACTCTGGGCAATAATAGAAGCGTATTCTGTTGGCGTATAATGTGGGCCAGAAAGGGTATTCGGAGTCTTCCAACTACCTCATATAACGTGTTCAGCGAGTTCCGGATCTCTATAGGATCACTGATGGCTTTATCCGTAGACAACCGTTGTCGAGAAGAGAACGTTCTACCAGGGTCCCTGGTTAGAGCCGTCACCAGTCGTTCACGGGACGTATCCATCACTAATTGTACCGTACAGCCATTTGCGTCACTATCAATCATCGCTCATGCAAAAAGTAGTCTCAATGGTTTCCGAGGGTCACTCGGAGGATTTTCGTATCGCGAGCGTACTGCTCACGGAGGATGGCTTAGAGTGCATAGAAATCCTTATCAATTGAATAATTAATTAACAATAGGAAATACTCATGAACGGACTAGATGGGAATACGGCTGTCGTAACGGGAGCCGCATCAGGAATTGGACGCGAATCGGCACGTCGCTTCGCTGAGGAAGGAGCAAACGTCGTCGTCGCGGACATCGATGTAACGGCTGATCGTGAGACAGTCGATCTGATTGAGGATGCCGGCGGCAACGCGACGTTTGCCGAGGTCGATGTTTCCGATTCCAAGTCGGTCGAGCGAATGGTTGACGTTGCGGTCGACACCTATGGAAGCCTCGATTTCGCGCACAACAACGCGGGGATCCTCACAGGCTTTTCGGGGGTCACCGACATCACAGACGAACAGTGGGAACGGATCATTGCTATCAACCTGAAAGGCATCTGGACCTGCATGAAGGCCGAGCTCCCCGTCATGGAGAGACAGGGCGGTGGCGCGATCGTCAACACGGCCTCCGAGGCTGGCTTAGTGGGGATGGGCGGACTCTCCAGCTATTCAGCCAGCAAACACGGCGTTGTCGGCCTGACGAAATCAGCTGCCCTCGAGTACGCCAGTCGTGACATCCGAATCAACGCGATCGCTCCAGGTCCCACGAAGACGAACATCCAGTCGGGGCTGTTGAGTGGAACGGGCGAGTCGTCGATACCGCTGTTGAATCGGATCGGGATGGCAGTCGACCTAGTCCGAATGGCGATCCGGACGATCCGGGCCGACTATGATACGTCGGCGATGCGGGACGTGCCAATGGACCGCATCGCTGAGCCTGAAGAGATGGCCGGTGCGGTTGCATTCCTCTGTTCGTCCGATGCATCGTATATCACAGGCCATACACTGCCCGTTGACGGCGGTCAGGCGGTTGATTGAATATAGACTACACGAGGCTTCTCAAGGAGTCAGTTCTCGGTGTGCATCTCCGCGAGATCCACACCGACCGCCCTGATCGCTTCGCGAGTCTGGTCGATGTCGCGAAACGTCATGAACCCGTGAACCATGTCGTCGTAGTTCCTGTATCGAGTGGAAACACCGTCGCGGACGAGCTGTTCGGCATACGCTTTCCCACCGTCACGCAGCGGGTCGAATCCCGCTGTGACGATCGTGGCGGGCGCGACGTTGGAGAGGTCGCAGGCGTTTGCCGGGTCCGCATACGGGTTCCGCCGGTGAATATCGTTCACGTAGTAACAGCGGTTGAACCGCTCCATATCGTCCTCGCTGAGGACGATCCCTGTATTCTTCTGGACGGATTCCTGATCTTCTTCGATGCCGACAGCGGGATAGAGAAGGACCTGGGAGGAGATCTCGGGACCACCGCGCTCGGCGGCCATAAGCGCCCTAGCCACGGTATGTGATATCGATAAAAGGTATGCTGTGTGTTGGTGCCGCCAGTTGATGGCAGGCTGATGCACGTATTAGGCGCGAACGACATTGGTCGCTCAACCAACGAAACGTTCTCGCCCAGCGAATCGAATCCCCTATGCGTCCCGTCGGCGGATCGGGGGATAGAGTGTCTATTCTGGACCAGTCTGATGACGATCCGGGCCCGGGTGATACGATGCAGGAGCGAGCAAGCGACGCTCGTCTCAAGAGATGGATCCTCCTTGATGCGAATCGCTGGAGCATCGTCGGCATCCTGACAATCAGCTTCTTCGCCATGCTCGTCGCGTTCATCGCCGCCAGTCCGGCTCCGGTCACGATCCTTCAAACCGAGTCATCGGTGAACTTCGTGTTCTCGTCGCTTGTTACCGGTGTCATCACCGCCGTCACGCTGATCCTAGGGATCAATCAGCTCGTGATTGCTCAGGAACTTGGTCCGCTTGGGAAGCAGCGCAATCGGATGCAGGGTGCAATGGACTTTCGCCAGAACGTTGAGGATGTCGCAGGACTGACCGTGAGCCCTACCGAACCAGCCACGTTCTTCCGGGCGCTCGTCGAAGCAAGCCAGAAGCAGGCAGACACGGTTCGGAATGCGATGGGCGACGATACTACAGGGGACGTCCGTGAAGAGATCGAGAAGTATATCGACGATATCACCGACAACGCATCGGACGTTAGCGATCAACTGAAGGGAACGGAGTTCGGGACGTTTCAGGTTCTCAATGCGGCGTTGGACTACGACTATTCGCGGAAGATACACACCGGACGTCGCCTACAGAATGAATACCGATCCTCCCTTTCTGAGGAAGTGTTGAACGAGTTCGACGATCTTCTGGATATCCTACGGTTTCTGGGCCCAGCTCGGGAACACTTCAAGACGTTCTACTTTCAATGGGAGCTAATTAACCTCTCGCATGCAATCCTCTATACGGCGGTCCCGGCGCTCATCACTGCTTTCACGATGATTCTGTTCTTCGATCCGAGGTTCGTTTCTGGGACGGTACTTGGCATGAATACCACCCTGCTGGTGGTGTGTGCTACGGTAACAATCGGGACCATCCCGTTCATCGTACTGTTAGCGTATATCCTCCGCATCGCTACTGTAGCGAAGCGGACACTAGCAGTGGGACCGTTCACACTTCGGGAATCGGGTGAATCGGAGGACATTCACTGGGAGGAGTAAATTCGAATTTGTCCAATAGGCGAGGACTCACGGCTATACGCTTTCACCTGCGTTCTACCGCCGCTTTACTCGTCAATTTGACGTCGACAATCCGCGTAGCTCCATCGTTTCGTTTGATGAGCCATTGGAATTGGTGCTCGCCACTTGTACGTGCTTTATTAATCTGACTGAGACCTCCTCTTGGCTGTATGCAGGATGGTCTGCGCTGAAATCCGAGATATGCATATTGGTGAGCTCGTTACTCGAATAGCCATAAAGATGCTCTGCAGCTTGGTTTGCGTCGAGAATCGCTCCTGTTTCTGCATCATGAACGAGAATTCCATCTTCGACAGAATGGAAGATTTCCTCGTAGGTCAGGGACTCTGATTTGTTGTGGTCAGATCTCGTCATACGTTATTACAATTTTAATCCTACATATAGATTTATCAACACCAAAAATCTACTCAGTCGGAATATCGATATTACATCGACAATATCTGGTCTCAGTGGATAGCAGATCGGCTGGATCTATGCTATAATTGCTCTCTTATTAGAGAAAAAGCACAGGTCGCTAACGAAACCCAGAACCCTGAGTAATACAACGTTGCACAAGGTATTGTCTGACTGATCATACCGTGGTGTGATCTGCTCGCAAAGATAGAACCGGCGAACTCGTTTCTCCTCCCTACACTATTATTCACAGACAAACGATATTGACTACATTATAATCGATTCACGAGAAAGGGCAGGAGTGAAACAACTCCTTAGTAGAAGCGTTGCCGGAAATGTTGTTCAGAAACTATATAATGGTCATGGAATGATAAATTATACATTATATATAGTGTTCGAATTTATGAGCTGCAGATGCACCTGCTATCATGATAGTTACACTGGCTACAGTGGATAGGATGATTTCTGGGCCTAGTTCAGATGTAATATTCACCGCGGCGACGATGAGTATAAACAGAGCAAAAGCAATAGCGATATACGCGGTAATTTTACGCCACTGAATCCATACAAATATAACTGTAACTGCTGCACTTGATAGAACGACTAACGCATCTCCATCATCGTATACCCAAACAGTGAGGTCTAACGGCTGTACCCATGGAAAAAACCCTCCTAGTATCACACCAAGGGCTGCCACAAGCATTACCTGACGTTCTGTCCGAGCCGTTTTCTCTACCATTTCTCTATCTATCCGGCTTCCATGGCTTGAACCCACATTATATCGTGTGTCTCTCAGATGCGGACATAATGCTGTCTATCTGACGTCACATATTATTACTATTCATTCAACCTATAAAATGGCAAACTCCAGCTCATACCAGTAGCTATATCGACTTTAGTCACGACGTGTTCGTATCGGTATCGTCGTTCGACTGGACGCTTGGATGTGGTTCGGTCGGTGCACATGCTTTCCAGTCGGCGTTCTCTTCTGCTCCGAGTTGCTCGTTAAACAATCGAGTTGCACGCGCCGAATGCTGCAACCGATCTGTGTCGCTCGTTAGTGCCCAGTAGGCAGACTTGTGTTCGACCAACTCTTGGGATTTAAGCCCGGGTCAGCGCTGTTCTTACTGTGTCCGGTTCGAGATCGAGCTGTCTGGCGATCTCTGTGATCTCTATAATGGTATCGTTCCGGGACCTCGGTCTATCGAGCTACGAGGAAAAGTCTATAGAACACTGCTCAAGGTGAGAATGGCTTCCGCCGAGGAACTTTCCGAGGAAAGCGGTGTTCCGATGGGTCGAATTTACGATGTGTTGAACGGACTCGAATCACTCGATCTTGCTCACTGTAATCCGGAAAGCCATCCACGAGTCTATTCGCCAGTCGATTCCGAGACGACGATCGATCGCCTGTTACGTAACCGGAAACGAGACCTTGAAGTCGAACATACTCGTTACGAGAACGTCGCAGCGGAGCTTCGTTCACAGCTCGGAGGTCAGCCACCGATTGATGGACGGTTCTGGGTGACCAGAACACGTGATGCTGAAACCGAGTTCGTCCACGCTCAGATTGAGCGATTTTCTGATGCCACTGATGAGGTATTGATAGTTGCGGACTCGGTATTATTACATCAATTTCCAAACGTTACAGATGCCGTCCAGAACTGGTTGGAACCATTACAAGAAGACTCGATTCACGTTCGAATTCTCTTATCCGATGGGAATAGAATCTCCGTGCCCAAGCTCAGAGAACAGTGACCGATTCGAGTCATAGCGAAGAAGTTCAGTCCTAATCCCCTCCTGTTCCGGTGGGTTCCACAGATGCGGTTGTTCAGCTGGGAGTTTCTCTCGATAATCCTCTTCTAAAAACGTCGTGACAGTTCGGGATGCTATCTGACGAAGGTGGCTGAAATCGGTATAGCGGGCTCTATTCGCCTTCATCGTAGCGAGAACCAGGTCATTCGTATCGAACCGTGTTGCATCGAGTATCTGTGCGGATATTCATCGTCATCATTGACAGGACGAGAATCTTCGGGCTCAAATCCAAGGTACTTGGCTGTCGGGTAGAGCACCTTTTCATGGAGAACGTAGAGGAGGACAACGGAGCCCATGATAATCCCGATGTTGATCGGACCCGTAAGAAGGCCAAGCACAACGATCAGCGTCGTGGCGCAGGCCGCCGGGTGGTTGGTCTCACCCTTATGCCCGTTCCGGACGGAGAACGGCATGATCCGTCGGAACCGTGGACGTTTCGCCCGCAGCCTCGCTGTTCGTTTTGAATACTTACAGCTTCTAAAGAATCTGGAATTGAACGTATGGAATATTGCAGGGCTTGGAATAATTCAATTCATAACCACTAAGAATCGCGAACGGTAAGGAGTCGTCGATGGGAGACAACGACGACCCGCGAAACGAGTACGGGATCACTGGAAACCCCAGGCGTGGGCTGGCGATGGCGACGCTCTCCTTTTTCGCCGGCCTCACCACGATCGCCTTCTACGGCGTCGCGGGGCCGACGTTCCAGGAGGCGCTCGGCATCTCGGGCGCGCTGTTGGGGCTGTTGCTCTCCTCGCCCCACATCAGCAAGGTGTTCCTCAGGGTGCCGTTCGGCGCCTGGGTCGACGACATCGGTGCCCGAACGCCGATACTCATCCTGCTCGCGATGACGATCGTCGGGGTCGCGGGGTTGGTCGGGACCCTCGTCCTCTTCTATCCCGACGACTTCGGGTCGCATCTCTACGTCCCGCTGCTCGTCTTCGGGATCCTGGCCGGGGCCGGCAGCGCGACGTTCTCGGTCGGGATCGCCCAGACCTCCTACTGGTTTCCGGAGGACAGACAGGGGTTCGCGATGGGCGCGTTCGCCGGCGCGGGCAACATCGGCCCCGGGGTGTTCAACTCCCTCATTCCCGTCCTGATCGGGATCGGGGGGCTGGCGTTCGCGTACGGGAGTTGGCTCGCCTTCATGGTCGTCGTAACCGTTCTCTACTTCGCCTACGGCGCGAACCCTTACTACTTCCAGCTCCTCGATAGGGGGCTGGACGCCGAGAAGGCGAAGGGGGTCGCGGAGGAGATGGGCCAGGAGGTCTTCCCGGCGGGCGGCACGTGGGACTCGCTGCGGGAGTCCTCGCTGAACCACTGGACCTGGGTGCTCGTCTTCCTCTATACCGTCTCCTACGGGGGTGGGTTCACCGCGCTGACGACCTGGTATCCGACCTACTGGAACCTGTTTCACGACATGAGCCTGACGATGGCCGGCCTGTTCGCGGGCGTGTTCGTCGTCTACGGCTCGCTGATCAGGATCCCGGGGGGCAGCCTCAGCGATCGCTTCGGCGGCGAGGACGTCGCCACGGTCAGCTTCGCCGTGATGGTCCTCGGCGCGGGGATCGCCACGTTCGCCACGGGGGTCGTCGCCTCGTTCGTCGGCATGATGGTGCTCGGTACGGGGATGGGGGTCGCGAACGCGGCAGTCTTCGAACTCGTCCCGAAGTACGTCCCGGACGCCGTCGGCGGAGCCTCGGGCTGGATCGGGGGGATCGGCGGCGCGGGGACGCTCCTCGTGTTACCCCTCCTGGGCGTGTTCGTCGACGTCTTCGGCGAGATAGGCTACGCGCGCGGGTTCTCCGTCATCGCCGGGCTGAGCGCAGTCTGCGTCGCGACCTCGGTCGCGCTGAAGTTCGTCGGCCCGGACGAGTCGGCGGCTGCCGACGAGTCAGCGATGCACTGAGGCCGACCCGCGACGGGGCTGTTTCCGATCCGTTCCGGATCGACGAAAAGAGACGGATTAGCGGGCGATCGTCACCGTCAGCGGCGAGTTCCGGACGACCGTTTCTGCGACGCTCCCGACGACGATCCGCGAAAGCCCCGAGCGGCCGTGGCTCCCCATGATGATGTGGTCGATGTCGTTTTCGTTCGCGTATTCGACGATGGCCTCGCCCGGCTCGCCGACCTCGAGGGCAGTTTGGAGGGTCGCACCGTGGTCGGTGGCGTGGTCCTCGGCCCGTTCGAGCAGCTCCTCGGCCTCCTCGCGCTGGGCGTCGGTCAGGCTCTCGGCCGCGCTGTCTTGAACGCCACCGTAGGCCAGCTCCGCCGAGTCGAGGACGTTGAGGGCCGTGATCTCGGCGTTAGGGTTCTCCTCGAGTGCTCGTTCGAGTGCCGTCTCCGATGCGTCCGATCCGTCGAACGGCACGAGGATCCGTTGGTCCATGTCCCAACCCTGTCGCTCGAACGTCAAGAGTCTGGGGGCGGCAGCGGGGCGATCTATCGGACGATCGTCACGGGCACCGGTGAGTTGTGAACGACGACCTCCGCGATATGGCCGACGAACACGCGGGACATCTTCGATCGGTCGTGACTACCCATAATGATATGGTCGATGTCGTTGTTCGCCGCGTACTCGACGATCACGTCGCCGGCATCGCCTTCCTCGACGACGGTCTCGACCGTCCGATCATGTTCTTCGGCGTGTCGCTCCGCCTCGGCGATCATTCGCTGGGAGACCTGTTCGCGCGCCTGCTGGACGCTTCCGGTGAGACCGCCCTCGATCGCGTACGTCGACTGCCTAGAATCGATGACGTGGATCACTGTGACCGCGGCGTCCGGATGCTCATCGAAGGCACGTTCGAGAGCGAGCCGTCCCAGCTCCGAGTTGTCGAAGGGGACGAGGATTCGTTGATCCATACGCAGGCATTGTGTTTCGAGGTCACAATAGGCTTGGGTCGCTCGATGAGCGACCATCGGGCCGGTATTGGACAGGGTTTTACCGGCGGTTGATTGAGCACAGGTATGGTACGACGGCGGGTTGGAACGAGTCTGTACGCAGGATTTCTGTTCACCGTGCTGGGGCTCGTCGCCTGGGCAAGCGGCCAGCCGTTCGTCTTCCCGAGTCTCGGACCCTCGGCGTTCATCCTCGCATTCGATCGACGAGGCGAACGCACGCGGACCTACCGCATTGTTGGAAGCCACCTCATCGGTGGCGTAGTTGGACTGGCCAGTTATAGCATCCTCGCCGCCGGCATATCGATCACGACGACGACCGGTGCGTTTTCACCGGATGGTCTTCGACTCGCCGCAAGCGGCATCCTCTCAATCGTTGTGACGAGCTGGGCAATGATTGCGACCGACACGAACCACGCGCCGGCGTGCGCGACGACACTAATCGTTTCGCTAGGACTGCTCTCGACGCCATTGCAAGTTGCGATCATTGTCGTAAGCGTTGTTGTGCTTATCGAGGTTCACTCCGTCGTACTGTATGTATTCGAGCAATTGGTTGGCGACACCCACCCGGTATTCCGAAATAAATCATAAAACAATGATTTGCCTTAGAGTGAGTGAATACATGGTCGTATTAATCCGTAAACGAACCGGGCTGGGAGTGGTGTATCCTGTTCAGGAAGGAGTGTAATGCCACCAGAGAGTGAGTCACTGGTGAGTAACGCGGTCTCGTTCGCTTCGAGAGCTAATTCCGAAAACTAGTTCTCTAAAAAGATTACAAAAACCACATACACAATTATCGACATCACGGAGTCAGTCACGCCTCGTCGGTATCATCTGGGACGAACGTAAATTCAAGCGTCCGAAAGTCGTCGGGGTCGAACGTGAAGACGTGGCCGATATCGTATTCTCGAGCAAGAGAGCCCCCAAGGTGGTCAAAGAACGCGATCTCTTGATCACTGTACTGAGCGAACTGGTCGTATGCCGCGTCAAACGTCTGTTCGGTGACCGGGAGAATATTGATCGTCTCGGACGACCGTATCTCGTTGATCGTTGAAACGGCCCGTCGGTGGCTCTTACGGTAGAGAATTACGGTTGCGAGTTCGGCAAGAACATACCGACTTGTGAAAATTGGCCCGTACCGTTCGCCAGCTTGAATGGCTTTGAATACGGCTGCTGCCCGGTCGTGGTTGGTGTCATCCTCAACATAGGCCGCGTAGAATCCGCCTGTATCGATCAACAACGGGACTGGCGTCTCCCGATTCATACAGCTCCGGACGTCCCGTCACCATAGAGAACCTCGTCGATCTTTTCAGAGGTGTCGTCCGGCTCTCCCGCTTGGAAGGTATCGCGGTCGAATATGGGGTCGTCTGGATTCACGTCATGGGGCTTGCCGGTCGGTTCATCGTTATCTGAAATCCACCAAACAACGGCACGGCCGCCGACTTTTGACTTTTTAAGTGCACCCTCATCAGCGAGCTGTTGCAGTCGGCGGTATGCTTGCGATCTGTCTACATCAAACTGTTCTGCAACCGACTGTGCTGTTTGAAAGGGCCGCCCAGCCTGTGAGAAGTGGGCAAGGATGTCCTCGTCTGTTGTTCTGGTAGTGTACTCGCCCTGGTCATTTCGGCTCATACTTGCACTACGTAGTGTATCGCTATAAACGTATGCACTTCAAAGTGTACCGATAGGGTTAGCGCAGCACACCACGGAGAGTGTGGAAGAGACAGACTCGCTCTTCGGAGCGACTTGGAATAGAAATGCGGCGTATCGCCCGCTAGAACAGGCGAGCGGGGTTGTCGCGGGCGAGAGAACCCATGGATACCAACAACACGAAAGAAGATATCGACAAGCGAACGATCCGCGGGCCGTCGAGCGCCATCCTTGAGAACGCCCGCGCGGTCGACGTATACCGCCCCGGACCGCTACCGGCACATCCGCCGTCGCGCGGCTCAGAAATCCACGGAGAGGAGCAAGCAGATACGACCCACCCTCGGCACCGTGGTAAACGAGTCGTTTATCCCTATAGTAGAAGCTCGTCTTTCTGCATCGTCAGCGGCGAAACAGCGTTAGGTACGTATGCAAACTGACCGAGTGTTTCACATCAAATCGTCCCCGGCAAACAGGTTGCCGAAAGAGTCACAGATTTGGCCATGGATGAGATAGACTATGCAGGCTACATTCACTTGTCACGATTGTGATTGCTCGTTTACCGTCGGTGTTGATAACGAATGGGACACATACGAGTTCGTCCGGTGTCCCGCCTGCGGGAGCGCCAAAACGACACTTGCTGCAACGGTTGCTGAAGATTGAATCGAGACGAATCAACGGATTGGGAGAAATAGAGACTGTACTACGGTGTATCTCTTAACCAAGCGCCAGAAGGAATTCCCCGATGGCCGACATTTCTGGAATCGATACACTCGTTCTATCTGGGAATGACATGGATACTCCAGGTGGTCCCGTTCACTTTCGGTGTATGACAGGATAGAGGGAGTGAATCATTCCGAAGAGGCTGGGTCGATTTCTGTCGTAGTCTCGAAGAACAGCGTTACCTGCTCGTTCGGGTTGAGGTCATCGATCAGGAGGCCGAATTCATCCTTGCCGGCAAACAAGCGGATGCTGGGTTCGAGGGCTTTTGAGGCCGCCCGCTCACAGACGAGTTCGAGCGATCCTGTTGCATCGGCGTGTAAGGTGAGGTGATCAATCCGTGCCATTGAGACCCATATGCTCGCCGGTTAGATAATCCATTGTTTTGGTATGTCATTGCCACTTTGCTCCCAATACGTATCAGATAGAAAGTGTTCACAGTCAACATATCTCATGATGTATGTTCTCATATGACAAAAGAAGTAACGCTCAGTGATTGTGCATCCGTTTTCGATGAGCTCGCGGCAAGAGATCGTGTTACGCAAGGTTCCATAGTGAAGATTCCCAGTTGAGACAACCAATCTAATCACACCGTAGTGTGATATGCGTCCGAAGCCAGAACCAGCAAAATCGTTTCTACTCTCTCTACTACTACATCAGAAAGAGGATGTTCGGAGTTGTCACTAGGAGAGGAGCGCTTGCCCGGAGTGGATGTCGGAGGCTCGGTTTGTATTTGGTGGAGTCCTCGCTGCTGTGGCCGGAGTAACTGTCGGAGCGACTGACGCTGGGACAACCGTAACGCTTGCTGGCGGAACCCAGATGGCGGCCGCCGCCGCGCTCGTTCGTCATGCAGGCACAGCTGCTCCGCTCTCGCTTGCAACCACCTCTTTTATCGCTGCCGACGAAACCGCGAACAGTCGCGAGCTGGCGGACGACTTCGAGGTAGAACTAACGGTCACCGATCCCGGGTTCGATACTGTAAGTCACCCAGCAATGGATGCCTACGTAGCTGGTGAAGCCAAGGAGGGAGTGGGTATGGGTGGAGCGTTGGCGTTGGCTGACGCTGCCGACATTCCGATGGCAGCTGTCCACGAGAAAATTAGCACTGTCTACGACAGGCTCGTAGATAAGGAGGTTACTGCACCGTCATGAACGGTGTCGTCATCGGAGGAACCCATTCGGGTGTTGGAAAGACCGCGGCCACGCTCGCTATTATTCGGGCTCTCCAAGAACAGAGACATACGGTTCAGCCTGCTAAGGTTGGCCCTGATTTTATCGACCCCAGTCACCACGAGCACGTGGCCGGTCGGCCGTCACGAACTCTTGATCGTTGGCTCCAGGGCGAAGATGGGCTTCGGCGAAATTACTATCGAGGCCATGGTGATATCTGTATGGTGGAAGGAGTAATAGGAGTGTACGATGGCGACGGATCTAGTACCGCCATGGTCACCAAATCACTCGATCTCCCTATGGAGAATTCAATTCGACCAATCCAGCCGTACCGATTGCCTCGCAACGAAGTTATACTGCTACACCATAATATACTGACATGAATAAAGAGGCGGTCAAGCGGATGCGTGAACTCCGCAGAGAGAAGTCCGATCTCTATAAAAAGATGGGGGAGATCGGATCCGGAAGCGATACCGACGAATAGGTCCGCCCACGTTTTTTAGTCAGTTCTCTGTAGAAGTCAACTCGGTGAGTGTTTCGCGTGCACTCTGGTAGTTCAGCGAACCTCTGCCAGATCCATAGCGCGTATTTACCAAATACAGGCCATCCTTACAAATCGATTGTCATGCGATCAGGAGCTGGCATTTCACGAAGATCTGGATTCACGAGTACATAGAGGGCCAGCGAGAATGCTGCGACTCCAAGGGCAGTCATCGCCACTTGTGGGCTGAGCCAACCAGCAACGATACCACCAGCTAGCGACCCGATCGGAACCATAGATGCCGAGGCAGAACCGTGAACGCTACTTACCCGGCCAACCATCTCTGCTGGAGGTGCAGATTGGACGACGGCGGCTACTTGGACAGCAAGAGCTCCAATAGGGATGTACGCCAGTACGAAAAGCAAGGCCGTCAACGGGAGCCAATTAGCGAGGAGGCCACTGCTCCAGAGTATCCCTGCAAGGGTGTACCCAACGACCATGCTCCGTCCCAATCGGCGATCAGCGACGATATTTGTAGCTATCGCTCCAACAAAGCCCCCAGCTGCGATCGATGCCATGAGGATCCCATAAGCCCCGGCTGCACCGATCAGGTTCAGTGCCTCAGGAACGGTAAGAGAATCAGCGTACGGGGGCGTCGCTGCCAGTATCATACCGACGGAAAAGTTGGCGATTACTGCGCCGGCTAATAGCGGCACAAGGAATGTTCCACGAATAACTGCCACTCCTTCACGCATACGTGCGACGTAGGAGTTGGTATCCTCTGATTCTATGCAGTCACCGTCGCCGTCCGTGACAAGGGCGGTAGAATCGTTCGCGACTCGGCTATCGTCGCCAGCCAATGGACGTGTTGAAGCATCCGCTAATTTGTCGGCACCCGTCAACTCGTCCGCCGGTCGTTTGTCGTCTGTCACCGTATTCGTGGGCGGAATCGAGACGGTCGCAAACACGACTGCAGCGATCCCGAACGTGACGGCGTCGAGTGCGAATAATGCGACCGCGCCGAACAAACCGATAAGCACGCCTCCGATTCCGTTTGCTACCATATCGAACCCTTGATAGGCAACCGAGAACGCCGAATTGGCTGCGACCAGCTCCTCGTCGTCAAGAATACGTGGAAGTGCGGTGGTCTGGGCGGGGTACACCAGCTGATTGAGTGCAGAAAGAATTGACATTACAACGAGCACCAGCTCGACGGTGAGAAAGCCGAAGATATGAGCGATCGGGATCAGAGAGACAACGGCGGCTTGAATAAGCTGCGTGCCGACGAGAATTCGCCGAATTGACCACTGATCGACCAGCGGGCCTGCGAGGAACTGAAACGCCTGCGGAACCATTGTCATGAATCCGGCGACTCCCGTGTAGAGGGGGTCGCTGGTCAGGCTGTAGACGAGCCACATCGCGCCAACTGATCCCGTCCTCGCCAGCGAGGTACAGCTCGAAGGGCCCGAGGGGAGTACTGAGGAGGAAGGAAAGGAGGGTGTCGACGGCGGCGAGGACGAGGTCCGCTTCGCGCTCACGTCGGAGGCGGGGCTCAACGACGGCTTCGCGTTTCCCTTTACGAATCTGGCGATCCTGATGGCGCTCGTTGGGGCTGCTCCCGGCAACTGGGTTGGCGAGTGGCTGTTGATCGACGTGCTATTCCGAGTCGGCGTCTCGATTGTCGGTGCGATCGGCCTCGGCTGGCTGCTCGCCAGACTTGTCTTCGCACTGCCGATCGAGGCACCCATGGCGAAATCAATGCTTGGGCTTGAGTCACTGGCGGCCATGTTCATCGTCTATGGTGCCATTGAGTTCGTCGGTGGCTATGGATTCATTGGGGTGTTCATCGCCGCGGTAACGCTCCGGGACTACGAACGTCGCCACGAGTTCTACGAGCCGCTCCACGACATCGCGGAACAAAGCGAACAGCTGCTGATGGCGGCGATTATGATCCTCTTCGGGGGACTAATCGCGAGTGGCCTGTTTGCGCCCCTTACGTGGCAGGCCATCGTCGTCGCCATCGCGATCGTGTTCGTCATCAGGCCGGTCGCCGGACTAGTCGCGCTGCTCGGATTCGAGCGCAAGTGGACCGACCGATTGGCGATCTCCTTCTTCGGTGTTCGAGGGATCGGCACGTTCTACTACCTTGCACATGGACTGAACTCAGCGCCCTTCGATGAGCCGTATCTCATTTGGGCAATCGCCGGCTTAGCCATCCTTGTCTCAGTCGTGGTTCACGGGTTGAGCGCAACCCCGATCGTCGAACATCAATTAGGTAACGAGAGTCCTAGTTAGGACCCTTCACTGTTTTAATATTTGACTGATATGCGAATCATCACTGTGCCAGCTCGACGAAATCCGATTAGTGCTGAGGCCGGAGTAAGACTCCTAGAAGGGCCGCAGATTGGTCAAATCATGAGCTTTGATAGATAATTAGATCTACCAAACAGGTCACTCAACAGGGCCGCGAATCACTCTAAATCGACTATCAGGCGGGTATGCCGTATGCGGAGGACGTTTCAAAAACCCGGGACTTGTGTACCATATCTTATCAAGAAGACCTCAACGTTCCACAAAACAATGTCTGACTGATCACACCGTGGTGTGATATGCTTCCGAAGACAGAACCAGAGAAATCGTTTCTACCCCCTCTACTACTACTAAATCAGGGTAGGGCTGCTCGGAGTTGTCACTAGGAGAGGAGGGCTTGCCCGGGGTGGTTGTTGGAAGCTATGCGCCTTCCTCTTGGCCCGTTGTTAGGACATTACGCTCTCTTTGGGGCTTGCTCGTTCAGCCGATCACAACGGTCGTGATATCGGTCGGCCGCTTCCTCCTCAACCACCACGAGCTTCTTGCCCCGACGTTTCGTCTGGTCAACGTCGTCTTTCCCCAGTTTCTCAAGGAAATCCATAACGCGGGCCACAGTTTGCGTGTGAGGCTTCGTTCCCTCGGCAGCGGTGATGACCTTCGCAATCGTCTGGCTATCGAGCACGAGCCCAGCAGGTGCCTTCTCGGCGTAGTCCTGCACGTCCCGAGCGATGAAGCGCGCTCGCTTCTGGTTCGTTGTGAGCTCGCGATCGGCGACATACTCGGGGAGTGTACAGATCCGTTCTAACGGTGTCTCCGTGGTCGCGGTCTGGGAGCCGCTCTCCTCGGCATTGGTGTTGGTGGTCTCTGTGGGCGTCTCCTAGAGCGTTGTCTCCAGCTCTTCGACCTGGTCTTCGACGTCGGTGATCCGCCCGCGCACGTCGGCGAACTCCAGTGACCTCAGTGTCGGGGAAGTTCTCGAACGCGTAGTCGAGAGCAGTCGCCGCCAACGTGGAGTCGTCGATCGGCACGAGGATCCGGTCGGTCATGTAGATGCTGCACTCGGGACGAAGGTAAAGCTCCTCGTCGAATGCCGCCGGTTCGTAGTGGGTGCGTTCGAGGTGGACCGGTCGCCACTACCACGCCTTGATCGCGGGCTACTACCTCCGGCTGGCGAAGTCAACCCCGAGAGCTGCGGCCCGATCGTCGTCGAGGAGCTGCTGCTGGCCGCGCTCGTCCAGGCGATTTACGACACCATCGTCACGTACGTCGGGGTTGTGGGTCCAACGCTCGTCGTCTTTGTCGTCTGGTACGGCCTCTTCCTGTCTTCTTCTACCGAAGGATCACTTGGTACCGCGACCTGTACGAACGAGCGGTCGAAACACGGACCGCGCACGTCGAGGATTGAACTCGAAAACTCGAGAACGCAATCTCCCGCATCGGACCCGAGCTGGTCGAAGTTCGCGAGTCCTCGAACCGATCCGGATTACCCTGAACCGCTTTACGCCGAGCCGGTATGGATCACGTATGAATCGTCTCTTGGTCGTTGGACTCGTGTGTACGACGGTCGGATTACTCGGATACGCGGTTGGTATCGGCGTCGCATATCCGGGCCGGTCACTTTCGGTATCTCTTTCCATGATCGGCGTGACACTTCTCGCTATCGGGGTGCATGCTAGATGATGGACGCCGTTGTCAGAGGACCCGACGGGGCAGTCCAGACAACGGCCATCGAGAGCGCCGCGGATTTGGCGATGGTCCGTGACTCAGACGGCGTGACTTGGATCGATGCGACCGGAGGCGACGAGAGCGCCCTCGCACTCGTTTCTGAGGCGTTCGACCTCCACGACCTCTCGGCCGACGATGTCCGTGCAGGCGGACGAGCCAAGGTCGAGGAGTTCGACGAATACACGCTGTTACGGGTGAACAGCGTCAAGCGACGGACAGATTCGTGGACGGTAACCGATCCGATCCGCGACGTCTCCGTCGGCCTCTTTGTCGGTTCCGATTGGTTGGTATCGTATTCGATGGAACCCCTCGCGGCTATCGATGACGTCCGCGACGCTCTCGTTCGAGGTCGTGGTCGGATACGTGAACGTGGACCGGACTTCCTCGCGTATCTCGTCGTGACCACGCTCGTCGAGGAGTACTTCCGCGTCCTCGACGATCTCGAGGCTCGACTTGAAGGGATCGAGGACGCGGTGATCGACGGTCCGTCCTCGGTGACGCTCGAAGAGATCAACGACGTTCGTCGTGACCTGCTGGCGTTTCGGCGATTGGTGTGGCCGACCCGCGAGGCGATCGCGACGCTCGCGCTGGGTGACGTGACTAATATTGACGAACTTACACGGCGGTACTACCGCGACGCCTACGAGGAACTCGTCGAGCTAGTTGAACTCACAGAAACGTATCGCGATCTCGCATCCGGCTCCCGCGATATCTACCTGAACACGGTAGCGATGTCAACTAACGAGGTAATGAAGAAGCTGACCGTTGTGGCGACCATCGTCCTCCCATTGACGTTCGTTGCAGGGGTCTACGGCATGAACTTCGAGGGGAGCCCCTACAACATGCCCGAACTGGCGTGGACGTTCGGCTATCCGGCGACGATGCTCGGCATGCTCGCCGTGGCAGTGATCCTGCTCGTGTACTTCCGGCGCGAGGGGTGGCTCTAACGGAACAGGGACGACGCGTTCGATTGACACGGGTGCGGTGCAATCGAAGAGTCGCTCGCCAACTACCGCGAGGACTTTCTCGCACGGGTTCAGTAGGACGAAGGCAGCGGTAATAGTTACGCTGGCTCTAGGAGGACGAGTACGGCGATACCGAGCGGCGTGAGCACCATGGGGGGCGAGTGTGATCAGCGTAGTCTCTAGCCACGCCTGGAACTTCCCGTACTTGATACCCGACACTCTCCAGTCGAGCAGCGTCGTGATGTGAATCTGCACGCCATCGTAGCCCGAGGGGCCAGCAGCAAGCATGTGTAGCAGCTCGTATGTGACGTTTTCTATGACACTCTCGATACGTCTCGACTGAGTCCGCGTCCGTCTCGTCGTCTAGACCGGCCATGTAGGGAGTGAGGGAGTTCCATTCTCCCAGTTAATCGAATCTATTGCCGACGAGAGTTGCTGCAGTCGATCATCGAGGACGGCGAGTGGATGCGCATCGAGAAACGTCGCACCATGCCGATCAACGGGCGTGTCATTATGATTGAGCTGGATGTGGCAGGACCCAAGGTCCGGATGGTCGGCGTCCTGATGAAAGCCGAGCATCAGGCTCCGATCTGGTTCGACCCAGTTGATACGGTAGTACTCGTAGTCGACACCGGCCGGGTACCAGAAGCGAATTTCCAGTCGTGCGTTCTCCACGTCGTAGGGGTTACTCAGGAACGTTGTTGGATCGACATCCGCGATGACGTACCGAGGTCGTTGCCGAGACGGGCGATAATGCACGCCTTCACAACTAGCCTGATCCGTCAATCGGTCGTGAACGTCTCGGAGGAGAGTCCGCTGTGTATATCGGTCGCGACCAGCGAGAAAAATCATCGTGCGAATCAGAAATTAGCTCGTGGCACGGTCTGCCACAGCAGTCATCTGTTCGCGAGCTGATTCAACATCCGAGTAGAGTTCTAGTGCGTGCTTGATGAGTCGACGATCTTCCTCGTTTTCGCGCCAGAACGCGATGACGTCCCGGCGTTCACGAAGCTCATCACTTGTGAGAGTACCGTCAGCAAGCGACTGTTCGAGATCCTCCCATGTTTCGACGTCGTAGGTCGCCTGCCACCCCTCGATCTCCTTGGTGATCGCGGCCAATTCGCTCCGAAGCTCCTCACGCGAACTTTCCTCGATGAGCGTGCGAATTTCCTCGAAGAGCAATTGCGTGTAGTCCGGCTGGTAGAGCGTGGTCTCGCCGGCCTCGACGCGACGCAGCTGGCCCTGCTCAAGAAGGGCCTGGAGTTCCTCGTTCGTTGTACTCCAAGCGGCGTCGGCCTGCTCGCTGATCCAGTTGACCGAACGGGGTTCGCGAAGCGTCTCGGCGACCGACCGAATGCGTTCGCGCGCGCTCATCGACTCAGTCCACGACTGGACCCCATCTTGCGAGAACTCGGACATACTGGGCACCTCATCAACACTGTTCGCGCTTTGCTCGTATATATGTTTGTACCCTCTCGTATAATCACGAAGGAACTGTGACCGTGGACAACAGGACTCCAAGATGGAGATGTTATCGCGCTGTTCAGCGGCGATATGAGAGAGTCAGTAGATTCCCAGCTCACTGGAGAGGAGACCTTGTGCAACTATATTTTATTGAGAAGGGCGCGACGTTGCACAAGGAGCCGATCTAACCAAAAAGAGACAGTAGAGTTAAACTACGTGACTGGATAGCACGGTTGTCGACGGAGTGCCTGCCGTCGACAGAGATTGCTATCGGCCCTCGCCCCAACGGGCCGATTTCCACGCGTACTCCCACTCGATTACTGCCCACGTTCGACTACCAACCCAGACCCTCCGAGAGTGTATACCAGAAGACGGACCCACCAGAGGATATGCCCACCGGAACCCCCGACGAATGGCTGTTCGAAGACTGGCAGCTGATCGCTCGCGCACTCACGAATGCAGAACACGAGGACTGCGGTGCTACGACTGTGATACGATCGATGCCCTGCTCGGCGACATCGCTCACTACTGGGACCTCGACGAGAACGAACTGGTTCAACTACTGCACTGACAGCGAACCCCAGGAAGCTGTCAAAGGCATTCCCCCAATCAGATCTATCTCTAACCCAGCGATAGACTGATACTCCACATCGAACCAACCCCATAGTAGTGGAAGACATCCCCCAGCCAGCCCCGGACCCCTACACTCCGGGCGACGAGGTCCAAATCTACCTGGATCCAGCTGACCCGGATGCCCACACCCACAGCACGGTCTGCGAAGTCGTTGACGTACTGACCGACGATCTCGATATTCAAACGGATCGGCCGACGGATGCCTACTCCTACATGCTACGAGAGTTCGAGACCGGCGGAACACTCCCGCTCGCATTCCTATCAAGACTTCGTGCCCGCCGAAAACACCCACTAGATCCCACTGCTAACCCACGTAGAATCATCCAGAACCGAGTCTGCCTTGTGCAACAATCACCGTTCCTATCGATGTTGCACAAGGTAGTGACTCGGTCGGCGAATCTCCCGTACTCCTCTCCTTCGAC
Organism: Halalkalicoccus tibetensis; assembly: GCF_037996645.1. NCBI lineage: Archaea > Methanobacteriati > Methanobacteriota > Halobacteria > Halobacteriales > Halalkalicoccaceae > Halalkalicoccus > Halalkalicoccus tibetensis. Next base: position 31,820 of record NZ_JBBMXV010000005.1, read on the forward strand.
CTCAAGCACCACTAGCTGAACAGTCTTGGTCGCGAACTCACTTCCGAATCTACCACGCCACGATTATCAATGCGATTCTTGGCACCATCTCATCATTCGCGTTCAAGTATAATGACACCAATCAGGATGAGAATACCACCGATAACCGTTCCCGTCGTGACTGGTTCGGCGAATAGTACCGCACCGAGAGCAACTGTGACAGGGGGTTCAGCAGTGCTTATGATCCCAGCTCGACTGGCGCCGATCTGTTTGAGCCCGGCGAAGAACGCAACGACTGGAATCGCGGTCGCGAAAATCCCGAGACACAGGAGAATCGTCCATGCAGATAGTGTCTGTGGAATCGTGAGGTCTCCGCCTGCCGCGCCAATGACGAGAAACGATGTGCCAGCAGCCGGTAGCACGTACGCAGTCAGAACCAGCGGATCAATTGTCACGAGCATCGATCGGGAGAGAGTAATGTAAGCGGCGTACGCAAGTGCAGCGCCAAGAACGACGAGTACGCCTACAAGCGATGCACCCGCGGAGTTTGCTCCAGTGACGAGTGCGATACCGCCGAGAGCGAAGCAGAGTGCTATTAGCATCGATCGGCTCACCCGTTCCCCAATGAGGGCAACCGCCAGAACGACGACAAAGACAGGATATGTATAGAGAACGATGGCGACCATTCCTGCGGTCATAAATTCCAATCCGACGAAGTAGAGCCCGCTTTGAGTCGCGTAGCCGAACGCTCCGAGTCCGAGTGCAATCAGCAATGCTCGCCCGTGAAGAAGTGCTAATCGGCCTCTCCACGCAAGGAGTGCCCACACGAATATCGTTGCGAATAGGAACCGAAAGACGAGCACGGTCGGAATCGAGAGATCTGCACGTTGAGCGTAGATGCCAAAGATACCGAGCGTACCGAAGCCGACAGCTGAAAGGAATACCAACAGGAGTCCTATCCGTTCAGAATCAAGATGACGCCAGTTGCTGTAGCCACTCATGCACACTAGTTTCTCATCGTCACCCTACCAATGAGTATCGTTACATACCAGCTAGTATCTTCTTATCCACAGACCACATACACAGTACCACAATGGAGTTTGACGAGTTCAAGCGCGCCCTCAAGGAGGACACAGAGGAACGCTCGGAACTCAGAAAGGGCGCATACGAGACCGGACGTCGATTGGCCCATCTCTCCGACTAACGAGCTGCTCAAAGCCGATCAGCAAACGCCCGTTTTCCGTCATCCGTTCGCTCACCTCGCTGAGACACTCTTATTTGTTCAAGCACTGTCGATACGACAACATCTCGCGTGAAATCGAGATAGAACTACTTAGGGCGGGGAGACGTTCGTGTTTCAGAGGATTCGTTGGCAGCTTTCATACCAACGGTCACACCATCTGCGATTACCTTATAGAGGATTCCCATCATTCCGGCATAAAACGCAAGAAAACTCGCAAGAGCGAGGAGTGCACCAATTAGTGAGAAAACAATGTTATCGACACCACCAATGGCAATCCCGATAAGGAGGCCAAGTCCAGTCGCAAGACCAATGACGAAGATATAGACAATCAAATCGAGACCATACCGTACCCCATCGATGACATTGACTGTTGCCATAGCAGTAGTGTAGTTTGTTACCATCTCAATAGATTCTTTGGTTTTGTCAAACAAGATCTTGAGATCGCTTTAAGGATGCGAGCACTCAATGAGAATGAGAGTATCGAAAGATCCACAGAAAGACTCTCAGGAGAACTCCCGCTTGAGTGCTTCCTCTGCGATCTCGAGGTCCAATAGATCGGACCCATAGAACACAGACAACGGCAGTTCACGATTCTCAGCCGCATACTTCTCCCACCAAAGTTCTGCCAACCGAACGAAGTCAGCCGCTTTCACCAACCGAATATCGATCCCACCGACCTGCATCTCGAGCTTGTTCGCGTTCGTCCGGGCCGTCTCAGTAAAGTCAGGTGCAATAATCAGGAACCATTCAACGGTATGCTGCTGACTTTTCGTATCGATGTAGTTCTTGATCTTGCTCTGGGTGTTACTCCCCAATTTAAACTGTTGTCGCCGGCGCTTGTTATCCCACAGCAGCCATTTGTCGTCTTGTTCGATCTCGCCATCAGCGACGATCCCGTTCGCGTGCTGACCGAGTAGCGACGTCCCGGACAGATTGAACACCTCCGTAAAGATCTCAGCCGTGGCCTCCTCAAAGAGCATCTCTAATCGTGCGGTCGGACCGTCCGCGTTGACGATCGACTGGATCTGCGGTGGGATCAGTTGAATGTTCCCATCGGCAATGTCCTCGAAGCACTTCAGATACAGATCGACGTCCGCTTCACCGTCATCGACGTACTTCTGTGATTGTTCGAAGTACGCGATCGTCTGCTCGATCATCTTATCGGTCTTTTGATTGTGGGCATCCAGTCCGTACTCGTCGACAATTGCTTTCAGTTGCTCTTTGGTAAGTGCCTCTCGAAGAAGCTCACTTGGATAGACGCCAGCTGCAACAAGACTCTCCCGGCGTTTTTGATTGAGTCCCTGGGTCTTCGTCTCGATACCGAACCGATTGCGAGCATCGATCAGCGTGGCTTGCTTGTCAAACGGCTCTAGCTGATCGAGCATCGTCTGTAAGTTCTCGTCGGACATTTCATAGTAGAGCCAGTCGCGAATATAGTCGATGTAGTCTTCGGGAATACCGACGAGATCCCCCTTCTCATCGTCGAAAATCTCGTAGACGATCGCTTGCTCTTGTAACGACCAGAGTCCCTTCTCAATGATATCCAGCGCGTGCTCAGGACGTTCAGACCGCGAGACTTTCGGGAACCGATCAATCGCTGAAAGCCGTTTGAAGGGCCTAGTTGAAATCCTTCACCACTGACATTCCAAAGAGGTGTTCTACGAACCGTTATTGACCAAAGCGGCGAAAACTACGCCCTCTATGAAACCGCAAGACGTGAAGAGGGTTTCAACAGAGCCGTTTGAAGGAATCGAGCCACGTGTAGTACTCGTCTTTTCGGTCATGCGCTCGGTTGTGAAGCTCGAAATAGCTGTAGACCATGTGTAGTTCCGAATCATCGACGTCCGAACCATAGTCGACACCGGCTTTTGCGAGATGGAGTAGATCGTCATCATGGCTGAAATCATCCTCAGAATAGTTGTCAATAAGCTCCTGTTGCCAGGTTTGCATCGCATCGAGGAGGGGCTCTTTCTCTATGCAGTAATCCAGTTGCTGGATCAGTATACGGAGGATCCCATATCGAATGACGAGTGCCTGATAGGGAGAATCATTGATCGAACTCACTCGAGGCGGGGTGAAGTTGTTGAGCTCCGCTTCGAGACGTTCAGAGTCAGCTAATGCAGGCACATACGTCTCGAGATACGCATTGCGATCGTTGAACCCATCGTGTTTGAACTGTTCGGGGTCAAAATCGTCTGTTTTCGACTTCGTAGCGTCTTTGGTGAATCGTTTCCGCTCGTAGCTCTTCCATCGTTGATCGATGAGATCCCCCAGTTCCATAGTACCGAAGTATCGTCTAACCACATCACGATATATGTTAGCATTAGTCAGTATTAAAATATTGATTGGAAACTACTGGATTCGTATTCGGAAAGGCAATTGAAACCTAACGCGTTCAGTAACACACTCAATACTGCTATTCGATACAAACAGGGGAGTCCCAGCCAGTGAAAATCCTTCTTGCACTCCGTGAACGGAATCCAGGTGAGTTTGAGCTCCGGACTGTCAAGAAGGCGTACTATCAGCAGTATCGTGATACGTACGATGTCGGCCGGTGGTGAGGAGCATATCCGTTGACTAGAACCAATAGAGGGTAGTCGCTCCGCAAAGAGAGTCTACCTTGTGCAACATCTCGACCCAAGAGCGTTTTGTTGCACAAGGTTGACTACGTCAAGAGATGGTAGTCTGTGCGCACGGCTGCAGATGTTACAATCAGTAGCTCTGTTGCAATCCTCAGAATGTGATATAAATGAGGTGCTGCATAGAGAGGATGTATGCAGCAGAACCTCTCTGCTCGGTACACAGTTCAAAGAGGTGACTCTCAGATCACTTATTGGGAAGACCCATACGAATTGACTCACAGAGGGCAAGTTCTAACTCGCTATCCCGATAGCCTGCGGCGAGATTGACGTCGATGGCCCAGAACCGGCCCTCGTCGTCTTTGACGAGATCGACTCCGACACCTCGGAGACCAAGTCGGTTGACGAGGCGACGCAGACGCCGCGTAAGCGTCGGGCTGGGGCGTACCTGACTCAGGAATCGTTTGGGCCCATAGAGCTTCGAGGTAACGCACTTGGCCGCTATCTGGACTCGCGTTCCATCATTGACAGCGTAGTACTTGTAGTCGACAGGTTCCGTCGAGATCAGTTCTTGATAGAACCCTCCCTCACCGTTCAGTTCGGGGTCGCCGTACCAGATGGAGGAGGGCTTTGCAACGTACTCAAACTCGGGTTTCTCGAAGGTTATTCGAGGAGTACGAAACCCGACCGTTTCAAGAACTCGGAGCCCGATTAGCCGTGAACTCAATACAACCGTTGCGATGAGGTTGTTCCACAAGGGTGTCCCCGTTCGTTGTGCATATCTGAGAGCGGGGAGATTGAGTGGGAACACCTGCTTATTGACGAGCAGAGCGAGATCGTCTGTGGATCGGTATCAGGAACGATGACCACGTAGCCTCGCTCAACTCGTGCGATCCCGTCGCCCTGCTCGCCGATCGTCTCGATCTCGACGGTTCGGTGATTGCCCTCAGTAACGGGCGGAGTGGACTCAGTAGCCGCTTGCGTCGATTCCTCAGTAGCGTCAGTATCCGAGTCGGGCTGAGTCCAGGTCTGCGGAACGATAGCGATGCGAACGGTCCGGCTCGAGGTCTCCAAGTTCGACCTCGTGTTCGGGAATCTCGATTGTGTAGGACCCATCCCGGTGATCGATCTCACTACTAAACAAACACAGAAGGTTATCTAATCCATATGAATGTTCAGTTAATGAGACAGTCTTCAATGGGCATGAGAGTACTGGTAGCAGTTGCTATACCCATGATCTTCTCACCACCTAGTTGATGAGCACAAACGCATACCCATCAAATATATAATAGATGAGTCTCAACTAACAACGGGTTGTAAATGAAGGAGTGTGAGCAGTGTGGGAAAGTGTTCCTAACGGATCGAGCAGCGAACGGGCATCAGGCAGTCTGTCCGGAGAATCCAGATCGTGTCGTTCCTGACGACTGGGCGCCCGAAACGCACGGTCGCTGGGGAAACGATGCGAAATAGCTTCCAGTGGACAATTTCAACCTAGCAATTAGAGATAACCGAGTCAGCTCATATCACTGGCGGATGCTTTGCCGAGATACTCTCGCCGCACGGTATCACCGTCCGATACGCACGGTATTTGTATGGCCCATGCTCCGCACCACCGCTCATACACGAGCAGCTCTCATCACCGCAGGTGCGATATTCGAGATACACAGCACCGTCTGATTCGTTCTCGAGAACCTGGGCATCCTCGGGGAGTTCGTCTTCGGTGACTGGCTCGCTTCGACGCTGTTCGCGAGCGGCAAGCAACTCGTCGACGTAGTCTTGGACTTCCTGCAGGGTCTCGTCGTCCTGTTTGGGAAGCCCGTCGGCGAGGTAATTCGGGAGCGATGGGGGTGCAGTCGGGGGCATTCTACCTTGTGCAACTATCTCGCTACTCTATTAATATTGTTGCACAAGGTCGGCCAAAGGGAGTGACAAAAACATGAGCAAGAGTAGGCTACGGTAGGCTCCCAGCGACACACCACTATTACAAGTGAAGCAGTGAAACACACCACCGTTGCAAGTGAACTAGACTAGGTCATCCACACCACCGATACAAGTGAAACTACTAACTCATACTCGCCATCTATTTCACTTGTAACGGTGGTGTGTCCCGTCTACGAAATGCCGTTGACCGACGCGATCTCTCGAATCATCTCGATTTCACTGTCGATTCGAAGAACATCAGACATTGCTTCGATTGCACTGGTGAACGGAACATCCAATTCATAACTGTAGTAGTTACCACGTGATCCACTACGATTCTCGAATGCTGACAGTATCCCAAGCATTCGGAGGTCTGAGAGATGATTATGTACCGAACGCTGGGCGAGCGAGTCGGTTCCAGAAGAGCTACAGAGAGTAAGATATTCCTCATATATATCACGGGTACGACACGGTGTTTCCTCCTTCGCAGCCTTCGAGATCACTGCCAGGAGTGCCAGTCGGCCGTGGGTCGTGAGTTCTCGCATTCCCTCTTCAACACGTTCTTGTTCGAGTCGTGCTCGGGCTGCTTCGACGTGATCACGTTTAATAAGGTCGGCATTACTGTTTTCAGCGATCTCTCCAGCAAGTCGAAGTAAGTCGAGTGCCTGTCGAGCACTGCCACTATCACGTGCAGCAAGGGCAGCACAGAAATTTAACACACCTTGCTCAAGCCCGTCTTCGGTGATTGCGACGTCAGCTCGAGAATCGAGAATATTTTCGAGCTCAGGTGCATCGTACGGTGGGAAATGTAGTTCTCGTTCACAAAGCGTATCTTGAACGCGAGGATCCAGTTGGTCACGGAACTTGAAATCGTTGCTAATTCCGATAACACCGACTTTCGCTCTATCGAGATTGTTGTTCGCTCGAGCTCGAGGTAGTTCGTATAAGAGTTCATCACGTGCTCCAATCGAATCGATCTCGTCAAGTACTAAAAGAATAGTTCCACCGATCGCTTCGAATTCTTCGTACAGTTTTTTGAAAACGGTTTGTTGTGGATAGCCGGTCGAACTAATCTCTCCACCGGCTGGTCGAAGTTTGTTGACGAGTTCAACAGCTACCTGGTACGATGAATTCAACGTTTTACAGTTGAGCGAGATGACTGAAAGATCAATATCCTCGTACTCCGAGACATCATTCTGCAGTCTCTCGAGAAGGTAGTCGGTAACAGCCGTTTTCCCAACGCCAGTATTTCCGTAGAGAAAGATATTGTTCGGTTCCCAGCCGTCGACGACTGGTTGAAGAGCATCCATATACTCATCGATCTCCTCGTCGCGTTCCTCAATTTGATCGGGCTGATAGGATTCTCCGAGGGCGTCTTTATTGCGGAAGATGTTTTGCTTCCGCTCGAACCGACGCATGTGAGACTCTTCCCATGCTTCCTATATAAAACCACCTCTGCATCTGTTTCAAGTGAAGACCACAGACACACACCACTGTTACAAGTGAAACACTAGACTAGAGAGACTAGCTAGAAGAACAGTCCATGATTACAACTAAAGCACTGACATGTAGCTGGTCCTTCTTTTCTCTGTTGGGTTCTGAGCGCTTCTTTCAAATAGTTGGAGTGAATATCATATTTTTGATTAATCCCACTATTTGATCCCCTCCCCCCTCTTATTTCTCAGCTTCACTTGCAAGAGTGGTGTCTCTCTGGATTCTCACGATCTGTCTGAGAATCATCCCGTAACCACCTTGTGCAATATAGGCTCTACCAAAACAATGTTGCACAAGGTACTGAAACACGAGAATGAATACCCCCAGAAGACCAAGTCTCTACGATCAATCTCACTCTCTCTACAAATAAACTAGGACGTTTCTCCGTTACTCTCTTCTTGCACCGGAGGAAGGATTCCTTTCTGCTCAAGGATAGCGACATCTGTCACGAACTCATGGAGTTCCTTTCGTAACTGCTCTTTAGAACTGTACTCCACGATCGGTACGCTATATTCGTCTTCTGTGGCGTAGATCGTCGTACTCGTGATTCCGGCTTCGGCGAAAATTCGAAATCGACGTGGATCCTTCACTGGGGGACCTGGATCACTATTTTCTAGATCCATTGCCTCAAGTACCGCTCCTATTTCAGCACTTACTCCGTCTCGGAGGCCAGCGATCGGGAGAACGAACGCGATAGCATTACTAGCTTCAGCATATGCTTTTGATTGTGCAATAGCGTTCATCACCGGCTCTTTGGCGTCTTTGTTTTCAGGAAGGGGAATCTCGGGATCGGTAGCGATGAACGCATTCACACCTGGGTCGTCTCGAAGGAACAAACAGAGGTTCTCGAGCTCAGTAATGAATTCCTGATCAGCAGTGCTAAAGGCACCAAGATCGGCCTCGACATTCTCGGGGTCCGTCTCTTCTGAGAGAACGTATTCCAACTCGAACTTGGTGTATGGACCCATCATATAGACGAGAAAGTTTGGATAGGGGGCAACAGGAAGTCGCCCAAGGAGAACGTCTCGCATCGGCTTCCCATCATACTCGCGCATAGAAGATTCTACAGCTCATATGGATAAAAATTCATTTGTTCTCATTGCACCCTCTCGGCATCAGAGATGGAGTATTCAGACAAAGGTAACAGTCGATACCTTCTTATCTACTAAGCTCTTATCAATCTGTATGGCAAGCACAGGGGCGGATACCGATGTGGAGGGAAATGCCGATACACAGCTCATTGCTGACGTTACAGCAGAGTTGCTCGAAGAGTCGAATCCACAGGAGCTGTCCGATTTCACCGATCGATTCAAGGCAGTAGCTCATCCGCTGCGGTTCGCTATTTTGTATCGGCTTCGGGATGCCGATGGCATGAGTGCAAAGGAACTCTCCAATATGACTGGCCGAAGCGGAAACGCTCTCCACTCACATCTCAGCAAGCTCGTCGAAGCTAATCTCGTTACACAGTGGAAACAAACGGATCCTGAGAAACATCAGCCCTACTCCTACTATGCGATTAGTGGCATTGGAGCACGAACTATCGACTTCGCAGTGGAATTGGTAGCGCACGAAGGGGACGCTTTCGAGGAGTACCAATAAGAAAATCAGATTGCAGTACCTAACTTGGGACTGAATCCGTCTCCCCCCTGCCGATTTGAAAATAGCTTACTGGCATGTGACCTCCAATAGTTCGACTGGGGATTGCTCTATTTGATGCAACATCATGGATTGACGATATAATCTACATAGCCACAAAATCCACATAATCCACAAAATCTACGCTATTCACATCATCCGGGAGTGGTGTCTGCTGACCACACGCAAAACATGGTGCTGTCTCTTGTGTATTCTCTGAAGATGGGTCCGGATTTGGTCGCTTCATAGCGGAAATTGTTCTCTAACTACGAGGGGCTCACAGTAAACTCCTCGGTGTTCTATGAGCGATCGTTTAAGTCCGTCTATTAGTCTGATCGGCACTGAGAATCATATAAGTGGGAATGAACAATGACTAACGCGGACAGTACCTATCGAAAACCTCCAGTAGATTCGGCTCCTTATCCACGTAGAACAATCCAGAATCAGAGTTTGCCTTGTGCAACATACTCCATTATCCAGCCAATTCGTTGCACAAGGTAGAAACTCGGCTACCACGACCGACCACTGTTACTCCTCACGAACGAGAATTGGATGATGGATTGACACGCTCTATGTACTTCATCATTAGTTTGCATAATCAGGCAGGATACTAAAACCTTCTGATCATCACTATCAGTGTATAAGTAACGATTTCGACGAGTTCAATCAGAAGATCGAAACAGAACCAGGGACAGAAGAAAAATCACAGTCACAGGCGGACCAAGGAGACGATTCTCATGAAACAGAGGTGAGTGATGTTGCTGTTGTAGGTGATGAGAACGATCGTCTCAAAATTAGCGCTGAAACAAGAGAAGGAACACAAGTCGAAGAAGAGTTGAGCGTGGCAGAAGTCGGCCGCGCGATGAGCCAACTAGGGATCACTGATGCTCGTGATCTTGAAGGGCAACCGGCTCTCGCTTGGGAGGAGGACGACGGATCTACTCATCTTGAATTTGAAAGTAGACTCGAGTAACCATACTATCGATCGAACGTTAGTCTAGTCTTGAAATCGCCAACAAGAATCTATTCATCACAACAATAGAATTATATTATAGAGTTCGCGCCGGGGGCGAATACGTTCCCACGGGTTACTAACGCTGATGTGCCCCTGCGTTCACTTGGAAATATGGACATCGGCCGTGTGATATTTCTCACAACTGCAGTGCTTACGCACGGCATCGTCGGCTATACGCTTGTCCAAGTCGTCACGAACGTGAACCCTACGATCGGGTACATCCTCGGGATTGTCCTTGACGTCGATTTCTCTTTCCAGCTATGTGGAGAGCACATTCATCCATCGCGGGATAATACATACGGCTCTCTTCCTCATCGCGATCATTACCGTAGCTGGCCTATGGGGATCCCCAAAGCAATTCAAACTGGCGAGCGGATTGGCTGTCAGTTCACATCTGGTGATCGATTCATTGTCGCTGATGGGGGTGCTATGGCTGTTTCCGCTCGAGATCGGTGTAAGCGGAGATCTGTCGCTTCATGGGTCAACAGCAACGCTCGTTCTGTGGGCCCTCTCGGCCAGATTGCTCGTATGGCGAAGGCAACGACCGTCACTGGATTCTGACTGAGACTAGTTATAACCGCTCAAGCGGGGTCGATAGCTGCCGCGTCCGCAGATCAGCGGGATGGACATCGGGTTACGGCCAGAGCCCTCGTGCTTCGTGCGCCTCCGCAATGCGGGACAGTGCGACGATGTAGGCCGCGTCACGCCATGTGACGTCCCGCTGCTCGAACTCCGATCGAACTGCATCCCAAGCAGCCTGCATCTCGACTTCGAGTTCGTCGTTTACTCGTTTGAGCGACCACGCTCGCCGATTGATGTCCTGAAGCCACTCAAAGTAGCTCACCGTAACCCCGCCAGCGTTGGCGAGAATATCTGGAATTACTGTAACGTCTCGCTCTGTGAGGATCGAATCAGCTGTCGAGGTGATCGGCCCGTTCGCACCTTCGACGACGAAGTCTGCAGCTATTGCCTCCGCATTCTCTTTGGTGATTACGTTTCCTAAGGCAGCGGGAATAAGCACGTTGACGTCGAGCGTGAGCAACTCGTCGTTCGAAATAACAGTGTCAGCATGCTTCGTGACTGCTTCCGGCTCCTCGTCGTGTGTCGGGACAGATGCAGTATCGATCCCTGCTGGTTCGTACATTGCGCCATTCACATCGCTGATCGCGACGACTGTCGCACCCCAATCGTCGAGGAGACGGGCCGCATTTGCCCCAACGCTTCCGTAGCCTTGGACTGCCACGGTGGTATCCTCAAGTTGTCGGTCATAGTACTCGCAGACCAACTGCGTGATGATTGCGACACTTCGTCCGGGGGCTTCTTCACGACCCTCGCTGCCACCGACCACGGGCGGTTTACCGGTGACGACACCCGGTATTGTCTCACCTTCTTGCATCGAGTACGCGTCCATTAACCACGCCATCGTTTTCGGGTCCGTTCCCATATCGGGTGCTGGAATATCTTGGTTCGGGCCAATCACGTCGCGAAGCTCCTGTGCGAATCGGCGAGTAAGGCGCTCTTTTTCCGCCGAACTCAGCTCCTTCGGGTTGACTGCGATACCACCCTTGGCACCACCGAACGGAAGGTCCATCACGGCACATTTCCAGGTCATCCACATGCCGAGGCCGACACACTCGTCTCTGGTTACCTCGGGGTGGTATCGGAGTCCACCCTTAAACGGGCCTCTGACGCTATCGTGTTGTGCTCGATAGCCCGTGAACACTTCGACTGTTCCGTCGTCACGTTTAATGGGGACTGTTACCTCGTGAACCTTGTTTGGATGCTTGAGTCGCTCGACGATGTTAGGATCGATATCGAGCTGATTCGCAGCATGATCCAGCTGCCGACGAGCCGTTTCGAGCGCCGATTCCGATTCAGTTAATTCGATTGTCGCTTCATCCGATTCGTCGCCGGTAGCGTTAGTTTGAGGTGCCATAGTTATTCAAGCGGTATGAGCCGATTTCGCATCGGCCCGCCACAATCGGGACACTGGCCGGGGTTATTTTCTACGACGATGATGTTACCACACTCAAAGCACTCGTATGGGGTTTCTTCGTTGGATTCGAGGTCGATATCTCTCATTGTGAGTTCACGAGTGTCGCCATGTAAATTGGCGCACTCTAGGAAGGAATAAGAAGTGTATAAGGAAATAATCGATTGTTTACTATCAAACAGGCTACTGACTAACGGGTTTGTTATTCAACCCCCTCAGCTGGGATAGCGACGGGGAGATTGGTCTCTTCGAAGAGCGTCGCAAACAGTTTGCGCTGGACGGTCCGGGTGTGCTGATAGAACGCAGCCGGGGAGCTACGACTCATCAAGTACCCAAGTGCGGCCGTTCAATGTCGTCACACATAGATATCGACTAGCAAGATAGAATACGAGAAGTATAGCTAGGCCACGCACGGGAATATCGGTGGCATCATCCAAACCTCACAATACACGGAATCATTTCCATTCCTCTCCTTCTGCTTCAACACCCGGCGACAGCAGATCCTCATCGTCTTGAGCGAGAACCCACAATACGGCCTCGCGATCAAAGGCGAACTCGAGGACTACTATGGAAACGAGGTCAATCACGGTCGGCTCTACCCCAACCTTGACGAGCTGGTCGAGCGCGATCTGATCGCAAAAAGCGAACTCGACAAATGTACTAACCAGTACGAACTCAGTAACGACGGCTATGACCTCCTGCTCGGCGAGCTCAACTGGAGGCTATCAAAGGTCGTGACGGGCGAGGAGCGCACAGAGGATATTACTCAGCTGCTCGACAATGCCACGTAGGCGGTCGATCGCTGTATAATCAACTCTCCCACAGATATTCATAAAGCTCGATTGAATGACTAGCAGTTCCTGAAGTCAGTCACCAACAAGGAATCCTGGCACTCAGTACACCTGTATTGGTGCGGGTCTCGAGATGGAAAGGTCCACAAGAGTTCGACAGGAACAATTGGATGTCTCACCGTCCGCAGTGCTGGCTATGGCCTCACAGTTCCCGTTTTGACTCGCTTTGTGGTAGATCGTAGCTTCGTCGCTAATCGGTATTACTCGATTCGCCCCGGAGAAACGACGCCGCAAGCAGTCAAGGCTGTTTAAGTACTTCTCGCGACAACGGATGATGTAAGCGGGATTCTGCGGATGGTCTCTACTCTTCAGCAACATCCTTCTAGCTACCGCTACGATGAGAGAGCCCCTATTCGTTGTACTCGTAGCGTTCGACGACTTCGCCGAAGGCACGGTTTTCGCTACGCTGGTAATTTCGATCTCAACGTGTTCGTGGGGATCCGTATCGGGGACGATAACCACATACCCTCGTTCGACTCGTGCGATCCCATCGCCTTGATCGCCGATGGTTTCGATCTCAACGGTCCGGTGATCACCCTCTGTAACGGGCGGGGAGGACTCAGTGTTCTCTCGACTCGACTCTTCGTCGACGCCAGTACCGGAGTCGGTCTGTTTCCGAGGTTGCGGAACAACAGCGATGCGATACGAAACGTCTGGCTCGAGTTCTCCGAGATCTACCTCGCGTTTGGGAATCTCGATTGTACAGGACCTATCACCGTGGTCGATCTCACTGCTAAACAAACACAGAAGGTCATTTGATAGTTGCATATGGAATGCTCAATTAAGTAAACAGTCTTGAGGGGGGCATGAGAGTACTGGTAGCAGCTGATATCAGGTTACTCTTCAAACCAGGCACTTATTTCAAAAGGGAATTCATTTAAACTCTCGTCATTTGACGTCGGAAGTATATATTGTTTCCATTCCCGTGTAGTGGGATCACTATAATCTCCAATGTCAGGGTGGGGAGCAATATCATCATAGTCCTTTAACCGATCCCTGATGATCGAACGAGCGTGTTGACCTTCTATCGTATTTCCACTAATATCGTCAAGTATCCCACGTGGCTGGACCGTTATTTCTAGCCCATATGGTGTATACCTGCTCTTTCGATCCGTATAGAATGGAGCGCGCCCAACGATGAACATCGGTTCTCCAGAGAAGCAGAATTCCCACTCTGGATCATCTGGATCCGTAGGAATGTCGCTAGGCCATGGTTCCGGATCCCGCTTGTGCAGGAATTCGAGAACTCTCCAGAATTGATCTCGGTATTCTTGTTCGCTCTGATCCTTGTTAGGTGGCTTGAAAAATATCACCAAGGTCGTTCGCTCAGCTATTGACTGATACCGCTCGAGATATTCTCGCAATCCATCTCTCACTTTGAGGAGTGCGTCACGATCACGAATATTCCCCGCGAAGAGGTAACGAGCGGTATCGTTATCTTCAGCGTTTGCTGCAAAATAACATGGATAACGAGTGCTCTGCATCGTCTCCCTGAACGCAATATATCTTTTTTTCTTCCAAGCGATCAGTTCTCCTGTTTCTATCGCGTCTTGCACTTCAGATTGGTCAAACAGTAGCCCTGTCCCATTCATGATTGAGATGTCGTTGGCGAATTAGTCCTCGAAGTGCTGTCCTGTGAGGAGTTCACTTTTCTCATACTCTTCACGCGTCTTGGTTCCGCTGATCTCTGCGACCTCCTCGGGAACTGAGACGACTGAGTACCCGACATCCCGTCCGATAGCGACGGTATCGACATCCGGAATGATCATTGTCTCAACGTTCGGATGATCCTCGTAGACGTCCTCAATCAGTTCTCGGCGCTCCTGTGCCGTGAGTGGATTCTTCTCGCTGAGTTCGGTATCGCGGATGGCAATAATAACGTCTTTTCCGTTGTCAGCGGCTGAATCAATGATTGTCCGATGGCCATCATGGAGTGGTTGCCAACGACCAATGAAGATGTGACTTGGATCGAACTTATGGTCCAGTTCCATGTTGATCTGCTCGATACTGTTTTCCTTCGAGTGCGTCGCAGTCCGAACTTCGAGTTCGATCTCCTCTGTCTCTGGCTCCTCAAATGGCGCGTCGATACCGGTAAATCCCTCGATCTCGCCCTTGCGAGCCTGCTCATACATTCCTTTTACGTCACGTTCCTCGCACACTTCGACAGGTGCATTGATATATATAAACGAAACATTCTCAATCTTCTCGGCAATCAGTTCTCGCTGAGAACGATACGGGGTGATGAACGATGCGATGACATCAAATCCCTGTTCGTTCAACGCTTGTGCGACTCCAGCAGCCCGTCTGAGATTCTCGGTTCGATCTTCTTTCGAAAACCCGAGATCGGAATTGAGGGTGTTCCGAAGATAATCACCGTCCAGATGGACCGTACTTGGACCAATTAACCCTTTGGCGAGCGTCGTCTTTCCGGAACAGGGCAGTCCGAAGAGCCATATGGTTTCTCCCGACATCAATTGATTCCCTCCATAAAGCAGGCGAGTTCACCTGCTTCTTTCCACATTTTATTGTCAGTAGTGGTTTCCACGGTATATGTCTCAGCCAGTTTCGATCCGGTATGTGGTATATTGTTGCACACGAGCATCATTTCGTCTGCCATGATCATGAAGTTCACCCTCATTGATCACGACGGTTGTGGCCTTGATGCCGACGATCAGCGCAAGTCACCCCGCCACTGCGCTATCCTTTGCTTTTGTTGCTTTGCTCAGATCCATTCCGATTCCTCTGTGTATTCCAGTTCTTCGGCCACCTTGGTATACGTCTCATTGGCTCGATTGAGTGCACTCTTGACAAGGTCCTCCCTGTCTCGCCAGCGAGCGTGTCTCGGTTCCTTCGTCGTCATCACCTTATTGGGGCTTTCGACGTTCTCAGAAAGCAGCGCCGACTCACCGAGATTCGTGAATTCGACGATCTCCTTGATGGTGGAACCGGTATCAGTGAGAACATCCTCGAACCGGACTCGAAGGACGTCCTCGAACGCGTCGCGACCATTGAGGATATGACGGTGAGCTTGGGTCCACTGCATCAAGCAGACATCGATGAGTTTCCCCTCGCTAATCCAGCCTGGCGGGAGATCGTAGCACCACAGCGAGCCTTCGTATCCTTCGAGATCGAGATCGCCCACGTTGTATGTCTGAAAGCCCCTGTTCAGCCGCCACCCGTCGTAAAGACCGTTGGTTGACGCTGCTGGGTTCCGTGTGAGGTGAACGACTTTGACATCGGTCTCGGGAAATAGCTGCTCACGAATCCACGGGAGTCGATATGCGTCGCCACTTGCTTTCAGAACGAGTGTCCGTTCAAAGTCGTCGACTGTGAGACCGCGCTTGTGGCTGTGCGAGGAGACGAACGGTCGGTCCTCAATCGTTTCGGTTTCGAACGGGCTGTTTGCGTCTTGCGTTGCATATTCATCGTACTGCAACGGTGAGATTCCGAACTCCTTGAGTATCTCATCGAACGGCACTCCCTTGAGTAACTTTTCGCGTATCTGCTTGTATGGGAGTTCTCGATCAGGGAACTGCAACGGAAGCCGGATGAGCGTGTTATCCACGCGATGCGTTCGGTCACCGGATCGTTCGGTTGCACCGACCTCGGCGAGGAGGCCCGTCAAGAGTTGTTCCCTATCGAATGACTCGAAACGAGCCGGAACGACATCGGAATCGAACGCCGGATAACAGATTCCGTTCAGGGTATACCATCGGTCGTGTTCGCCATCGAGACTACACGTTTCTTCATGGTGCCGAAGGATATCAAAAAGGAGACTACTGCCCCCTCTCGGAGCCGACGTGATAAGCAGTACGCTGTCAAAGTCATCAATTCGATAATTTGATAGAATCGCTTGTTTATCCTCTGTAATAACCTCATTCTTTATGTGTTCGTAATTCCGTTTAGCTTGATCTCGGAGATTACTTGACGGTTTTTCAAAACTCATTAGCTACCTTCTTTCGACGCGTTTACTGAATCAACCCATACTCGGAACCGTGCCATCGGGTCATTAATCGTAGCCGCGCTATCATGACTTTATTGTATATCAATTGTCACTCTCGCAGCGACTACAGCTTCCCTCTCAGAGATTTTATCACGATAAACGGATGCACACTCATGGTAAACAAAAGAATAGTGCTTTTATATGCGCGGTAGTAATAAAAATTCTACCAGAGGAAGATCCAATATCCGCCTATTAGATTAGTTTCCAACACCGTGAACGTTTGTAAGGAGTCTACAGTCAAGGGTTATGCGACAGCAACGGTACCTTGTTCCAAATGAAGAGCCTGAAACCACAATCCTAGTTTTCAAAATCGGACTTATTGGAATCTTTTTATCTCTAATATTCCGAAGAGGTTCTCTACGAGCCGTTTTTGATTAAAGCGGTAGAAACTTCATGCTATACGAAATTACAAGATATGAAGGAGATCTCAACAAAGGCAAAAAGCTGGGAATTAGAAAAATGTTTGGTTGCGTGTCGAACTGCCGTTATACCCATTTTACTGTCCACGATCTCATGGATCGAACAGAGCACTGCCCAGAAATAGCAAGGGATCTGATTTACTGATGGTGATGGGGTTTTAATACAGGTGTAGGAATTAACGAGCTATGGAAGGGTCAATCTATGCGGATCTGCACGTTCACACAACGAACTCGGACGGTGAACTTGTTCTCGATGAAATTCCAGCTGTAGCGACTGAAGCAGACATCGCCGCTGTTGCCGTCACCGACCACGATAGGATCCATCCCGAACTAGACGCACCACTTGTGCGAATTGATGGCATTGACGTTATCCACGGCATCGAACTTCGCGTTGAGGTTGGGACGCTTTCCGAACGGATCGACCTGCTCGGGTACGGTGTGACGGAATCACCCGCTCTCTGCGCCGAACTTGACCGCCTTCAGACGGATCGTAAGACCCGTGGCGCGCGCATTATCGAACTAGTTGAGCGTAAACTGGGTATTACGCTCAATATGGAGGTTCACGAAGGTATCGGTCGTCCACACATCGCATATGCAATTGATGCTCACTCCGAAACCGACCTCTCATATCAGGACGCGTTCGACGAACTCATTGGTGCCAACGGCCCTTGTTACGTTCCACGTGAGGTTCCGTCGTTCAAGAGAGGCGTTTCACTCCTTTCCGAAGCGTGCGGTGTAGTCAGCCTCGCACATCCCTACCGCTACAACGATCCTGAGGCCGTGCTCGAACTGGCTACTCAGCTCGACGCGATGGAATATTGCTACCCGTATTCGACCTCCAATACCGCCTGCTGCTCTGACCATGACCTACGAATGGTCGAACGGCACGGTCTCCTCATTACCGGTGGGAGCGACGCTCATAATAAGGACCTTGGACAGGCGGGTTTAACCAAGGCGGAGTATGAGCGGTTACTCGATAGAGGTGGATTTAGAGTATAAATTATCAGTATGCGACAAGTGAATTACCCTCATTATTGGATTTTTACAGCGGTATCCACAATTCCCGGATCATTACCGTTGACGTAGTCTCCTTCGAGCGCTAATCAATAGAGGGAGGAACTCACAAAGTAGGAAAAACAGCTCTGCATTTCGTCCTCCACTACTCGCTCATCGGAATTGGCCTGAACCGTACTCTATCACTGAGTTTGTGTATGGTCATGCGGATCGGAGAGGTCGTACGTGATCTGAGTGGCGACCAATGGGGATGAATCGCCAGAGAATGCTACAACCACTCATAACTTAGGTCATAGGGTGACCTGCCTCTCCTAGGAGACAGGCCCTAACAGATAGGCTCATTCACCACCCTCGTGAGACAGACGAGCTTGGGGAATCACGTGACTGCATGATTTCAATACAGAGATCCATGCTAATCACTATCTTCTTTCGGTAGGTTTACGGTGAGACAGCTCACAATCCGATTCTAATGCACTATTGTACGGAATGTGGTTGGCAAAGTAGTCCAGATCAGGGCTCGTCAAGAGAAGCACTTGATCATCACTCTACAACAGGTCACACTGTCTTGTCTGACGACTACGCACAGTCTACTGAATCGCTCACGTAGCGCCGTAGCTATTAGGCTACGACCTATCTGAATCATTAGTGAATAGACACATGAATCGAATGTAAAGGGGAGTTGCCTCTAGTCAAAAATATCTCTAGAGAACATAATTTTATATTGACTAGTAAATTTTCTTTTAAATGTATATTGGGAGCGGGATTGACAAACATGGAGAGACAAAAATCAGTATGGTATCAATTAGCAAGTTTCGAATTCCTGTTGAGGAATTCGCTCTGGCCGAAACAGCCGAGAAGGTGCCTGATCTTCACATCGAAATCAACCCGTTCGTTGCACAAAGTCTCGATGCAGCACTTCCAGTCGCCTGGATACGTACGGTCGATTTCGAGGCCTTTGAGCAGGAAATCGAAGAGGATTCGACTGTTGAAGAGTGCTCACGACTAACTGTGTCTGACGATGAGCGATTATATTGCCTAGAATGGGCTAGTGAGGTTGAGGGGAACCTCCAGATTCTGTTGAGCAAAGAGTGTGCAATCAAGACCGTGAATTTGGAGTCAACCACAGAGAGAGACGTCTGGGAATTAGAATTGATATGCCCTGAGCATGAGACGCTCACGGAAATCTACAAAGGGTGCGAGGAGAACGGGATTTCAGTCACTGTTGATGCCATTTACAGGCTCGATAGCGACGGTAGAACAACAGACGGACTTTCTGAACTCCAATATCAATCACTTCTGAAAGCCCATGAGATGGGCTATTACAATGTCCCACGCGAGGTCTCGCTGAGTGAGCTTGCAGATGAACTCAACGTCTCACACCAAGCACTCTCCGAGAGGCTCCGACGTGGGCATGGGAGGCTTGTCGAGAGCGCCTCGGGATCCACGGATCCGCTTAAATCAAAGAAGAACTTCCTCTGAATGCGAAGGACTCACTCAATGAATCAGCAACCAGTCTTCGGTATGCCATTCTGATGGTGGCAGTCTATGCGTCGATCTGTTGGGAAATAGCGAAACATAGCCCCCGCTAGCCCCGCCTTAGGTCTAGCTGCTGGCCTACTTTTGCTTTCGGGAATAATCATAAGTGAATTTACGGCCCTCCATGCCCTCTACTCATCCAATTCTATGCCAGACCTAACACCTCAGGATTCAGACACCGCTTCACGATCTCCTTCGCTCCAGAACGGGCTCACGGAGTTTCTCAAGGCAAAATCGAAAGGTGACGACTTCGGGAATTACCGACGTAATGCCAACTGTGTCATCAATCGATGGATCAACTGGCTGGAGGAACGAGACATCGAGAGCTTTGAGCAGCTTGACAAGACTATCCTTGCTCAGTATGCCGAGTACCTCCGTCGGCGTGTCGCTTGCGAAGCGGAAGGTGCAGGCCGGCCTGTAGACGAAAACGAAGTGGGCGCTTTTCGGGATGCCAGACGGCGAGAAGTCGGACGATTGATCACCAAAAACGGCCGGAAATAGAGCCCGATCAGTGAGGGCATCAAGAAGATCCGTTGAGGATGGGAAATCAGTTGTCGGCTTCTTCAAGAAAAGAATTGAAGCTACTAGGATCGGTTGTACTGTACCAGTCTTCAGCGCAATCGGAGCACAATTCATGGACGCTCCCTCTCGCAAGCCGGACGTCTGACGGAGCTACTTGTATACGGCGCGAACACAAGCGTCATGAAGGCGATTATAGTCCGGCTCGAGGAGACCATTCCTGAATTGCTCGACGACGAGGCGGACGAGCACGGACGTACACGGAGCAAGCACGTCCGCGAAGTGATGCGAACACGCCACGAGCACGACCGTATACGGGACGAATACGAGGCGAAGCTCGCGTCTCGTCCTGGAGCAGCGCGAGGAGCATACAGAGCTCGTGAGCACGGTCGAACGTCGACAGTCACTCGCCGAACGGAAGGCCAGCGCCGGTGTGCTCACCCGCACGAATGGTGGCTCGTCGGGATGGACGACGGCCGCGAGTGAAAGGGAGCGCGATGCGGCCGTCGGCAAGTGTGGGAGTCATGACCACACTCGCGATGGGCGAGCCGGTGGGAGTTCACCACGCTTCTTGTGGCGACCGGCTCCAGATCAATCTAACCGACGAAGGACACTAGAATTTTTGACTCTCTCGATGACAATTGAACGTCAGCAGGGGATCAATCCCCGGCGAGCGACTCAGGGACCGCGCCCGCCTCGCTGGGGTCGAACTCGCGATACAGATCGGGAAGGGGCATATGTCTAAAGGGGGGAGGTTCGCAGAATTCTGCAAACCTTCATTATGATTAGCGTCTCCTCGTCGCTACTGGTTGCCTTGTGCAATAATCGCCTTTATTGAAAAGAGAATGATGCACAAGGGTTACATCTCGGCGAATTCGTTCGGCATCGTGGGTAGTAGGCCAAGTGTGAAAACTATACCTATTGCTACCGAATTACCTCATCTGCCGCAACCATACGATATTAGCAGTGAGCGAGAACTGCAACGGGAGCTATCACGCCTTTTTCAATCCGCCTACAGGAATAACGTGCCAATCGGACCCACTTGGATCTGTGAGTACACGGACCGACCAGATCTGGAACTAATGGCGATCGAGCTTGCGAAGAACCGAGACCAGAAAGACGAGTCTTGAGATGGAGACTTCGGACACCTCTTTTCGACTCACATTACACACTGACAGACTGTAATCACCAGTTTGGAGAGTGGTCTTCAGCGGCAACACTACCACTAAGAGCACAGCCTTATCCTGGTCAATAACCCCGCATATGCATGGCGACGATCTTCGAATTCAAGGTTCCGACCAACGAATTCGCGCTTGAAGAAACGCTGATAGAATGCCCGGACGCGGTCATCGAAATCGAACGGGTTGTCGCGGATAATCCAAATCGGATCACCCCGTACGTATGGGCGCGCACTGACGACTTTGCGGCACTCGAAGCTGCCTTCGACGACGATCCAACCGTCGAGGACCTAACCAGACTCTCGGAGACGGGTAACGAACGCTCGTATCAAATGACGTGGGCGGGGACGATCGATCGGATCGTTCCGCTCCTGACTGAGCATGAGGGAACAATTACTCATGCAACTGGGTCGGCAGATGGGTGGAGCCTTCGCGTTCTGTTTCCGGATCGGGCAGTGCTCTCCGAGACTCATGACTATCTCCAAGAGGCGGGCTTTTCGCTGACGGTTGAAGCAATATACGAAGCCACAGCTGACGGCCATATCCAGTATGGATTGACTGAAACGCAGCGCGAGACGATTGTCGCAGCATTTGAAGCAGGCTATTTCGAGGTTCCAGGAGAGGTGACAATGACAGAGTTTGCTGAGCAACTGGGGTTATCACATCAGGCGGTCTCAGAACGGTTACGCCGAGCGACGGGCAATCTTGTCGAATCAACGCTGATTGTCGGAGATGATAAAGACGAAGAGTGAACCGGTTGCCACAACACTGCAATTTATATCATCTACTAGCAGTTCATAAGACGGGGTTGAGGACTTATGTCCATAGCAGACGTTCCGCAGCAGTTGGAACTTGATGAGAACGATGAACCACCTGTCAACGACGATGGGGAATTTATCTGCGGACGAGAATGCAGAGATGGAACTCGATGCATGGCAGACGTCACTCTCCCTTATATAGCGTGCTATCAACACGATAGGGGCGATCCAATCGTCGAACCGGGCGAATAGATCCCGACCGCCGGGAGGATCGGTATCCCTTCATCGTGTTGTCCGCTAAAACGAGACAGTACTTCCAGTCTCAACCCACACGCCGCAGGCCATGGGGGTAGTTTTGAGTGGATGGTAGTCTCTGTTGTCCTGTATGCGATCCTCACCTCCCCCCCCAAGATGGAAGTGTCGCCGCCAGCTCCGTAGGCAAATGCATCCCTATGAATCCGTTTCGCTTGCTTCGTAATTGGGGTCTGATCGGGGACATCCATTATAAGAGGCGGTGAAGAAAGATCATTCTGCAAGCGTTGTTTTCGCGCTTCCACAGTGGACACACCGTTTGAACTCATAGGTACGATACTTATCTGTAACCTCACTGGGGAACCGTTGCGTACAGTTATGGCAATAGTAGTCTGGCATCGAATCACCTACTTCACGTTTGGCCCGGCTCCATTTCTATGCCACTGATATATTTATCAGATCCACGACGTTGCGATAATCATCTTCAGGTAAATCCTTCTAGGTATACTGCAGTAGTAGACATGTATGGAACCCCGCCCACTGTTGATAATCAAAAGCGAGTTTACTACCCCCGATGCTGTCAGCTCATTCACCTTCATGCCAGATCCCTAACCCTAGGATTCATCCACCACAGCAGACCCTCCACCCCTCCACCAGGGTCTCACGCAGTTCCTCGAGACCAAAGCCAAAGGTGGGTGGATACGGAGTACATAACGGGCCGACCCCGGCAGACGTCGCGATCGAAGCCGCCGATGACTTTCTTGGCCCCGGAATAGAGAAACGCGAACCCGATGACGAGGCGTAACGCGAGCACGAACCATGCACTGAGGGGATGTGCACGCCCTTCAACAGTAACGCCGGCAAGTGTCGAACGAAACTCGTTCTGGTACAGATCAGTTTTGGCCATCTGAATCCTGTGATATATGATAGCAAAGGTCGAGATAAAACCCTCGATCACATTCTGCGGTCGCAACCCCATCTTGCTGAATAGGCGCCCTCTATTCAGCACGACGATATCAATAGGTCGGTAGTATATGATGTTGAAAATCAGTGCTAATCAGGCACTCGGCTGAAGCAATAGCACACGCACGACGTATCTCGAATTAGCGAGAGGTAATGACAGAGATATTGAACCGATCACTATCGGGTCTCGTCGGTGAATTCAATAGTTGCTATACTCGTCACTCAGTGTTCTATTTGATAGCATTTCCCCGCTCATCAAGGATTCATGAGCTCGCTGGCGTTCGCTCGGCGCTACTCTATCTCGTATTCGGCTTCAGTTTTCGATACCTCGCTGCCGTCGTCAGACTCGGCGTCGATGTCCCTGCCCTGCTTGATCGCGTCTGCCTCCTGTTCCATCGCCTCGAGATCCACTTCCGTCTCCTCGTCGATTTCGCCGATCAGTTCGGCGATGTTATCGAGCCCGAGCATCTCGCGGGTCTCCTGATCGAAATCGAGGCTATCGAGTTGATCCTCGGTGATCTTGGTGTCGCTGCCGGTGAGGTGCTTTCCGTAGCGGCCCACCAGCGAGGACAGCTCCTGGGGGAGGACAAATGTCGTCGATTCGCCCTCGCCAATCGACTCGAGCGTCTCCATGCCCTTCTCGATAATTGCACGTTCACCCATCGACTCGGCCGATTTAGCGCGCAACACGGTCGAGATGGCATCACCCTGCGCTTCGAGGATCTGGCTCTGCTTCTCACCCTGGGCGCGGATGATGTTCGACTGCTTGTCACCCTCGGCAGTCTCGACCGCCGAGCGGCGTTCACCCTGCGCTTCCAGAATCATCGCCCGCCGCCTGCGCTCTGCGGAGGTCTGCTGCTCCATGGCGCCCTTTACACCCTGGGACGGCGTGACCTCGCGGACCTCGACAGACTCAACGCGGATTCCCCACTCGTCGGTAGGTTCGTCGAGTTCCTCACGAATCCGCTCGTTGATATGTTCGCGCCGACTAAGCGTGTCATCGAGTTCCATGTCTCCGATGACGGCCCGCAGCGTCGTCTGGGCGAGGTTCGAGACCGCATGATGGTAGTCCTCGACCTCGAGGAACGCACGTTTAGCGTCCATCACGCGCATGTAGACCACCGCGTCCGCGGTCACCGGCGAGTTGTCGATTGTGATCGCCTCCTGGCTCGGCACGTCGAGCGTCTGGGTTCGCATGTCGAAGCGATGTGTCGCAGAGACGAACGGCGGGATGAAGTGGATCCCCGGCTCGAGCAGCTTGCGGTACTCGCCGAACACCGTCAGCGCGCGCTTCTCGGTCGCGTCGACGATCTCGACCATCTGCCAGACGGTGACGATCGCGAGAAACAATAGCAGCAACGCGACGACTGGTAGCGTGAGTGCTGCCTGCAGCGGTACGAGAGGTATCATATCCTACCGTTAGGAGGTCGCTGCCAAAAGGGTTCGTCCGGTCGCCAACTCGGGGTCTACCGCTCATACTTCGATTGACGGTCATGTTCGCGTTCGCCGTGGTCGTCGGTCCCGGTTCAGTTCCGTCGGAGCACGCGGTCGATCTCGTCCTCGCTCACACCAAGCGATTCGACCGTGACGATGTTGCCGCCGCCAGGGTCGACCACCATCACCTCCTCGCCCTCCTCGCTAGTACCGTCGATCGACCGTGCGGTGTAGTAGGGGCTAAAGCCGCCCCGTTCGAGCTTAATCTGCCCGCCATTGGGGGTGACGCGCTCGGTGACCCGGCCGGTACAGCCCTTGAGCGTGCTCGAATCGATCGTACGGCCCGCGCCCTTGCCGCCGTAGACATCGAGTTCGGGGTAGGCAAATAGCGAGAGTCCGCCCACGAACACCACGGTCACTGCCAGCGCGACCGCGAGGATACCACCCGAGACGAACGGGCCGAGTGCCAGTCCGACGAGGCCGGCGACGATCAGGGCGACCACGTGGGTCACGTGCCTCTGGAACGATACAATACCAATAGGATCACTGCAAGTCCCACGAGAATCAGCGTATAGGAACCGGCCGCCGTGAGCGCGGCAATCAAGCCAGGATAGTCACTCGTCCGGAACAAGATCGTCTTCCGAACCATGGCGATCACTCCTGCATATACTACTGTCGTTACGATCTCAATTCTGTCGGCTCCACCACTATACGCGATTATTGTCTGGTGGAGTTCCACGATAATGAGCAACAACAATACATGATCAAGCAGCATGATCACCGAGTCCGGCTGAAGGATCCGTCCAGTAAGAAATAACTGGATGATTCCTATACCAATATCAACGGCTCCCGCCGCGAACAGAATAACCAAGAGATAGGCGACGATGACCTCAATCCCTCGGATGAATCGCTCAGAAAGATCAATTGCATCACTCAGTGAGTTCAACGATGATCTCTCAAAACGGCTTATTCTGGGGGTGGGGAAGACGAAGAAACCACACTACTCATATATACCGATAATCGATAATTTCTCTCCTATTCAAGGGGAAGAGCCACGGCTCACCAACTGCGGCACACTGGAGGAAAGCGTGTGTTTTTCCGCGTTCAGGTACATACATCTGCATGGAGATTCGTCCGCTTGAGTCAGCAGATATCGAGTCGGTACGACGAATCGCTCGCGAATCGTTAGCGGCGTCATATTCCGTCCTTCGTGATGAGACAATCGAGACGGCTATTGAGGAGTGGTATGCGGCGGGTATATTCGATGAATACCTCGATAGTGACGAAATGGTGTTCCTTGTCGCAGCCGATGACGACGATGTCGTCGGGTTTTCCCAGAGCCACATTCTCGAAACGCTCGACAAAGGACGGATTCTGTGGCTGCACGTCGATCCCGAGCATCGGGGACAAGGCATCGCCACTGACCTCTTCAGTGCGACACGAGAACTGCTCACAGAGCGTGGCACCGAGCGTATTACAGGGTTGGTCTTGGCTGAGAACGAGGAGGGCAACCAGTTCTATACGACTCACGGATTCGAGAAGCTCTACGATCGGACGATAACTATCGCTGACAAAGCCCACGTCGAGAACGTATACGGTGAAGAAGGGACTGAACTCAGCGAATTAGAACCGCGGACCACGACCGATGACGAGCAGATATACGTCGACTTCGCCGAGAGTTCTCGGGGATCGGATGGGCCGTTCCACCCATCGTATGTAGAGCAAGACCGCAATCAGCTATACGGCTGGTTCTGTTCGAACTGTGAAACAACGAACAACGCCATGGATTCGATGGGTCATATCGAGTGCAACCAGTGTGGGAATCTCCGCAAGGCGACCCGCTGGGACGCTGCGTACCTGTAATCCATCACTGAGACAGATCAGTATCACATGGTGTTTCGCTCGGGCGTCGCATACTCTTGTGTCGGATACGTGATTAGTTTCGGGCGCTTTTTCAGGAGCTACAGCACCCCAACATGGTGTTTGTGGGTCTTATCTTGTTTTTGTATATGTTGGCCTTGTTTAGACGCTGGAGAGAAAGACTCACTCCGGCAAACTAACCACCACCAGAGCCGGAACCGAGTAGTGTGTCCTCTCGTCTCTCCCGTTTCACAGATCGTCTCGTAACGCTGGCACAACGCGCTGTCTCAGGTGATCCTGCGCCAGCAGTCAAGAAGGGTGACGGCGGCTACGCTGACTGGGTCATTATTGTGATCCACGGTCTCCGCGAATACCTCGACCTGCCATATCGACGACTCCTTGATGTCCTTCACGAGATGCCCGGTATCGTCGAGAAGATGAGTCTCAACGTCAGCCAACTGCCGGACTTTACGACCGTGTGCGTACGGAACCAGCAGCTCCAGATGACGATCTGGCGAACCCTGCTTCAGCTCTCTGCCGATCTTCACGATACCGGCGAGGTACAGGCTATCGACGCGACTGGCTTCGACCGGCACTCGGCCAGTCGTCACTACGCAAATCGGACAAACTACACCTTCAGATCGGTGAAGACGACTGCGTTAGTTGATTGTGAGACCGGTGCTGTGTTGGATGTCCATTGCTCAATGAAGCAACCGCACGACACGCAAGTCGGACGGCAAGTACTCACACGGAATCTCGACCAGCTTCAGACGGTCACTGCCGACAAAGGCTACGACTGGGACGCCCTTCGTCAGCGCCTACGGGAGGCAGATGTTCGCCCTGTGATCAAACATCGTGAGTTTGTGCCATTAGATGTAGCTCATAACGTTCGCCAAGATGACAATACCTATCATTACCGGTCTGCGGTCGAGGCGATCTTTTTCACTCTCAAACAACGGTATGGCGATACGCTCCGAGCACGAACGTGGTTCGGTCAGTTCCGCGAAATTGGGTTAAAATCCGTTGCTCGAAATATCGAGATTGTTATCTGATTCAGGACACGCTCCTCGCGTGTGATCCGTTTCTATCGGTCAATGTGGGTGACGAATATACTACACTAGCCGCTGGCCTACCAACCATTTACCAAGGGATTTGAATGTATCAAATGTCTTCAGATTGGAGAAGTTTATCGACAATAGTCTCGGACGATTCGATACGACCGATCAACGTAGGATTACCGTCGGAAACGTAGTGGTATTCGGGGATGGATTCCAAGTCTCTGTAGAGATCGATAAACGCGCTGAGGTCATTTGTCTCGAAATAGGTAATGTAGTCGTAATCGGTGAGACCGCTGGAATGGTAGAGCTGACGGCGGATACGATCGAGATAGGGAAGCGCCACTTCGATGTGATCTCGCATTTTCTCAATACGGTCAGAGTCGGGAAGATTCCACCACTCGGCGTTCTTATCTACTGGGATAATAATTGCGTAGTCTGGCGGTTCCGTTCCTTCGAAGGTGGCCGCCTTTTCGATCGCATCGAGATCAGGTGTTTGTGGGAGGTAGACGGCATCGCGGATAATCCCAATAAGCACATCGACGAGTTTCGAGTACCGTCCAAACGATGTGGCCTGAAACTCTCGGAGGACTTCCTGAGCAGTCGTCAAGTCGTGCGCATGGATACGGACAAGGTAGTCCACTCCGGGGGTAAGCCCACTCAGTAGATACGTATCAACAAGCACTTCTTCTGACCTGTTGCTATCTTCAAGGATGTTGCTAACTTCTTCAGTGAAGATCTCGACATCATCGTCGGCTGTTTGAGGCCGCTCAAGTGTATATGCTGCAAACAGTCCAACCACGCCATCCTCTTCAAGCATGTCCGACCCATGGCTAGTTATACCCATGTTTCGACAGGACGTAATCCGTCTTCATAAGGGTACATCCCTACTCCAGTGGCTATTGTCGTTCTGAGGCACCTATCGAAAGTGTCCATAATCTCAGCGATAGATTTACACGCCCACCTGACCGATTGTTCCATTCCGAATTTAATCTAAAGAGTGAGGGGAGCAGCCTCGTTCTACTGTATATCTACGTCTAAACAAGGCCGTATCAGTGTATAAAGAACGCTAAACCTTGTGCAACAATCGTTCCCTATGAAAGGCATTTGTTGCACAAGGTCGATCAGAGAAATTCATCCTAATCATACTTTTGCTAGTCACTATGTAGCCTTTTATCGCTATCAACCGGTGAGAATAACAGCTAACGAGACGACACGAATCCTTATTTGACCAGAGCAACAAATAAAAGGACGATGGGATTTTTCACGGAAATAGGCCGTCGAGTCAAGCGATTCAAACAAAAAACCGCGATAACAGCCGACGAGCAAGCTGATAACGGTGAGGAGATGAGCAAGGAGGCAACGGCCAAGAAAGGCCACCGAAGCGATGAATCACAACAGACATCAGATCTAGATACGGACGTGGACGATCCACGACGTACCACCAACAAAGGTCGTCTAGAAGCCGATACCTCCGAAGCAGCACTCGCCGATGAATCCGGCGAAGCAGTCGGTCCCGATCCCGAACAGGCCGAACCCGTCCAAACTGAGGGCACTGAACCCGAAGCCACCCCTGAAAAGGATACTTTGCATGGGGGAAGCGATTCCGTAAATACTGACAAAGCGGTCACAGACGACGGATCAGAAGGCTGAAACAGGTAAACCATTGTGTCCGTTGATGAAAACGATACACAAGCAAACAAGTAAAGGGAACGTCGAACAGCAAGGGCGGGAGGAAACACAAAATCAAAAGATAAACCAATCGTCGGATGATTCCACTCACAGAGAAGGACTAAACAGAGCGAGTAGCTGCTGATGACGCCGATCATAGTCCTCTTCGGTGGGCTGGTCGTGAGCGGTCTGTTCGCTCCCTGACGTGGCAGGCTATCGTCGTCACCGTCGCGATCGTGTTCGTCATCCGGCCGGTTGCTGGCCTGGTCGCGCTTTTCGGATTCGAATGGGAGTGGATTGATCGGCTAGCGATCTCCTTTTTGACGCTCGAGGGATCACCATGTTCTACTATCTCTACATTATTCTATCCCATACGAGAAGCTATCCAAATTTCGCAAAATAGTGATTAAAACTGTTGTCTTCACCCTTCACAGTACAGAGTAGATGATTACCCTTCAGCCACTTATACGAGTCCCCTGAACAATAATCCCGTTTGGGAGCTTGAACAAATACCTATACGTCTCACTACACTACACTCATCCAATGGCTCAATCGTCCTGCGTACGTGACGTTGAGGAACCGCCCGATCGGAAAGGAATGCTGTTTTGTCCATCCTGTGAACACGAAAGTCCCGTTGATGGTGATTGGGTTGTTCGAGAGCGTGTGACGAGCCTAGTGTATCGCTGTCCGAAATGTGAGAATCAAATCACCGAACGTGAGTGTCATCACCCAATTTACCCTGCCGTTCGGCTGTGGTCAAGATGGGTTCGCGCGGTGGCTACTACCGTCTCCCTTTACTGAATGAGTCAGGACAACGAACCCGTCGACAATGAGACCGAAGAATCAGTCCGTGAGGCGGTCGAACACTCGCGTAGCGGGGCGCCAGCTACCGGCGCGGCGATCCGCGATCGGTCTCTGCCGACGAGATCTACCAGCGCGTTATCGCGAGCGCAGCCGAGGAGGCCGACGTCACTCCCCGCGAGCTCGTGTTCAGCGGACTCGCCGCAGGTTTGCCATTGCGCTCACCTTCATGGTCCACGCCGTGTTCACGGCCCAGTACGGCAGCGAAGGGGGACTCGCAGACGAACTCCTTACCAGCTTTACACCGAGAACACGCTGCCACCCGTTGCGCTCGTCCTTGAACGGCTCGCAAGTGTTCCACGCCTGTTGCGCATCTGGATTGTCGTGTTCTTAGCTAACGCCGTGGGCGCGGGGATCGGCGCGTACGTGCTGGCGAACACGGGTGTCCTCTCGCTAGGAGCTGTTGAAGCCGCGTCCACCTTCGGTACCGAGGACCTTGAAACGTCGTGGTGGGACCTGTTCTATCAGGGCGTATTCGCCGCCTTCATCGTCGCCGGCGTCCTCGGTGGCGAGTGCTTTGTCACCCAATGAGAGGAGGGCCATTAGCTTCTCGCCTTTCTGAGGGCGCTCAGCATTTCCGCTTCGTTGTCAAAGTCGGCCGTGTCAACAGCATGAAGCTGCTCTATGATCTCGCGAAGGCTGAGGCCGTTCTTCCCGGCGTGCATTATGTCCCGCCCGGTCATGCACTTGCTCGCAAGCTGCTCGGTGTCGTCTTCACTTTCTGACCTAATAGGATGGCCCGTGGCGAGAAAATAGGTGACAGCCGCGTGACTCCGCTCTTCTCGCGTGTACTATTCCAGATTGGAATTTGAAGTGTCAGAAAAATAATCTCTGCCGTAATGAGCCCCGATATAACATACCCCTCATCAAAATAGCCTCATTCGGCGATTGCACCGAAGAGGACTGGACCAGTTGCGCCCAGGACGGAGGCTGTGGTTCAAATTGACCCCAAGCCTGATCCCTGTAACTCATCTGAGAATATATTTGCTAAATACGATTGGGTAACTGCTCCAGAGCCAAGCATCGAACTCACAAGCGCGGTGGCAACGATCAAGAGCCAGAGCCCATCAATAAAAGGCAAACACAGACCTCTGTTTAGACGATCAAATCCTCAGGGTATCCTGCTCGTTGACGCGCTGTCTGACGTTCGTCCTCGGTTAGCCGGTAGGGCCGTAGCTCCTCGTCTAGCGAACCGAGTGCAGCACGTCGTTCCTGATGTCCTTCAAGAAAATCGGCTATTTTCGTCGCTGCGATCTCTTTGAGCTCACCGCTCAACAGCGTGCCATCACGATACTCACGCGCAAGTTGCTCGACTCGCTCGTCGCTTTCCTCAAAGAAGTAGTACAGAAACTGATAGGAGGCGTCAATCTCTGGGTCCCCACCATGCTCTCGATGAGCTTCAACACTCGACTGGCCACCGGAGTACGCGTAGGTCCGGACCTTCTCAAAGATAGTCTCACGGCCATCCGAAAGCAGGATACTCGGTGCGTCACTCGAGGAACTCATTTTCCCTGGACCGTCGAGACTCGGCAGAAACTTCGAGAGCAATGCCCCCGGCTTTGTAACGTCGTAGCGTTGCTTGGCTGCAATGTCCCGACAGAGACGGACATGCGGGTCCTGATCGACTGCAATCGGAACTACCGTCGAATGTGCCCCCTCGACTAGTTGTGGTAAGAGAAGATGCGCTGCTTGTATCGCCGGATAGAACGAGAGTCCGATGTTCTCCGGGGTTCCATAGGTTGCATTCACTGTCGATTGGGTTACTTCGGTTGCAAACGCCGCCGCGAGTGGATAGACGACGTCCGCATCCGCCGTGTCGATAATGATGCGTGTCCGATCCGGATCGAACCCGACAGCTAGTATCTCACGGAGGTTCTCCCGAGTGTATGTGCTGATCTCAGCTATTGATTTGTCCTTCGCGAAGTACTTCTCGTCGTCGGACAGCGGGATATAGACGAGCGCCCCGGTCTGGTCTTGAAGATACTTTGCGAAGTAAAACGGGGCAATATGGCCGATATGCATCGGTCCCGAGGGACCACGCCCCGTCACGATAGAGTGTGTCTGGCCGGTGGTTGCGGCCTCAAGAAATGGATCTACATCCCGCTGTGCGTAGAACACCTTTCGACGGACAAGTGGGTGAACGGGCTTCGGGAACTGTACGATCTGCTCGTCGGTCAGTCGGTCAGCGCCGAACTGTTCGAGCAGGCGGTCATAATCGATCTCGCCTTTGACGGCGTACGGTGTTACGGTGAAGTCGTCTGGGTCTGCTGGCATTTGTAGTGGTGGGTGATGTTGTCACTCTGGAAGCGATGCAATCAGGAAAGCGAGTGAGCACCGACAGCGAATCCCCCGAGTGAAGCTCGGGTGACCCTATACTGCGATACTATCCACTTCCCGGAAGGCACGCCAGCGCCAGCAGATGGCTTGGGAAGTGGCCATTTCACTTGTTATGAGGAACGCACTCTATTAGACTGTTGTGCTGTCCAATGAGGACATGCAAGCAATACTAGCTAGGCGATGATCCTGAGCAGACATCTTTCTGGTCCAATACGTGTGGTATTTCATCGAACTGCTGTACGCTGGGGACGTCATCAGACGTTTCGTCTCCAAAAAGAATTCCATACCACCCACATTCGATTGCTGGACGGACATCGCGATCAAGATCGTCGGCTACAAACACGTACTCGTTTGCTGGAAGACGGCGCTCTGCAATGCGATAGATGTTTGTCTCCGGCTTTCGCACACCAACCTCACCGGACACAATAACCGAATCAAAGTAATCTGTTAGCTCAGTAGCGTGGAGCTTACCGCGCTGTGCACGGCTAACTCCGTTCGTAAGAACACCAAGCGAACACGTTCCCGAAAGAGACTCCAAGAGAGTGTGCGCCCCTGTCCTCGCGGATACATTCTCAATCTCCTTCGCAACAAGCATCTCGCTAAACGCAGTAGGGTCGACATCAACTGACGTCCGTGCGATCGCTGTCGCAAAGGGATCATCGACCGTCCCGAGAACATCAAAGAAAACCTCACCATATTCGCTTTCGCTGTGGGGTATGACACCGAGCTCGCGGAGTGTTGCATCGTAGATCTCCGTGAACGAGCTGTCGTACTCGATGAGCGTGCCATCAAGATCGAAATAAATTGTGGTCATCAGTTCCGTCCCTATCTACGGTTTGGTTTCAACTGTCACATATAGCTTCGGGCAAACATTGCCACTCACAATGATACCCCAACCATTCTAAAAGACGGGTCAGAAACTGATGTATGGACGACATTCCTGAAGCGAGAGAGATTTCCGAGTCAACCTTGGAGGAAATGCTTCAAACAGTCAATCTAGCCTGGAAACTTCAAAAAGCAACTCCAGCTGAGGACGGCTTTTGTTCAACCTACCAAGTTACCGTCAGTAGCAACGGCACGACTCGCAAACGATATGTGAAGGCCTCCCCCGATGGACAGCCATACTCGATTCCAACCGAAGCTCGCCTCCAAGCGACGCTCAACACCCAGACTACAATCCCCGTTCCGAACGTTCTCGGGATCACCGATGACCACGAAACCCTCCCGACACCGTACTTCATCATGGAAGCACTCACCGGTGAGGCCGTCGCCTACGAACGGATCGGTCAGCTCGAAGACGAAGCGCTTCGGCGACTCGCTCGAGAACTGGGAGAATACTTGGCCGAATTGCACTCCATCCCAGTCCTCGAGAACTTCGGCCACGTTCGCCACGACGGGCCTGCACTAACTGGCGACCGACCCAGTGGTGATCCAGAGATACTGACCGTCGACGATCCCTATACCGACTGGCCAACATGCCTGCAGGCATACGCGACGCGTGAGCTCGATCGACACGCTGAGTCGAGCTTCTCGGAACTTACACCCCAGTTGCGCCACTGGGTCGAAGCAAGCATCGAAGACCTACAGGGACCGTTCGAGCCTGTCTTGGGCCGCAACGACCACGGACTACACAATCTCCTGATTGACCCCGCGACGGGCGAGATCACTGCCATGCTTGATTGGGGATATACATTGGCTGTACCAGCGACGTTTGATTTCGAATTCGCGGTCTATCTCTTCAGCGGGACGTTCTTAGCGGGTCTTCCCGACGTCTCGGATCGACGCCCCCTAGTTCGAGAGGCGATGCTAGATGGATATCGAACAGTAGCGCCGGATCGTGCCAACGTACTCGTAACTCCAGAACCACTCTACGAGGCGTTGGCAATGACCCGTATTATGAACGACTTCCATCACTTGGACATTCCTGAGGAGTCTGAGCCAACCGTGATAGCCCGCATTAGCAATGATCTGCGAGCCCTTCTTGACTGAGACACTGTACTCGAGGGTGCTTGGTATCGAACTCACTGTACAAATGCCGTAGTAGTTCTTTCCAGGCAGCTCGATGCTACGATACCTATTGGTAAGTCTAATGTTCATTCAACTTGTTTGGCTAATGCCATCATGTCTCAAGGTAGTTTTATAGCCAATGACTATACAGTCATGAGCGGATACATGACCATGCTCGGACCATCCGCGGACTTCAATCGACGCTAGGTCCGGTCACGGTCGGGCACTCTCCCCGACGGCCGGATTCACGCGTTGATGTCATCAATGCACGCACCATCCGGCCGCGTTTTCGACGGTTCATCGCGCCACTCTCTCCTCTGTCCCGTATAGTGGGGAGCGTCTGGCGTGAACTCCAATGGCACAACGCAGTCACCACTGTAGAGACGGTGCTAACCTGCCGTCTGTGGCTGATCACGTCTGTCTGGGCGGTCGGTACCTGAACACAGCAAGCGCTCGGGACTCGGAGAGACATCTCTCCGTCGTACTCGAGCAGTACCAAAACTCAATGCAACGACCCCGGACGCAAGCCGAACTGGAACATGAACAACAACGCCAGCGCGAACGCATTGCGCGCCAGCCCTCAGTACTCACTGTAACAGTGGCTGTTGTCGGCGTAGCCACCGTGTTGTATGCCACCTTCGGTATTTTGGCCGTCGTAGTGGTAGCTAGTGTGGGTGCTGCTGGTGTTTACGCCGTCTTGTAGAGCATCCATCCGTGTTCTAACGTTTTGCACTGCATCCATTCAACGCAGGCGACTCCCACTCGTTTTTGACTATAGAATGTAAAATTAGTAATGTTGAGATCTAATATGTGATTATTACGAACAGGCGACTGTCTTGGTGTGATTTGTACACGGTATAAACTAGTACTGACTACGTGATTCGGTACCGGCGTTCATTATGGATTTATGATAATTAATACTGTGTCACAGAGCGTGACGAAACAAGATCCATTTGGTCGGGCAATCCGCGATCATTACCAAGGGAAGAGAGAAGAGCCATTGATTGACCGTGATGGCGATGAAACACGTGAACACTCCATCGAAGAGTGGTACTTCGGCGAACATGATCCAGAAGCATGGCGTGATTCATGGATAGAAGGACCGGTTTTGGATATGGGGGCAGGAGCAGGGAGAGATGCGCTCTACTACCAAGAGCAGTTCGAGACGACTGCCATCGAAGTCAGTACACATCTCGTGAAAACGATGCGCGACCGAGGGGTGCGTGACGCGCGATTAGTCAACATGTTCGAACTCCGTGATCATTTCTCTCGTGATCGATTCCAGTCAGCACACTCAATTGGGACGCAGATCGGACTGGCTGGATCAATGGCTGGTGTTCGCCAATTTCTCGGCGATCTTGCCGTTGTGACCACTCCTGACGCAACTGCTGTTCTCGATAACTATGCGCCAGAGAAAGAATTAACGAAGGATGTCTTTGCCATCCGTAATGACCCTACACCCGGATTTGCATACCGAGTCTACCACGAGGAATATAAAGAGCAAATAGGTGAAGCGCTGTTATTCCGTATCTTTAGCGTGAACCGGCTCCGGGAAGCCACAATCGGGACACCATGGGAGGTAACTACAGTCAAGTACAGTGATGTTCAGTGGAAGGCGATACTGGAAAAATCATGATGCCACCATCATATCTACCGATCTTCTGGAGATATAGTAACTAAAAGCACATCGATAAGTCAGTGGTTCGAATATTAAAGGTACGCTGGAAATAATTCTCGTCTAAGTGTAGTTATAGAAAATAGCTGTATTAGTCATCTCCCCCTGCTGGAGCTGGATATGACTGATCACGGGCAACGACCGTTTCCGGTTCAAACCTGATGAGTCGGTAATCTTCTGTATCGAATTCGATGAACATTTCGGGCCATTCGCCCCTATCGTCGCCTAGATATTTCTGGAATAGACGTCCCGCTCGATCCTCGTCGTATGGTTCGAGGACCGCGTTTCCGCGCATCCCAACGTGTTCAACGCGTCCTGTACTTGAATCGAAATCAACGATAGCGATCGCGCTTCGAGGATACTGATTTACGCGACCAGGGTACGACCGTTCACTCAATCGCGCGACGTTCCAGATCATCTCCTCCTCCCACAGGAACCACAGCGGCGAGAGACGAGGGCCATTCCCGGATTGTTGAGCGAAAAAGCAAAAGAGTGGCTGGTTGAGGAACGTCTCCAACTCGTCTCCAAGGGTATTCTCAACGAGCTCCATAGCCCGTATTTCTTTTCAGATTTAAAAATTTAGGTGACTCCCGTAGTATCCTGATGCAAGTCAACCAATCGAGAGATTACTGTTCGGTGAGTAGCTGGTCGGTTAGATCCAATGTAGGACAATGGAGCCATCATGTTGTAGTCATGCTCCCTATTCAGAAATCATGGCTTGTCGGAGTATATGAAAAGGGTTAGGCGTCACACAAATTATAGTACGTAGAGCCCATTACTCTAGCTACCATAGAGTACCCATGAACAACAAACGGCGTCTTTTTAGCTCAGTAGCGATCGCTGGTGTAACGACCGGTCTGGTCAACAGATACGAGACCGAAATTCGATCCATCGTCGCCAAATTGCGCTCGAACACAGAGAGCTACCAACAACATCCTGTAGATGATCTCCCCGGTGATATCGTCGTTGATTGGAACGAACGCCTCATCAACGCACTCCGCGAGGACGAAGCCGATGTAGAAACAGTCGTTCGCACCGGAGCCATCCTCAACCTAGCCATCTACGATGCAGTCAATGGTATCAATACGGCGAGGGCAACGACAGCCAGTGCCGATCACTATTACGTTGATCCAGCTACAGCCGACCCACCAACGAAGGCTTCACGCCTTGCAGCAGCGAGTGCTGTTGCTCATCGATCACTCTCCGAGCTCTTCGATCACACTACTAACTCGATCGATACATCGGTCGCAAAAGACCTCGCAAAGAGCGAAGACGACGGGTCTGTAAAGGCCGGAATCGAATGGGGGTGCTCTGTTGCAGACGACTATCTCGAGCTCCACACAAGTGGAACCGATCATTTCAAGTATGACTATGAACCCTCAGACGGACCGGGGAAGTTCGATACGGAATGGGGATCACCAGAGCTCGCTTTCATCGATCCATGGTCGCTGAAACGTCGACAGCAGTTTCGTCCATCTGGGCCACCCGGGCTTGAGAGTCCGCGCTATGCCGAGTCCTGGTATGAGATCTACAAGCTCGGCGAGGAGGCCGACGACCAACCACAGGCCAGTCTCGATATTGCGGAGTTCTGGCGTGGGTCAGCAAAAACAGCTCGTCCACCAGGACGATGGAACATGATTGCACAAACCGTTGCCCACGAACACGAGCTATCGCTGTCGGAGAACGCACGGTTATTCGCTCTCCTGAGTCTCGCGTTAGCGGACAGCGCCATTGCGACGTGGGAAGCCAAACTCCACTATGATACGTGGCGGCCCTACAGTGCGATCAAGAACGCAAACACCGAGGACAATGCCGATACATTTGCCAACGAGGACTGGAAACCGAATGCAAAAGGGGGCTCACCGGAGTACCCCTCTGGGTTAGCAGCAATGGGTGCTGCCGGAAAGACCATCCTTGAGGCGTTCTTCGGCGACGATCAATCCTTTGAGCTTGAGGTCAGGTCGGGTCTCACTGCTGATGAGTTAGAGGATCAAGAACACTCCTTCGAGAGCTTCGAGGACGCCCTACAAGAGTCGATAACGGGACGGATCTATCTCGGCAATCATTTTCGGTTCACGCTCAAGGATAGTGCCGAATTGGGGACTGAGATTGGTCACTGGGTACTTGATACAGAACTGCAACTGCCTGCAGATCAGCCGTGATTTGAGGCAATGTCCGATACTACAGACGAGATGATCGGCCGTGTCGTTCGCACGGTCGGATACAATACGGGCGATGGCGTCTCCAAGGCGATCAGTGCTACCAGGAAATCGAACAGCGCTTCGACCAGGGCGGGGGCGGAGCTTGAGGAGGACAACGTCAGCCGGACGTTCCAGTAGACCACTCGGATACTTTTCAACTAACCGTCGCCGCCCGAAACAGGGTCGTTGAGTGGCGATACGTCACGAGACTTGCTCCAAGAATGACGGCCGCGACAGCACAGACGAGGCCAGCCCTCGCTGCAAACGTTGGTGTCGATCCCGAGAGTGAACCGAGCACAGTCGGCGCATAGACGGCGACAAGACCGACGGCGCCGGCAGTACCGACTGCTCCCGCGTGGCCAACTATCGCTCCGAAACTCGGCGTGATCACCTCGTTTTTCGTCGTGGCGATCGGCTCGAATCGAGGGAGTGTAATTCCGACCATAGGGGCGACGGCTGCACTGAAGACACAGAGCGAAGCGACGAGGATCGCGAGAAGCATCGTCGTCCCCGGCTCAAACCGGCCGACGACACCCCCAAAGACGATGCTCATGAGCGCGACAGCCGCCCACGGCAGTCCGGCGAGAACCCGCGCGCGGACGAACCGCTCGCCGTCGGGTATCGAAAGCACTGCCGGGAGTGCTTTTCGCTCATCGCCTAGCGGGTTCAGCCCAAAAGTCGCGCCGGCAAAGAAGATCCCGAACACTGGTAGGACGACCGCGGCCAACGAGGGGATCCGAGAGGGATCGGAGATACTGTCGAATACAAGCCAGAACAACGGGAACGAGTAGTACAGCAGATGCGTAAAGCGCGATGGGGCGCGCAGTCCTCTGAGCCAATACCACCAAGCCAACCAGCCGGTCGACCCACGAGTGAGTCGAGCGGGCGGCGTGCGCGCACTGGTCCGTCCGATGACGCTTCCTTTCGACCCACCGAACCAGAGTGCTCGCGCGAGTCGGTGATCGAGGGTAAACAACAGCGGGATCGAACCGAAGACGATCGCGACGGCCACCGCCGTATCGAGTCCGAACGACGCTTCCAACGGCGTTCCCAGTGCGAACAGATCGACATAGGCGGCGATGGGGATGACTGTAAGCATGGAAGCAAGATCGAGCGAGAAGCCAAGCCTTTCACCTCCGCCGACTACCAAAATCGGTGCCAAGCCGACAAGTGCGCCGATAACTAGTCCTGCCAGCGTCTGAAGCCACCCGAATCCGCTGATCCGGCTGCTGAGGGTTTTCGCAGCGATGCCGGTGACGTGACCGAGCAGGACGACGAACACCAGAACGGGGAGCGAAACGAGGACGACGATGGGAACGAGTGTCGGCGCGCCGGCTCCAAGAGCGAAGCCGACAGAGACGACAAGAACGAACGATCCAAAGAAGAAGGTTTGACGAGCGAACTCCGTACATAGAAGCCCGAGCAGTACGGTTCGTGGCGTAACGGTCGTAAAGAGTAGCTCTTCGTTGTCGATCCGGACTCGGCTTTCGACAGCTTGAATCGCGATCAGTCCACTGAGAAATAACATCCAACCGACTAGTTGACCACCTATCGAATCGGTGAGCACGAACGTCTCATCCCCTGAAAAGGATCCGAGCAGGTAGCCAATTCCGCCGAGAAGCAGCGTCCAGCCGGCGAATAAACATAGTCCGAGCCCGACTCCGACGAGCGTCCAGCGATCGACTGCTGAGCGCCAACCCCGCCGGAGCTCGGTTCGGGCGATCCGGATGGCATGACGAAACTCCTGCCGGAGAGCCATGCTCCGCTATCGATAGGCGGGACTAATCAATTACACGATCAGTATGGAAGAAAACAATCCTTACTCCAGACGTTCTGCGGTCTCGCGCTCGACCAGCGCGCCGGCGTTGGCCTCTGGCAGCGTCACCACGTCGTCGGTCGCCAGCTCGTACTTGCGGTCGTCGACGCTGACGGTCTCGCCCGCGCGCTCTTTCCGAAGACGAGACGATAAAAATTTATTTGGCATCGTCGGCAGGCAATTATTTGCAGGAACCTACGCTATCTCTCCCGCGAGCTCGAGGAATGGAATGCCGTCCTCTCGGGACGGAAAGCTTGCAACCTTCGCGTCAGCAGCTCCAGTAAGCTCGTATCGAGAGAGTTCGCCTACTACAGCCTTTCCGCCAACATCTGTGTTCAACTGTGGGTAGAGAATATATTTCCAAGTCAGTAGATATATGTTTCAGCAGCGTGTGAACATGAGTATGTCCACTGATTCCGGCCATACTCACTCTTCGATGACGCGTGGAGAACGAGTACGTGCGGCCGCACGGACACTTCGAACGCCCCGCACTGCCAGTTGGGTCGCAAACGAGACAGACGCCTCGGTGAAAACAGCACAAAAATACCTCGAGCAGCTCGTCGAGGACAACGTTCTTCGGAAAATCGAGCAAGGTGACCAGACTCTCTACTGTGTCGATCAGCTCATGGCGACCTATCGCGAAGTCGCAACACTCCAGCGTGAACATGACCGCGAAGAACTCACCACTTCACTTGAATCAATGCGCACACAAATCACCGAGTGGAAGACCTCGTATAACGTCGAAACACCAGGCGAACTCCGAGCAAGCATCGCCGATCTTGATGACCCAGACGAGATCGAAACACGACGAGAAATAGCCAGTAAATGGGAGCATTTCGCCGACCGGATTCCAATCGTCCGGGCAGCACTCAACGAATATGACTGGGCCGCTGAACGCGACGCACTCCCCGTCTAGGATTCGATGGGTCTGCCAGGAACGACCGACAGTTCGGTCTACCAGGGATTGAAAGACGTCTTGCAACGATATCCTGTAGTCACAACAGTCACCTATAAGCCAGATAGCATTATCAGAGAATCCCTCCGTGCGCAGATCGACCCCAACCTGATTGTGCCACCAACCGGCCCACAATCCCCGACATTCGACATTGAATGGCGATTTGTCGAAAATGAACCGTATTACCGCATCCACTACGCCGATTCGAACACCGGATTTAATTGTGGCTGGCATCGCGACGACGACCATCCTGAATTAGGACCAGTCCATTTCCAGTATCACGACCCACTGAGAGATGAACAGCACTACGAATGTGCCCGGTTCAAAAAGACGGTTCCAACCGAGATCCTCTGGGCCGCTCTTGATCGACTCTTTGAACACCGGATCCCGACTCTCACAGGGGAACTCTAACGACGGTACTTGCCGTTTCCCTTAGAGCTGCTGTTCGAAGAATTCGGTCAGCTTGTCCACAGCTAAATTGACGTACTCGTCCTTGTCGTAGAGGTCACTGTACGTCGCGCCGTCGATCGTGAGAGCTTGGGGTTTTCACCGGCCACTTTGACCGTGTCCTGTGTCCTCACTATAGTAGAGCGTGACTGTCTCGGTGCCAGCGATTATCAGCAGGAGTCGTGGAGCGATCTTGTCGACGCCGATAGAGGAAGCGAGCTGCTCGAATATCGAATAGGTCGGCGCTGCGGGCCACTCAACCCAGCGACGACAGGGATCCTTTAGACCCCAACCTAGTAAACGATGCCAATCGAACTACACTCATGTCCGGTGATTCCGACGCGTTAGGCGAGCAGCTCTATCGAGCGTACCGAGATGCCGAGCCGATCGACTCGACAACACTCCCGTCAAAACTAACGATTGAGGAGGGATACGCGGCCCAAGAAGCGTTCCTAGAACGCCGGATCTCTAACGAGGGGGAGCCGATTGGGTACAAAATCGGCTTCACGAGCGAGGCTGTCCAAGCTGATGTAGGTGTCGATGCCCCGTCATTCGGACGTGTTCTTACCGATACTGTTCGAGAAGATCGGCGCTTCGACACAGAAGCACGAATCGAGCCGAGAATTGAGCCGGAAGTCGCCTTTCTGATGGGGGATGATTTGTCTCCACCGGTGAACCGCCTTGACGTGATTAGTGCAACCGAGTTACTCGTGCCAGTCATTGAGATAGTTGACAGCCGAATTCGTGATTGGGACGTTACAGGACCAACGGCTATCGCCGACAATTCACTCGCGGCCCAGCTCCTCATCGGCGATCGAACATCAGCCAGTGATGTAAATCTCGTCTGTGAAGGTGTGGAGGTGCTGATCGACGGTATCCGTCGGACAACGGGCACCGGCGCAGCGGTACTCGGCCATCCAGCTGACGCCGTCGCCTGGCTCGCAGAGACACTCCCCGACCATAACGAGACGCTCAGAGCGGGAGATATCGTCACAACGGGTTCGATCACCGAACCAATACCCATCGAAGCTGGTGAAACAGCTGTTGTTCGCTTCTCATCGCTCGGCTCCGTCGTCGCCCACGCCGAATAATCCGTAAATAGAAGCCGAGACAGAGCGAATCAGCCGCTGTAATCAGCATGCCTTCGGTTGAGATGGGTGTCTCATCGTTCACGATCCGATGAACTACGCAGTCGGTGATCGATACATGGTTGCAGCACTCTTTGGTGAGGATCGAGCACTGCGACTCTCTGACTACCCGCGACTCCTTACTGAGCTCCGTGACCGGAATCCAGGTGGGTTCGATCTCCGGACTGTCGAGAAAGCGTACTACCAGCAGTATTGAGATACATACGATGTCGGCCGCTGGTGAGGAGTGTCTCCGTTGACTAGGACTAACAGAGGGTAGCCGCTCCTCAAAGGAAGTCACCTTGTGCAACGATAATAAGATGAGATATAGATGGTGATAACTGTCTACTCTGTACTTGCCGAGATCTGCGCTGTAAGGCAACTACGACAACCCGAGAACGGAGAGGCCGGCCACCGAGCCAGCGACAAGCGCGACCGTCCAGGCGCCGAGTCCGACCGTCAGCCAGATGACGACGCGGTGTGGACGGCCATCGACCGTGATCGCGATCAGCGCCGCGAGGTGGATCCCCGCCAGTATCGGACCGATGAAGGAAAATCCGACGAGTCCGTACCGCTCCCACACGCGACGCGCGGCCGGCTCGGCCGCTTGAGTGTGTCCCGTCGTTTCCAGACCGCTGACGCCACCAGCCGACGAGCCGGTGCTGAAAGCCGATGATCAGCCCGACAGCGGTGACGCTGCCAGCGAATGCGGCGAATCCCGTCGCGACGGGATCCAGTCCGAGTCCGATCCCGACCGGGATCACGACGAATGGTTCGACCACCGGAACCATCGCGAGCAGGAAAACGAGGACGTACCGAAAGACGCCCCCCGTCTCCTCAAGTACGCCTACGACGTCGACGAACGCTATTACCTGTGACATAGTGATCCCCTCGAGCGCAATCGATCGACAGCGGACCGAAATCGCGGGCTTTGATACAGGCGGAATATACGCAACCGGGGAAGATGTCAATTCCGATTCGGATCTCGGCAGGTCGAGAACCCGCTGTCAACGGTCAAGCCATGGCTGCTGATCAACGGGCCGATTTCCAAGCGTACTACCACTCGATCACTGCCACGTCCGGCACTACCAAACCAGAGCCTCCGAGAGTTTATCCCAGAAGACGGGCCCACCCAAGCGTATGCCTGCCGGAACCCCCGACGAATGGCTGTTCGAAGACTGGCAACTGATCACCCGCGCACTCACCGCAGCAACACACGAGGACTGTCAGTGCTACGAGTGTGATACGATTGATGCCCTGCTCGGTGATATCGCTCACTACTGGGACTTCGATGAGAACGAACTGGCCCAACTACTGCACTGACATCGAACCGCCGGGAAGCTGTCGGAGGCA
Source organism: Halalkalicoccus tibetensis (assembly GCF_037996645.1). Classification (NCBI taxonomy): domain Archaea; kingdom Methanobacteriati; phylum Methanobacteriota; class Halobacteria; order Halobacteriales; family Halalkalicoccaceae; genus Halalkalicoccus; species Halalkalicoccus tibetensis. Next base: position 75,970 of record NZ_JBBMXV010000005.1, read on the forward strand.
CCTCCCCAATCAGGTCTATTGCCGCTCAGCAATAATCTGATACTCCACATCGAACCATCCCCTAATAATGGAGGACATCCCCTAGTCGGCTCCGAAGCTCTCTTCCCCCGGTAAGGAGGTCCAAATCTACCTGGATCCAGCTGACCCGGACGCTCACACCCATGGCACGGTCTGCAAAGTCGTTGACGTCTTAGCCAACGATCTCGACATTCAAACGGATCGTCCGATGGATGCCTACTCCTACAGAGTATCATTATCAGGAGAAACGGAACGATGCTAGCTGAATTCAATCACTACAGTGTTTTATGATCTCTTCGTTCGACGGACAAACCAGAACACGCGAAAGAGGCCAGTCCGATATCTCGCTAGATGCCCGACACTCGTCGTCGATTGGTTGTTCAGTCTGTGTCCAACAGCCAGTTCCGTTACCCTTATTGGCGCGCATGATCTACCTCGAATCATTGCCTGTAGAAAGAGGCGTAGTCCAGACAGATTACGCGATTGCCGTCCAAAATCCATCGGTACGTCCCAACAATGAGCATCGATATACTTCATCTCATAACCGTCAGTGGCGTCCCGATCTACACCGATCTAGTCGTCTTTTTTCTCATTGGTCTCCTAGGCGGCGCCCACTGTATCGGGATGTGTGGCCCACTCGTGACGACTTACTCGAAGGGGATGGCGAGCACGGAGGGCGTGCTCACCTCCCACGAGGTACGACAACACGGGCTGTTCAACGTCGGGCGGGCGGTAAGCTACGCGCTGATCGGGGGACTGTTCGGGCTGTTCGGGTCGGTCCTGTACGGGACGGTCTCGATCGTCGGCCTGCTACAGCCGCTCCAGGCGGTCCTCGGGGTCGTAATCGGAGCGCTGATCATCGCCGCCGGACTCACCCGCCTGTTCGGCTACCGGCAGGGATCGGTCGAACATGCGACCTCGAAGCTCGGCGTGAGTGCTCTGTTCGGACGAGTGTACGCTCTTCTCACGAGCCGGATCAATCAGTGGGTCAACACACCCGGAATCGTCGGGTTGGGGGCCCTCCACGGCCTGTTGCCCTGTATGTTACTCTATCCAGCATACCTGTACGTATTCGCACACGGAAGCGCAGTTTACGGAATTGTTGCTCTGGGCGCCCTCGGCATTGGGACGATTCCCTCAGTGTTCCTCTATGGCACTGTTATCGGTTCGATCGGCCTTGATGAGCGTCTAATCCTTAATCGGGCGCTCGGCATCGGGTTTGTGATTCTTGGATATATCCCGCTTGCACACGGGTTCGCACTGCTCGGCGTTCCCGCTCCGATGTTCGATCTCCCGTTCTACCAGCCGTTCAGCGAGTACCTCCCGGGCGGCCACAACCACCACTGATCAACCATGACCTGTACACTCTGTGAACTGCCGACGGGCGAACAGCCGATAACCGACAGTGACGTCGACGGCGAGTTCTGCTGTCGGGGCTGTCTCGAGGTCTATCGGACGCTCGGCGATATCGACGTTGAAGAGCTCGACGCGACGGATCTTGCGGGCGACCCCGCCGTCGACCCCGACCTCGGCGAGACCACCTACCTCTCGGTCGACGGGATGCACTGCAAAACCTGCGAGCTGTTCATCGACGAGATCGCGGCCGACATCGAGGGCGTCTACGACGCCCAGTCGAGCTACGCGACCGAGATGGTCCGCATCCAGTACGACCCCGAGACGCTGAGCGAGGACGATCTCGTCGACGAGGTCAGCGGGCTCGGTTACCGGGCCTCGCGCCCGACGGAGGAGGACGAGGGTGCACGGAGCCGCTTCGAGTTCGGAAAGTACCGCTCGGTGATCGCACTGCTGGTCATGATGCCGGTCATGGTGCCGTACATCCTGTTCATTTATCCGACCTATCTGGGGATCTATCCCGAGGAGTTCCTCTACAACTCAACGCTCGGGGCGATGGTGTACGCGCCGCTGTTCGTCTGGAGCACGCTCATCATCGCCGGCCTCGGCTATCCGATGCTCCGGGGCGCCTACGTGAGTCTCAAGGTAGGCCAGCCCAACATGGACGTGCTAATAGCCCTCGCGGTGCTCGCGGCCTACGGCTACTCGGCTGCGGCGTTTGCCATGGGCCAGCGTGACCTCTACTTCGACGTCGCGGTGATGATCCTCGTGGTCATCACCGTCGGCAACCACATCGAGTCGAGCGTTAAACGCAGCGCGCTGGGAAACCACTCGGATCTCACCAAGTCCCGGATCACGACCGCCCGCAAGCTCCTCGAGGACGGCTCAACCGAGTCGGTCGACGTCGGCAGCTGTACGACCGGCGATCGCGTGCTCGTCAGGCCAGGCGAGCGGATCCCGGTCGACGGATCGGTGGTCGACGGGACGGCCGCGGTCGACGAGGCGCTGATGACCGGCGAGTCAATTCCTCAGCCGAAATCGTCCGGTGACGACGTCCTCGGGGGATCGGTCGTCACCGACAGCGCGCTGGTCATCGAGGTCGGCGACGACGCTGAGAGCACGCTCGACCGGCTCGTTGAGCTGCTATGGAACGTCAAGAGCTCCGACTCGGGGATGCAGCGGCTTGCCGACCGGTTCGCGGTGATCTTCGTCCCGCTGGTCGTCACGATATCGCTGCTGACGGCTGCGCTTTGGATCTCGCTCGGGCTTCCGGTCGGCAGCGCGGTCCTGATCGGGGTGTCCGTGCTGGTGATTTCCTGTCCGTGCTCGCTGGGGATCGCAACGCCGCTCGCGCTTGCCGCGGGGACCAACGAGGCCTCCGAGCGCCAGATCCTGCTCCCGAACTCGAACGTCCTAGAGCGGGTCACCGACTCGGAGGTCGTCGTCTTCGACAAGACGGGAACGCTCACGACCGGCGAGATGAGCGTCGAACGGACGATCCCGGCCACCGGCGAGGACGTGACGGAGGTACTCTCGCGAGCGGCGGCGATCGAGGGCCGATCGAGTCACCCCGTCGGCGAGGCAATCGCCGCGGCGGGCGGGGCTACGGATGCGACCGTCGAAGGCTTTGAGCGCGAGGCCCGGGGCGTCTCCGCGACCGTCGACGGGACGCCCGTGACGGTCGGCCACCCGACAGTTTTCGAGACCGACTGGGAGATCCCCGAATCGGTCACGGAAGCCATCGAGGGTGCTTTTGAGGCCGATACTCACCCGACAGTCGTTGGTTGGGACGGTGTCGCCCGAGGCGTGATCACGATCCGAGACACCCCGCGGGAGGGCTGGGAGTCGGTCGTCTCCGAGCTCGCCTCTGAGGGCCGGGAGATCGTCGTCCTGACGGGCGATGATGAACGCATGGCCAGGCGTTTCTCCGACCACCCCGATGTTGATGATGTCTTCGCAGGCGTTCGCCCCGAGTCCAAGGAGGCAATCGTCGGTCGACTTAGGTCCGAGGGGACCACGACGATGATCGGTGATGGGACGAATGACGCACCCGCGCTCGCAAGCGCGGACCTCGGTATCGCGCTAGCGAGCGGGACGGAAGTCGCGATGGATGCCGCCGACGCGGTCGTAATGAACGACGACCTCTCGGCGATCCCCGAGATTTTCGAAATCGCCCGCTCGACACAGAAACGGATTCGACAGAACATCGCATGGGCGATCGGGTACAACCTGATCGCGGTCCCGCTGGCGGTGCTTGGCTACATCAATCCGCTGATCGCTGCCGTCATCATGGCGATCAGCAGCCTCATCGTGGTCGCGAACTCGGGGCGACGTTCACTGCCGTGGTTCGGATCAAACGCGGATACAGGCACTGAAACGTCATCAATGGGAAATACCATTAACGACGCCCCTTCGTAAGGTAGCGTCTCCTCTGTATACCTGTCTCTATACTCCCTGAATTGTGATAATAATTTCAGAATTCAGAAAATTGACTAACGGAACATCCGAGGTTTGATGGACTGCACTCATCTATGTGGACCGAGACCATAATTTATATGTCTCTACGGAGAACGACCCGCTTCGATCCGTTTTGACCACTGGACCACCGGTCTTGGCTCCTCTGGCGAATATATTAAATGAGTCTATAGTATTATATCTTCTATACAGGACATGACTGGGTTCCAGCGTGATCTGTTGTATACGATCGTCGGTCTTGATGGCCCGAACGGACAGCGAATAAAAAGAGCTCTCGAAGAGTAATCCTCTATAGGGTCGTCCTCGAAACCCAAGACCTCTCGATTAAGATGCACCCGTGGGATCTCCGTCCGCCAATTGAACCACTGCCACCCATCGAATCCGATCCGAAGAGAGAGGCAATGGAACGGTTAGGGTGATTGGGATCGACAGCTCGTCTCACGGACGGAGGTGACGCGGTAAAGAAGCGATTCAAGCTGAGACCGCTCAGTGGCCCACCAGTCTGTAGAATGGTGGTACTCTGCAAGAACAGTCTCTATCGCTCTGAATTCGGTATCAGTAAACGAAACTGCCCCAGAATAAAGTGTAGTGAAGGCCCGAAATACAGCAGCCGGTAGAGGCGCGCTAGTCGAATCGGAAAAACCTCGCTCAAGCCGATGAAACAATACGTGATGGAGCGTCCACTGCTCGGCTCGTCACAACGATAGGGATTGTTTCTTCTCGGATGAGGATGACATTCCTACACTACTAGCTATCTATCCGGAGTGCCATAATAAGACTCTTGGTAGCAGTACACATATCGATCCCCTCAAAATCCCGGGCAATTCACGAGAACAACAAATCAGTGCCAACAGAGTCACTATCTTTTGACTTTTGGACTAGCAGTCATCGCACAATGATAGAGATAGAGACAGCCTGATTCCTCAGACACTACAGTCGTGAGTTGATGTCTGCAGTCCCTGGTAGATCCCATCAAGTGCTGGTTTCCGATTCATTATCCACCGTCGGAGCCATCGGAAGCTCACCACCGACCTCGATCACCCACAGCTCAATTTCAGTAGCGATCAGTTCAACGGCAGCGGCATCAGTAGGATCAAGCGTATAACCTTCCGTATCGAGGATACTCGTCAGTATATGGTCCCCACAGAGCGTATTTTCGACCCATCGCGCAACGTCCGGATTCGTTGTGTAAAGATGTGCGATGACTGCCTGATCGAACTCGGATTCGGAATCGACCCTATCAGCTGGATTGGTACTCATGGATTCTGGAGTCTCCTGTGAGTTTTTTGCAAGGATAAAAGGCTGATTCTTACTATTGGCGTAATCTATCAGAGGGTCTGGGCAAGCCGGGCGATCGACAAGATGCAGAGAATTTGTAGATGGATCAACGTAATGCTCGTGAGTCGACCGCATGAACGAAACTGCTGACTGCAATAGAATTAACTCGTTTCACCCAGAACCGACCGTTCATCAGTTATGGATTCGTTTCGTCAATGATATCATTATCCTAAAAGCACGCAAATCCTAAGTAGTTATTGAGAGTGACCGACTCGGCCGAGATGAAATGTCAGAGACACAATCGACACCCGACGAAGAGGTGCGTACTGTACATGACTTAACCGCATTCCAGCAGACTATCCTCACTGTCCTCAGCGAGAACCCACAGTACGGCCTCGCGATCAAAAGCGAACTCGAGGACTACTACGAAAGCGAGGTCAATCACGGTCGGCTCTACCCCAACCTTAACGAGTTGGTTGAACGCAATCTGATTGCAAAAAGTGAACTCGACAAGCGCACTAACCAGTACGAACTCATTGATGAGGGCTATGACCTCCTACTCGGCGAACTCAACTGGAAGTTATCAAAGATCATGACTATCGAGGAGCGCGCAGACGATATCACTCAGCTGTTCGATAACGCCGCGTAAACAGTTGGCTGCTGTATAGTCAACTCTATTGTAGACGTTTGCGGAGCTCGACTGGATTCCCAGCTCCTGGACTCGATCATACGTACCATATGGTTGGTCTAGCTGTTGGCTTGACAATCGAGAAATGGATATTTCTTAGACGATAATAGAAATATAGGATTCAATTGTATATTTGAAATATTTGCCTTATTAAGTCCATTATTTACTGTATTTTTATAGATGTATGTAGATGTTCATAATATAATAGCAACTGATGACATGATCCAATCGACGGCGAATCACCAATGACGCTCGCGGGTTGTTTGATCGGAATGATCTCTTTGAGGAGGTCGCCTACAAGAACTTCATTGAGCAGACTGAGAAGACCGACGACATTAGAAAGGCTGAATCGGCTCCCCGTCCTGATTTCGACTAATCCAGTTTCCGCTTTGGGGCCGGTCTACTCCTATCTCTGTCTACGTAGGCACAGACACTGAAGCATCTACCAACAGATTACGACAGTTTCGTTCTTAGATATGGCAACGGTGATTCAGTTTAATTCTGTAAATGTCTTCCATTGAGATAGAAGACGAATCGAGACATACTCATACCTACCCAACGGCTGTTTCAGTGGAAGAAATGTCGGACCAATAGTATTTTATCAGAGGCAGATTTCTTAGGTTTTAATCTACGTCTAGTCTATTCATATTATCTGTAGTCCCCTACTGACTATTATACTGACATTTATACGTGCGTCTTCTGATCATTACGTGTGGGACGATCGTCACACTCTAGGAGAGGCTTCCTTCATATTGGAGCAATCGGAATCGGGGGAATAGCCGGTTGTATCGGCAATACAAATTCGGATACAGATCAATCACAGGACTACAACGACACCGACGGGGGTACATCTTCTGAGGGTAGTGAAAGCGAAGACGAATCCAAGGCAACTGGACCCCAAGAAATTCCAGACAATGGTGCAATCGTTTTCGTCTATGATGATGGACCAATAGAAGACTATACACAAGCGCTACCAGCTCATCAAGCGTTCGACGCACCGGCAACTACTGGGATCGTCACTGAATGGATTGGTCGGGAAGATTTCCAAGGAAATGATTGGATGGATATCAGCCATTTAGAGGAACTCGTCGATGCTGGCTGGGAGATTTGCTCTCATACCGTTGATCATACAGCTGTCGGAACGTTCGAAGTAGTTGAAGATGTGACTGCGGCCGACACTCGAGTTTATCCAGACGAGATCCGTCATGGATATTGGGAACCACGCCGTCTCGAAATTACTGACGGATCTCAGGCAGTCACACGAACTGTTCGTGGATGGGATGAAGATCACAAAGGACGGTATATTGATCTCGATGAACCACTTGGAAAGTCATTTGCTGCTGGTGAAACTGTAACGCGCTATCCTGAGGAGGAAATGTGGAAGGCGATAGTCGAATCGAAACAGAAACTCGAGAATCTCGGTTTCCAGATCGATACGTTCCTCGCGCCCTACGATAATTTCGATGAGTATTCCTTGGAATTCGCGAAAAAGCACTACGAGGGGGTCGCAAATGCCAATCATGGCTCACGCATCAATGAGCCTGACGAATTCGACCCCTTTCAGACAAAACGAGACTATTTTATCGAATTCACGACTCCAGAGGCTGTCAAAGAAGATCTCGACATAATCGCTGACAAAGGAGCGTTAGGAGTAATTGGCGCACATACATTCAAGGATGAAGTTACTGAAGAGAGGATCTACGAAACTCTAGAGTGGATTGAAGACCGCGAAATAGATGTCGTGACACTACGAGAGGCCTGTCAATATCAATGAGCAGCAGTCTACAATGATTAGTAAGGACGATCTACACTATCTAAATCCGCGTTCATCTCTATGCGAATAGCTTCTATCCTGTCGAAGCGGTCAACCAAGCAATCGCAGTAGTGCTCGAACGCAGCGATCTCGTTGAACAGGACAATGGGTACGCTCCTGCTAAGTCAGACACATTCACTATTCAATAGATATTCAAGCATCGTTATCTGCCTTGTACAACAACGAGCAACCCTATAGCGGCGGGTGGTGCACAAAGGATAATAAGAACACCGGTGTATCTAAGGACTACATTGCTGGTAAGTTGGCTTAGAGAAGTTGCGCCAAGTTATCACATGATTATTTTTGACAATAGAGAGTGGTAGAAATCATATCCGATTCGGAGCTTAAGAGAGCTTGAAGTGGTGGCTTTATCAATTCATTTGAATATTGATTCTGCTCGGAGGACGTGATGGCAGTTCGAAGACTGGCAATGACGGCAGTAAGAGGCCGTAGTATCAATATCTACAACGACGCGGGTAAAGCGGCCTCTGATGACGACTGTATCGACATCGTCTCGAGTTGTGATGACGTCTGTAGCGAGTCGTCTACCACTGTCGTCGAAATGGGATATCATACTCATAAGTGGTCAGCTTACAGTCGAGCACTCGATCCAAGAGTGCCGACAGGATGTCCGTAAGAGTTCATCGAGATGCATGCGCTTAATCTGTCTGCTTCCAGCAAGGTATGCGGCTTGAGTAGCACTACTCTTGCAGACTTCACTAAGCGGATGATTCACTCTCGACTACTCTATCACAGCTCATAGGACACCCGCTTGCTCATCAACACAATTCGACTAAGTGATGTGAACCCATGCCGTAATTGCCGGCGAGGCACCGATTACTAGATGAAACCACCGTCGGCCCACGTTTCATCAGGCCGCTTTTCGCGCTAACATCTTCGCTTAAAGTGACATTAGCGACAAGACTATCAATGTATTTCTTGATAATGAGACATCGTAGTCCACAGTTCCGATGATGAGCTTATGATACTCCTTGATCCCGTACAAAAGCGACTGCTTGCGTTGATGAGGTGTGTCGATAGCGAAGATTCACTGTATCATGAATGTCGTCACTGTGGAGCGACGTTTGATGGGAAACCAGATGAGTGTCCCCAATGCGATGCCGAATCGTTTGCTAGTTACCATCCATCAACATTTCACTAGTAACATAGCAGAACTAATTCTTGATCAAGTATTACTCCCAGTTGTCAGCGAAAACGATGCAGAGCAAACGCATCGTCGAACTAGAGGGGAGAATCTAACCCCATGAACGACGCCGGCGGCGAACAGACGATGCTAGCCGCCGCGGGCCAGGATTCCGACCCTGAGCCGGAACCTGAGCCTGAGCTTCCCGTGTGGGAACGCCAGCGGCGCGAACTCTTGGGGAAGTGACACGGCTACTTGAGATTCGTGAAATAGTCAAAAATAGATCGGTGATTCGTCCCGCGCGACAATTCCCGACCTCGCCGCTGTCTAGTGATTACACTCATAACAAATAGGACACATATTCAAATCTCCTATCGATTCGCGCCTCGAAAACCTATCCTAAGCGGATAGGTCGTACGTGATGCAACGGGCGACTTGTGGGGACAGATCGCCAATGGGCGTTACAAATTCACATGGCTTAGCTCATGGGGACATTGCCCGCTCACAAGGAGCAAGTCCCCATTTGCAGGACTCCACAACCACGCTTACGAGCGTGGTGACAGGTGCCGGGGCGCGGATGGGGTTCCGGCGATAATAACTCGATTTCTGGACATAATAAAATCTGGGGTTGTAGCAGAAGGGGCGACAGGACCGGTCTATTCGCCGACCTTGTACGAGTCCCTAAGACAGGACGCGCCTGTGGTGGGGGTCAGGCGACCGCGTCGCGACCAAATGCGGCCCTCTGGCGACAAGGCGCGGTTCTTTACTCGAGCGGTGCGGTGTCGGTGTTGATCAATTCGACGACGTGAGGCGGCACGAGGACCGCCTCGCCACTCTCGGCGTCGATGTATTGCAATCACCTATCTCGGAAGATATTCGGACACGAGCGCGTAGCCGTCGACGTCGGGGCGGGCTTCGTCGACGAAATAGATCGTGTGTTCGCGGTCGGCCCCGGTCGGCTCCGAGTAGCCGCCGGGCCCATAGGCGTCGGGATCCAGGGCGACATGGCGGATCGCGTGAGCCGGTTCAGTGTGCAAGCTCGCGTCACCACTCAGTCGGATCGTCATTCATCGGCCGCATTCGGTGAGATCGAGCGCATCGACGTTGACGAAGGCGTCCGGGTCGTCCTGACGGAAGTGAACCCGGTGAGTCATAGACCGACACCTCCGAGTGCGAGAGCGGTCGTGAGTGCGCCCACAAGCGCCGCGAGCACGAACCGGAGTAACACGGCGGATCGTCTCCAAGTGGCGCTGGCGGCGACGACGGCGCGCGTGTGCGTCGAGAGAGTCGGCGGACATCAGAGTCCACCCCAAGCCGAGCACTCCTCATTGTGGGCCTCGCTTCGGAGGTCGTGCTCGCGCATGGCCTCGCATCCGCATTCACACCGGAAGTACGTCGCGGACTCGCCGCGGATGAGCGCCTGCGATTCGGGTTCGACGTGGCGCATGATCGTGGGTTTATCGGTGGCCGATTCGACAGTCGTTTGGGTCGCGGATTCGTGGATCGACATGGGTTGTTGGGCTGAAACAACCCGGCCCGCGTGGTCCTAACACGCGGGCATTCCTTCCGATTCGGAACGCCCCGAGGGGCCGGCTTGTCTCGTTTAGGCCCACGAGGGACAAGGCCATAAAAGTGTCTAATACCCTATTCAGGTATGATTTTACAGGGGTTATGTCCTACATAGGTATAGTTATGTAGGTGGCCCACGTAGGTCAATTCATGAGCGAGGACACCGACGGGAAGCCCGGCCCGAAGCCGAAGGTCACGCCGCCCGACGTGCTCAAGTTGTTTGAGGAGCGGGAGGACCGCGCCGAGCCGCTGACGGCGAGCGAGGTAGCCGACGCGCTCAACTGCTCACGTCGAACAGTCGGGCGCAAGTTCGAGCAGCTGCTTGAGCAGGGCGACGTCGACTCGAAGAAGGTCGGCGGGCGCTCGCGCGTCTACTGGGTCCCTATCCGGCCGGGCGAGTAAGCGTCCGCGACCGCGCCTAAACGCGCGTCAGCCGTGAGCCAGACGCACGGCTGACATAACACTTTGTCACATCCGATCTTCAGGTCTGGCATGGGCCGGGATATGGAACGGATCACTGTCACACTCAGTGAGACACAAAAGACGCGTTTAGACGAGTTATGCGGAGAGGACGTTTCCGAGACGGTTCAGAGCTTGTCGAATCCCCTTTTCGGCGCGCTTGGCGATGAATTCACCCTCTGGTTTGCCAAGATCTCGATCACGATAGGCTAGGTGAGCGATCCCAATTGCGTCCGCTACACCAATTTCAAGTGCTAGGTCGCCTGGATCACCCCTATCACCTAGTTCGTGTATCTCCAGGGATTTTTCAATTTGCTCAGGGGGGATTCGCGCAGGAGCAATGAAAAGTCCATAATACGCGTATGAAAGGACCACAGAGTAGAGTGATCTTCAGGTACGTCACGAACGGAGTGAGGAGGGTGTCGAGGAGCTATCTGCAAACGAGGATAATAGGTGGTATCTTGGAATCGGACTCTTTGGGAAAGGGCCAGTCTTATTTGATAGTTCTCTCTATGGCTAATCCTCCAATCTCAAGAGCTCTCAACCGAGATGCACCTCTGGAATCTTCGTCCGCTAATCGAACCACTGCCACCTATCGACTTACACTCGCCAGAACCAACAGAGACGTTGTAAATAGATCAACGTAGCGCTCATGAATCCTCTGTGTAAATGAAACCGGTAAGGAGACAGAAGTTCCTCAACCCACCCAAAACTAGCCACTTATCAGTTATAAATATGTTCTACCGATAATTCCACCATCCGAAATGCGATCGATACCCGAACAATTATTGAGGATAATCATCTCGCTCAATGAGATGTCAGAGACACAATCGATATCCGACGGAGAGGGGCGTACCGCTTGTGATTTGACCGCATTTCAGCAGAGTATCCTCACTGTCCTGAGCGAGAACTCACGGTACGGCCTCGCAATCAAAAGCGAGCTTGAGGAGTACTACGGCAATGAGGTTAACCACGGCCGGCTCTACCCAAACCTCGATGAGCTCGTCGAGCGTGATCTGATCGCAAAAAGCAAACGCGACAAACGCACTAACGAGTACGAGCTCACTAACGATGGCTATGAGCTTCTGCTCGGCGAACTCAACTGGGAGTTTTCGAAGGTCGTGACTGGCGAGGAGCGCGCAGACGATATCATCCAGCTGCTCGACAACGCTACGTAGACAGTTGACTGCTGTACAACCAACTCTCTTATAGACGTTCGCAGAGCTTGATTGAACAAATAGTAGTTCTCGAAGCCAGTCGCCAACAAGGAAACGATCACTCAATCGAGATAAAAAGTCTACAAAGGTTCACCAAGAGCGATTAGATGCGGTCGCGCTGGCAGTCGTTAATCGTTTCAACCAGCGTGGTTGCGCCACTACCGTTGTTACCCAAACCCACTCAGTAGGAGAGATGGTGCGAGCAGCCGATCTCATTTAAGTGCTTCTCGCGATAAGGGATGAAGAAAGCGGGATTCTGTGGATACTTTCTAATCCGTTAGTGGCGCCACTCTGACCACCACGACGGTAGAAAGCTTCCTACTCGTGGTCCTCATAGCGTTCAATGACGTCAGCGAAGGCTACAGTGTCTGCGACACTCATGATCTCGATCTCGACGCGTTCGTGTGGATCGGTATCGGGGACGATAATTACGTAGCCTCGCTCGACTCGTGCGATCCCATCTCCTTGGTCACCGATCGTTTCGATCTCGACGGTCCGATGATCACCCTCAGCAACAGGTGGGTCGGATTCGACTGTTGCTTGCGTCGATTCTTCAGCGGCGTCAGGATTTGAGTCTGGCTGGGTTCGAGCCTGCGGAATCATAGCGATGCGATACGAACGGTCCGGCTCGAGGTCTCCAAGTTCGACCTCGCGTTCGGGAATCTCGATCGTATACGAGCCATCCCGGTGATCAATCTCACTACTAAACAAGCACAGAAGGTTATCTGAGAATTCCATCTGGGATACTCAGTTAATGAGACAGTCTTCAATGGGCATGAGAGTACTGGTACCAGTTGCTATACCCGTAATGTCCACACTATCTAGTCAATGAGCAGGGTAGCAGCAGGAACGTATGTCGTCAAATATACAGCAGATGAATTTCAACTAACAACGGATTTCAAATGAAGGAGTGTGAACGGTGTGGGAAAGCGTTCCTAACGGATCGAGCAGCGAACGGACACAAGGCGGTCTGTCCCAGGAATCCGGATCGTGTTGTTCCTGACGACTGGGCGCCTGACACGCACGGTCGCTGGGGGAACGATACCAAATAGATTCCTGTAGGTAATTTCAATCCATCAATTGGAGATAGCCGAGTCAGACCGTATCACTGCCAGATGCTTTGCCGAGATATTCTCGCCAAACCGGATCTTCGTCACGATAAGCCCGATATTTGTAGAGCCCAGGTTTCTCGCCGCTACTCATACATGAGCAACTCTCATTATCACAGGTATGGTACTTGAGATACACAGCGCCGCTTGATTCATTCTCAAGAACGCGGGCCTCCTCGGGCAGTTCGTCTTCGGTAACTGGCTCGCCTCGACGCTGTTCGCGAGCGGCAAGCAACTTATCAACGTATTCTTCGACCTCCCGAAGTGTCTCGTTATCTTGTTTAGGGAGTCCGTCAGCAAGGTAGTCCGGGAGCGATGAAGGTGCAGTTGGGGCCATTCTACCTTGTGCAAGGATCCACGTCTGACAATATAACAGTGTTGTACAAAGGAACTGGAATAGTCGCTATCTTCAGAGGGGATACCAAAATAAAAATCCGAAGTTCCAGCAAGCGAGGGCGAGCAGAACGGTGTACGTGCATAGCCTCTCGCCAATAAGGACCACACTGAGGACGCTTCTAATCGAGGTTACCTAGTAGTTTGAGTAAAGATGTCTCCTAGCAAAAAGGGCATTCAGCTGAATTCACCGGAGTACAGGTATCTGAAGGCTTATTGAAGACCGACCTCAAAAGAATGACTACACAATGCCTTCGCTTCAAAATATGACCGCTGACGTCAAGGTAGAGAATATCGGTGGTATCGATGCTACCTCAGTCGAGTTCACTCCTGGTGTTACGATCCTTGCGGGACGAAACGCGACCAATCGAACCTCGTTTCTTCGATCACTAATGGCTGCCCTTGGTAGTGACCGAGCATCGCTCAAAGGTGACGCCGACCACGGCTCGGTTTCGCTTGCGTTCGATGAGGAGACCTATACTCGCGAACTGACACGCACGAATAGTGGTGTCGCGTTCGCCGGTGACCCATACCTCGACGATTCACAGCTGGCCGAGCTATTCGCGTTCTTGCTTGAGTCCAATCCGGCTCGACGCGCCGTCGTCCGCAATGACGATCTCCGAGAGCTCATTCTCCGACCGGTTGATGTCGACGCAATCGAAGCCCGAATTAGCCAATTCCAAGCTGAAAAGCGCAGTATCGACAATCAGCTCTCGGAGCTGTCCGAAGCCGAGCGTGAACACCGTTCACTAGAAGAAGAGCACGCACGCGTCACAAAGCAGCTCGAGGACGCCGAAGCCGACCTCGAAAGCGCGCGTGAGACACTACAAACGGCCCAGCAACTCGATTCAGAGAGTTCGGACTCGGAGCAACTCAACGAGTTGCAGGAGACCCAGTCCCAGCTTGAGGACGTCACCTATGACCTTGAGACCGAGCGGGAAAGCGTTTCTTCGCTTGAAGACGAGCACGCCGAGATCGAAGCGGAGCTTGAGGACCTCCCGACGGTTGATGAGGGCGAACTCGACGATCTAGCCAGCGAGATCGAACAGATTCGGGGTCGGAAACGCGAACTCGATGAGATCATCTCCCAGCTCCAGACGGTTATTCAGTTCAACGAGCAGATTACCGACGATGGGGTCACTGATCTTCTCGGCGACGAAGCGGCGGCTCAAACGAAAGCAGATGGTAGCTCAGTGACTGATCAGTTGGTCGCAGATCAATCAAACGAGGTCACCTGCTGGACGTGTGGCTCGGAAGTCGACACTGATCAGATTGAATCGACGGTCTCGCGTCTCCAAGACCTTCGCCAAGAGAAAGTCCAGCGGCGCAACGAAATTAACCGAGAACTCGAAGAGATCAAAGCTCGGCGCAAGGACCACGCCGCAACGAGGGACGAACGGACCGAGCTTGAACGGGCGCTCGAAACAACCAAATCAGAACTGGCGGATCGAACCGATCGAATTGCCGAGCTCGAATCACAGCGGGAGGACCTTCTCGAAGAGATCGAGGACTTAGAGTCGGCCGTTGAAGCTGACGAGGACGACGAGGAGCTTCTGGCGGCCCAAAAAGAGGTAACTCAACTCGAACTCAAGCGAGACCGACTCGAACGTCAGCGCGACGCGCTTAAGGACGATATCAAGGAGCTTGAATCGCGGCTTGAGGAGCGCGAGCAACTCGAGGCTCGCCGTGAAGAGATCAACGAAGAGCTCGACGAGCTTCGAACACGCATCGAGCGTATCGAACGCGAGGCAATCGAGGCGTTCAACGAGCATATGGAGACCGTCGTTGAGCTCCTCGATTACGGGAACCTCGCGCGGATTTGGCTCGAATACCGACATGCGGAGGGCAAGGACGACGCGAGCTTTGAGCTCCATGTGACACGCCAGACGGACGATGGGACGACCTACGAGGATTCGGTCGAGCACCTCAGCGAGAGCGAGCGCGAAGTAACCGGACTGGTGCTCGCACTGGCAGGTTATCTCGTCCACGACGTCCACGAGGAGATGCCGTTCATCCTGCTGGATTCATTGGAAGCGATCGATTCTGAACGCATTGCACAGCTGGTCGAGTATCTCGAGGAGTATGCCTCCTATATCGTGGCTGCACTACTGCCTGAGGACGCGAACGCTCTTAACGACGACTATCAACGGATTACAGAGATCTAGCGACTACGGTGGGATGGAGAATGTATGATCAGCGGCATTCCCAGTCAACGCTCGCAGTGGTTGCAAGCTCCTCAACCAGGGTCTCGATAAGCGGGACTGAGTCGGTCGCCATGTCGAGATCAGGTGAGATGTCGAATACCTCCACAGTAACCGTTTGAGCGTCTTCTAACCGGCCATTGTCGACTTCGAAATCGAAGATCGTACGGCTGTAGATGACGATCGTCCGTTCTGCAGACACCTCCAAATGTTCGATCCCCACCCTATCGAACGCTGCGAGTACATCAACAGTATCACTAAATCGATAACGAACTGCTGGCTGCTCCTTCTCTCTCATTACGTTGAGTAATACAGCTCGCCACTATAGAGGATTGCGACCACAAGATATCACGGTCGATAACAGGCACCTATCGTTTGTCGCCGAATTTCGTCGTACACTATCTTGCGAACGACATCTTTCACGGGATGACGTGTACGCTCGATTGTCAGCCATCCCCCTGGTAGAAACTGCTACCTTTGAGTGGGAATCACTATCTATGGCCTCTAACAGCGGTTTTCCTGAGTTAATTGTCGATCCCGCGAACGTCGATGTCCAGCCATTCAAGATTGCGGTCAGCAAAAGCGTCCTCTACTTTATCTGGATCAACATCGTCGCTAAACTCATGTTCATTCCACTGACCACCACCAACGCCCTTGTTGTGGTCAATAGTATTCACAAACCCAAACATCACGAGTTTAGAAAGATGATTGAACATACCACGTTGGGTAAGAGGATCCTTGCCTGTAGTATCGTAAGTGTGGACGACTCGAGCATATGCAGTATGAATCGTGCGAGTACGAGCTGGTGTAAGGCCCGCCTGTTCGAGATGGGCGAGGGCCTTGAGGATATACAGCTTCTCATCATCTTGATCAACGATCGATTCGACGATATTGCCATATTCTAGGTCCTTGTCGCCCTGGCGAATGTGAGCTTCCTCAATCTGTTCGGATCCGTTCTCCTCGGCGATTTCCGCGGAGCGTCGAAGGAGGCGAATCGCTCGTCGAGCACTTCCCGAAGCTTCCTGGTACGCAAGTGCTGCACAAAGAGAGATCGTTTCATAGTTGTACGCCTCATCGTAGAGTGCCAACTCAGCACGAGCATGAAGAATGTCTAGAAGTTCCTGGGCGTTGTAGGCTGGGAACTTGATTTCGGTCTCACAAAGACTGTCCTTCACTTTAGGAGAGAGGTTCTTTCGGAATGTATAGTCGTTACTGATACCAATAACACCGACACGTACGTCATCGACATAGCCAATATCACGAGATCGGGGGAGCTCATAGAGAAGTGTGTCATCGTTTCCGATTTTATCAACTTCGTCTAAAATCACAAGAACAGTCCCTGTTAAGCTATCGAGCTCTTCATACATGATATCGTAGACGTCCTGAGGGGCGTAACCGGTGCCAGTAATCCGATTACCTTTGTCACGAAGTCGATTCACGATACCGACTGCAACTTGGTAGGAGGATGTTTTGTGATCGCCTGTGGTGAAGTTCTCACAGTTGATCCAGACAACATTGAGGGTGATCTGCTCATCTTCAGCAAGTTGTTCGTTCTTACGCTCAATATCTCGCTCAAGGTTTTCTCGGAGGTACTTTGTGGCAGCTGTTTTCCCGACTCCAGTGTCACCGTACAGGAATGCATTCTGTGGAGGGCGGCCCTTGTATATCGGCTTGAAAACGCTGGTGTACTGCTGGAGAACATCGTCTCGGCAAAGGATCTGTTCCGGTGTGTAATCCTCTTCCAGTACCTCGGCATTCTTGATGAGTTCCACATCATCAGCAAAGATCGAGTTAACGTCGTCCACGATGAGAAGAGGTGACGTACTCCACCACAATAGTCTTTCCTGAGTTTCATGGGTTTCCGGAGTTCCATAGAATCCCCCACCCTCACACAGCGGTTTTCCTGAGTTACGGCTCAATTCTCTCTGGTAGCGTGAACCAGCTTAGTATATAAGCAAGAGACAGAATGAGAACAGGTTATTCGGGAAACCTGCTGTCAGATACCGTGCTGTCTAGTGGTTTCTCTCTTCGCTGATACCAGCAACTACTACTACTACCACTAGAACTATAATAGCTAGTAGTAGTACCGTACACTCGAGATGAAATGAGAAGTTGTCTCTCGTAGTCAACTCAAGAAAACTGCTGTGTGAGGTGGTTCTCGCTCTCTCTTCACCTCCCCTTCGTGTGGATAACTCAGGAAAACCGCTGTGTGAGTGTTGGGATTCCTGGCTCCGTCGATTATCCATCCAGCGGACCTCTCTCGCTTTTTGGCCTCCGAGAATCGTTGTCCAATACACTCGAGCCTCCCCTTCACATTCTCTATGTCGTGAAAATCGGCTCACTGATCAATGTTCATTCGCTTCAATATGTCTGCAGGAAGCTCTCTCGAACTGATGATCCTCTAGTCTTGAGATACGCAAATAGGGTCAGTTACCGGTATAGGGGTGCTGCAACTGACGGAATGATTTCGACAAAGAGTTGATCGAGTACGTCCCATAGGATTCGAGGCGGCGTAGTAGCCTCAACAGTGGCCGCCTGGTACACTGGCTTATCGAGCCCCGGATGATCATACTGGAAATGCATCTCTCCATATTCTGGATGATCATCATCCTGATGCCAGCCACAGTGGAACTGGATATTTGGATCGGCGTAGTCAATCCGAAATTCATCCGGAGATGGGTGTTGTGTCCACTTGACCGTGATTGTCGGGTCCTCAGACCCGATCGGTGAATCAAGCCGGTCAGGACGTACGTAGGCCTCTAGATAGCGCTTGTCAGCACTCGAAGGGCGATAGTAAACTCGGTTACTGTCTATTTGAGGAACTCGTTGGAGTACATCTTTGAGAGATGAATAGATGTTCCCGTGATAGTTAGGACCTGGAGGCATATACTATAGCTATGCTACTACTTGTCGATCATCTGGAAATCGATCATAGAGCTTCAGAGCATCTTCAATGATATCGAGACGCGTTTCGACGTGGTCCCATTCGATTGCGATATCACGGCGCCGTTCAGCTTCTGCTTGATCAACAGTAGTGATCGTAGCACGGAGCGCATTTGGAGTTGAAACGTCGTACGCTGCCTCCCAGGACTCTATTTGGGTGCGAATTTCATTGAGAGACTGCGCTAACTCATCTACAGAGTGAGCCTCATAGACTTCTCGTACCTCTTCGAGATACTGTGTAACATGATCTGGCGAGTAGAGCGTCCGTTCTCCATTCTCAAGCCGTCTCAGTTGACGCTCATCAGCAAGCTTCTCGAGATATTTTCTGGCAGTTGCTGGTGAGACCTCCGCCTCGTCAGCGACCCAATGTGCGGTCTGGGGTTCGCTCAGCGATTCTGCGACCCACTGGACACGATCAGCAGCGGGTTGATCCGTCCAAGTCATTGTCTCTTACTACAGACTCTACCACCAAATAATTGGCGCACACTGGATACTATTGATTATCGCCTTGTGCAACAATGACCAGAGAAGATGACTCTAGTTGCACAAGGTTGTGATCTAGACATCCACAGCTGTGCACGAAAAGGCGGCTGTTGAATAGGTCGCGTAGAATTTGAAAGGGCTGCTACAACCATACGTTACAAACGCCTATTTCAAATGGCCATTGCAAACGCCATACCCGCTATAATTGTCTGTCTTAAGCCTTCTATCCTCCAAATAGCAAAGTAGAATGTTCGTGATTCCACGATATTACTACAAACGCTTGTTACAAACACTTGCTTCAAACGAATGGTGCAAACGTTACTATCACATGTTGGCTTGATTTGCATTGTCTGACGAAAGCTTATGGTTCAAGCGCTCTCTGATTTGCTCAATGCTCTCATATGCAGTATACAGCGAAGCCGGGGGCGTAGGGAAGACAACACTTAGCGCGAACCTAGCCGTCGCACACGCCCGAGCAGGATTAGACGTTCTCGTGATCCCCTTAGATCCACAAGATGGTGATTTGAGCTATCTATTCGACGTAGATCAGGACCGGGCAGATAGTGAGACTGATACACTGGTTCATCATCTCGTCAACCGTGAGAAGGGGGATTTCCTGGATTTGATACAGACCGTTGAGCACGGTGTCGATATCATTCCAGAACACAATCGACTCGAGGATCTTGGTGAGGCGCTCCGAAAAGAGCAGGAGGCACGAAGCGACTTCGGTGAATCATTCCCGATGTGGACACAGCTACAGCGAGTGCTACGGGAAGCAAACGTTCACCAGCAGTATGACGTCTTGATTGTTGATCCACCGGCGAGCTCGGGTCCACAACTATACAATGCCTTAGATGCCACTCGGAACCTAGTTCTCCCACTTGAGCCGTCTGGGAAGGGCCAAGCGTCGGTCAGTGGCTTGGACGACTTAGTTACGAACCTCGAAGAACAGTTAGAGATCAACATTGGCGTCCTCGCCGCAGTCCCGAATCGAGTGAAAGGGACTCGAGATCAAGATGCAATTATCGAGGAGATCCAGTCACAGGGCTTTGATGTCCCAGTGATCTTCCGTGATCGAACCTCCCTGTTAGAAGGGTGCTGGCGCAAGAAATGCAGCGCCTTTACCTATATCGATACCCATCGCGATCGCCAGCGTGACTATGAACTTGAGACATTGGCTCAGTTCGATCAACTCGCTCGTCATCTCGAAGCGCAAGGAAACGTCGATGCACCAAATCCTCCTGAACCAGGTCGTCTAGATCACGAACGTGGAACCAAGGAGGTCCAAGTATGACTGGCCTGAAATCGGGCTCGGGTGACGATCTATGGGGTGATGAACCAGCCGACGAGGACGAAAAGGAGACAACGACTTCCGAATCTGAGTCTGAGTCTGAACCCACGTCGGCTACTGAAGACCAGCTGAACGAAACGAGACCTCCGTCAGCTGAATCTCCTTCGCATGGTGAGGATAGAGATCTAGGACCGGTGGAACAGAAACAGCCCTACATCGTTCGGCGAGCAATTCAGGATAAGTCAGTGCAGTTTGAACGAGACGAGCGGCTGACTTTTTTTGTTCACGATGACGTGATCGAGGGCGAGCGCCAACTCCTTACGGACGTTGAAACTGCCTTCGGGCGGGATGTCCCCAAATTCGATGTTCGTGAAGCAGTATACCGGGCTGCACTACAGAACCAAGAGGACGTCCTCAACGAACTCATAGAAATGGGGTACTCACCTAGTACGGAGTAACGGGAGTTTTGTGAACTACCTCGGGGTTGACCCCAGGCATTGGCCTAATTCCTGTAGAGAACACAGCTACCAGGCGCTTTCGGCCGAGATAACTAGTCTTCACTCTGATCTAGCATCTCACTCGCGCGTTTGGCCCCCTCAGTCGCATTGATATGTGAATAGTGGTCTTTGGTTGTTTCGAGACTCTGATGGCGCATTAAGTCCTGCGTAGTCCCACGATCCATTCGATAGAACGTATCGTCAATCCCACGGCGAGCACCATGGAGTTGGAGATAGCCGGGACCCTCCGGTGGAGTCGGTATATTGAGCTCTGCGGCCTCACAGAGTCGTTTCATCACGCTTCGGGCACCCGTTGTCGTGATCGCGGGTGGCGTGATCTGGTATTCCCGCAGCACCTCCTCGATTGAATTCTCCTCGAGAATCGCTTCTATCGACTCTTCATCCTCATTCTCTACTTCGCGAAGACGGGTGCGAGCGCACTCGTAAAGTGATGGTGCGTGTCTCGTCGGAAAAACGGGTCAGTCATCCGATGGTGGATCGCTGATCGTCCGATAGCGTTCGACCGCGGGAATCGCCTGCTCGAGAAGCCACGCTGACTGGCGTTGCTGGTTCTTTCCAAGTACAGAGATCGTCTGCTCCTCGAGGTCGACGTCACGCCAGCGAATGCCCTGACGACCGGTGCGGTTGTCGTGTTCGGAACGGAATATCTCAGAGCCACGAACGCCGGTAAACGCCAGTACAGCGACGAGGGCTCGATCGCGTGCTTCTATCTCGGCGTCGAGACCTTTCTCGTCGATAGCATCATGAGCTCGTTTGTTGACGTAATTGAGAATCTGCTCTCGTTGATCTGGGGTCCAGAACTGCTGTTGGGACTGTTGTGTTGTGGATCGGTCAGGCATCGACTCCTGAGCGAGCCCGGATCGTGCGTAGTTCTCTTGGAGATAGCCCCATTTAGAAGCCCACCTGAGGAAGGCAGAGATCGTGTTATAATAGGTCCAGGCAGTTGAGCGAGCTATTCCTCCATCCGTTGCTTCGGCTTCGTTTGCGGCGACACGTCGACGAAGGTGTTCGGCGTAGTGAGCGAGAACGGTTTCATCGAGCTGTTCGAAGCTCTCGATGTCCCGTTGCTCAAGCCAGTTGATCCAGCGCGTTATCACGCGCTTCGCGTTGCGCCGGTAGTTGCCTGAGTCGTCGCCTTTGGCTTTGGCCTCGAGGAACTGTGTAAGCCCTTCCTGGAGTGTTGGAGGGTCTTCTGTGGTGGTTGA